>PLKS01000064.1 GCA_003140665.1 Opitutaceae bacterium
GCAACGCGGACATCCTCTGGACGAACACGACGACGGGAGAGAGCGTGATCTGGCTCATGAACGGCACAGCCTACGTCTCCAGCGTGTCCCTCGGCATCACGGGAACCGAGTGGCGCATCGCGGACACGGCGGATTTCTACGGCACCGGCCAGCCGGATATCGTCTTTGAGAACACCTCGACGGGGGATATCTATGTCTGGATGATGAACGGCACCACCTTTGAGTCCTCCGTTTACCTGGGCAACCCCGGCACGCAGTGGCAGATCGCAGCGACCGAGGACTTCACAGGCGTAGGCCAGCCGGACATCGTCTTTGAGAACACCATGACCGGGGACCGCTATGTCTGGCTGATGAACGGAACTACCTTCGAGTCCTCCGTCTACCTGGGCAACGTGGGCACCCAGTGGCAGATCAGGAACTAGGCCGGGCTCCCCGGCGCTCGCTCGGCATTTCAAGTGATTCGGCGGCGAACGCCCAGGAAACATTCAACTTTCCCGTGGCGAAGCGAGCGCGGGCCGCGCCGTTTGATCGTAAGCTTCCGGCGCGAAGTTGTCTCGTAGGTGCATCGCGCCCAGTCCCGAACACCACACCAGAGCTCCCACCGACAGCTGGCGCCCGTGGCTTAGGTTGGACTTAAACGAGTCGTTTTGCATGGTTCGACCAAACAATGAAGTTGCCCCACAGCGTCAGCGGCGCTCTTAGGACTTTCTCGTACTTCCTAGCAAGCGGAACGCATAACATGCTCGAAGGAGTCCAATATCTGGACCTCTACGGAAAAGAGCCCAGCGCCATTGAGCACACCTACGCGATCCTCGTAAACGTTCTGGAAGTAAACGACAAAGGTGAGGTTACCAATCTAAAGCACGCGGAGAAACGGGCGACCGATTTCCTGCATTCATACTGCGATCCGAGCTTCCGCGTCGAACCACCATTCGAAGATTGGGAACTCCGGCTCTATTGAGTGAATAGGTTGATCGGCGCCTGACGCCGGCTTATCTGGGCTGATCCAGTGTGGCCGCTGGTATTAGGCCACGTATTAGTATAATGGATACCTAGCGTTAGGCTTGCCGTGGGATCGTCCGGTGCATCCGAAAAGCACACCGTTAAATTAGACATGTCATTACGATGGCAAGCGAAATTGAACGTTTGTCAGGCAAATCTCACCCCATATCCTTAGCCAGCCCGGAAACACCTCCAGTCATGCGCAATAACTTATGTCGCTCTGTTTAGAAGGCGATTGCCGCCTCGCATTCGGTGCCCCCTATTGCATTCTGCATCCCATGTCATACTCCGCACAACACCTCAAGGAGACGGCCGAGATCGTGGCCAAGATCAACCCGGCAGACTGCGAAAAATGCGTCGCCGAATTGCGCGCCGTGAGGGAGCACGGGGGCCGCCTGTTCATGCTGGGCGTGGGGGGAAGCGCCGCCAATGCGTCCCACGCGGTGAACGATTTCCGGAAGATCACGGGGATCGAGGCGTACGCGCCGACCGACAACGTCGCCGAGCTGACCGCCCGCACCAACGACGACGGCTGGGCCAGCGTGTTCGTCGAGTGGCTGCGCGTCGGCAAGCTGAACAGCAAGGACTGCCTCTTCATCCTGTCCGTGGGCGGAGGCAACCTGGAGAAAAACGTGTCGCCAAACCTCGTCGCCGCCATGCAGCTTGCGAAGCAGGTGGGGGCCCGGATCATCGGGATCGTGGGCAAGGACGGCGGCTACACGGCGAAGGTCGCCGACGCGTGCGTGATCGTCCCGACGGTCAACCCCAACAATGTCACGCCCCATAGCGAAGCCTTCCAGGCGGTGGTCTGGCACCTCTTCGTCTCCCATCCCGACCTCAAGGTGAACCAGACGAAGTGGGAGTCGGTGGCGGCCAAGCCCTGAGGAGGATGGCGCTGCGGCCCGCAGTCTTCCTGGACCGGGACGGAACGCTGAACGTCCAGGTCGTCCGGGATGGGAAGCCGTTCCCGCCGGGCACGGTCGAGGAGTTCCGGCTGCACGAAGGGGTCGCCGCCGGCTGCCGCGCGCTCAAGGAGGCCGGCTTTCTGCTCGTCGTCGCGACCAACCAGCCCGACGTCGGGCGCGGCACCATTCCCCGGTCCCTGGTCGACGCGATGCACGCGCGCCTGCTTGAGCTTGTCCCGGAGATCGACCGGGTCGAGGTGTGCTTCGATCCGGGAATGGGCGAGGCGTCCCGCAGGCGCAAGCCCGAGCCCGGCATGCTTCTCGACGCCGCCGCGGCGCTCGGCGCCGACCTGCCCCGGTCCTGGATGGTCGGCGACCGGTGGCGCGACGTGGACTGCGGCAGACGCGCCGGGGTCAAGACCGTGCTCATCGATTTCGGCTATGACGAGAAATTCAACTTGCTGCCTGATCATACGGTAAGGGCTTTTCCCGAGGCGGTCGCGGTCATCCTGGGAGCATCGGCCCAGCCCGGGAAAGATGCCTGAAAACGGCGCCCCGAATAGATGGTTTGGGCGATCCGGCTGTCAGATGTCTTTGCCTACGCCTTCGATCCACTCCTGTCGGATTCGCGAAGACTACTGGCGTTGTCTATAATCTACTTGCCGGTTCCCAAACAGTGACCTCTATTTTGACCTCCAAAAACACATGAAATCCCTCAACGACCTTACCATACAGCTCTATGCCGACGGCGCCGACAAGGCGGGCATACTGGACCTCTATTCCAAGCCCTACATCAAGGGCCTGACGACCAACCCGAGCCTCATGAAGAAGGCCGGGATCAAGGACTATGAGGCGTTCGCGCGGGATATCCTCCAGACGGTGACGGCGAAGCCGATCTCGCTTGAGGTCTTCACGGACGACTTCACGGACATGAAGCGGCAGGCGCTCAAGATCACCGCGATGGGCAAGAACGTCTACACGAAGATCCCGATCACCAACTCGCGCGGGGAATCCTCGCTGCCCCTGGTCAAGGAGCTCGCGGCGCAGGGTGTGAAGCTCAACATCACCGCCATCCTCACCCTGAAGCAGGTTGCCGGCGTCGCCGAGGCGCTCAATCCCGCCGTTCCGTCGGTGGTCTCGGTGTTCGCGGGACGAATCGCAGACACCGGCGTCGACCCCATGCCGCTCATGCGGGCCTGCACCGCGCTCCTCCACAACCATGCCAAGGCCGAGCTCCTTTGGGCGAGCACCCGGGAGGTCCTCAACATCTTCCAGGCCCAGGAATGCGGCTGCGCCATCATCACGGTGCCCCATGACATCCTCGGGAAGGCCGCCAAGATGCTCGGCATGGACCTGACCGAGGTGTCCCTGGACACGGTGAAGACGTTTGCGAAGGACGCGGCGGAGTGCGGCTACAAGCTCTGACGCCCGTACTTCGTCATTTACCTACCGGGCGGACTCCTGCAAATCTGAGGGTCCGCCTTTTTTTCCAATGCCCCCACGGATACGCCTGGTGAGTCTCCTCGTCGCGGCGCTGGCCTCGTCAGCGCAGCTGCCTGCCGCCAACCTGGACGGATCGACCCCGGAGGTTGGAAGCCCCGAAGCCGCACGGCTTTACGAACAGGCGAACGACTACGTGACGACCATGGCGGAGGGGAGCTACTCGTACTCCTACCTGCAGTTCTACTGGAAGCATGCCGAATCCAACGTCGAGCGCGCCCGGAGGGTCTATCCGGACTCGCCCACCGCCAAGGCGCTGAGCCGGGGTGACCTGAAGCTGGGCCCCTACCCGCTGGACTACTTCAAGGAGCGCGTCCTCTTCAACCTCGAGCGCAAGCGCCTCGGGGCCTTCGACGACGTCAACTGCGCGATTTATCTCTACGGGCTCGACGAGAAGAGGAACGACCCGATCCGGGACGAGGCCCTCGTGGCCATCCTGGAGGTGATGGCGCGGCGCCAGCGGTGGGGCGAGGTCATGGCCTTCCCGGTCCTGGACGAGCACCGGCCGCTTCTCCTTCAGACCATCTTCCGCGTGGCCGCGGACTACGACCAGAAGAAGATCGTCGACGGGATGCTAAAGGCGATAAGGCCCGATGAAAAGTACCAGTCCGACTTCAATCCGATCCTGGCCGAATCCATGGTGCTGCTGGGCAGGCCGCGCTCCGCCTTGTTCCAGTTCGTCGCCGACCATCCTGAGGACGCCGTTCGGACCGCGGCGATGCGCGCCGTCGTCGATCGCGAGATCCTCATCCACCGAAGGGAGTCGCTGCACCTCCCGCTCGGCAGCTCGATAGGCGACATCCATTTCAACGTCCAGCGCTTGGCCCTCAGGGACGACGTTCCCGCGATGGCCGCCCAGCTTTTCCCCGACAGGGCGCAGGACGCCACGCCCTTTCTCGCCGAATACAGCGCCTCGCTGGGCGCCGCGCCCGGCTCCGGGGCGCCCGTCGGGGCCCATCTCGCGTACCTGCGCTACCTCGCGGACTCGGGGCGGCTGGACGCGGTGCGGTCGTACGCGCGGGAAGCCAGCCTCGACGCGAGGCTCAGCCGGGCCTGCGACCTCAAGGCCATCGAGCTATTCGCCGAGGCGGGCCGCACCGAGGATGCGGACCTCGGCCGCAAGGAGTTTGGGGCCCGCGGCCCGGGCGAGGCCGACCAGGCGGCCCTGGCGGAGTTCATCGGCAGGATGGATTCAAAGGCGGTTCCCCTTGTCGTCCGGGAGAAGACCTTCGCCGAGCTGCCGATCTCGGACCCCTGCATCCTCGCCATGGCAATCATGGACTGGAGCCTTTCGCCGAACCGCTCCCAGCGGGGCGCGACTCCTTGGGACGCGATCATTTTCAGGGTGTCCGGCGGCTTTGACAATCTGCCCGAGCCCGAATCGACCGAGGTGAGCGACGCTGCCAGTGCCGTGAAGCCGTACTGACAGCGCGCGACGCGGACCCAACCCGGTGAACATCCTGTTTGTCAACTACGGCGACTTCACCACCAACAGCCTGAACCACATAGGCGGCTTCGCCAACGTCCTGTCGGCGCAGGGACATGCGGTCGTCGTCGCCGTGCCCTCGGGCCGGGACACCCTGTCGGTGGCATCCGACCCGGTCTACATCCCGGCGCTGTATGACGACGTTCTCTCGCAGCCCGCGCTCTTCCCCGACCGCGCAACGGCGGACATCATCCACGCATGGACGCCCCGGGAATGCGTGCGCAAGTTCGTGGTGGCCTACCAGCGGACGGCCAGGCGCAGCGCCAAGCTGATCATCCACCTGGAGGACAATGAGGAATACCTGATCTCGGGGTACGCGCGAAGGCCGATCGCGGAGCTGAGGGCCATGGGCTTTGACGAGCTGGATTCGATCATGTCCGACAGCCTGCCCCATCCCGTGAGGCACAGGACCTTCCTGCGCCTCGCGGACGCGGCGACCGTGATCGTCGACAGGCTGCGGGAATTCGTTCCGGCCACCGTTCCCTGCTCGGTGATCGCGCCCGGCGTCGACCCCGACTATCTGACGCCGGCGCCTGCCGCCCCGGAGCTTCGCAGGTCCCTCGGGCTCCTATCCGGCGAGAGGGTCGTCGTCTTCACCGGAAGCAACACGTTCGCCAACGAGCCCGAGATGCGGGAGCTCTACGTGGCGGTGCGGCTCCTGAACCAGAGGGGCCTGCCGACCCGGCTTGTCCGGACGGGATTCAACCGGCCGGAGTTTCTCGAGGGTCTTTCCCCCGAACTGAAGGAGCATGTGCTCGACCTGGGCTTTGTCGCGAAGGGCCGCCTGCCGAAGCTCCTCGCCCTTGCGGACGCCCTTGTTCAGCCAGGCAGGCCCGGGCCGTTCAACGACTTCCGGCTTCCCTCGAAGCTGCCCGAATTCCTTGCGTCCGGCCGGCCCGTCGTGCTGCCGGCGACCAACATCGCGCTGGAGATGCGGGACGGGGTCGAGGCCCTCTTCCTGTCGAGCGGAACCCCCGGCGACATCGCGGACTGCTGCGAGCGGATATTCAGGGACCCGGCCCTTGCGGCAAGCCTGGGAAAGCGGGGCGCCGCGTTCGCGAGCAAGCACTTCGACCTCGAGGCCAACACGGCGGCGCTCGCCAAGATCTACGACTCCGTCCTCGCGAGCCCGCCCCGAGCGTGCTGGGAGATAATCCGGAACTCCGCGGGCTCGGACCTGACGGTTGCCGCGCGCGAGCTGTCCGATGCCCTCCAGCCCGGGAGCGGCGCGCCGCCGGCTGATCTCGCGGGCCTGGCGGCCGACCTCGCCGCGATNNCGAAACCTGGAGGAGCGGATCGAGTCGCAGGACCGGCACCTGAAGCTGCACAAGAAGCTTTCCGAGCGCCATATCCAGAATCTCGAGGCCCGCATAAACGGCGTCGAGAAGATCGCCCGCAGCCAGATGGAGGCGGCCTCCGCCGACCTGGCCAAGGCTTCCGCGGAGACCGCGAAGGCGTCCGTGGAGCATGGGAAGCTGGTCGCGAGGATGCTGGAGATGGACGCCGAGCTGAAGGCCCGCGAACAGAGGCTAAAGTCCATGGTCCGCTCCCTGTCCTGGAGGCTCACGGCGCCGCTGCGGGATCTGGAGAGGTTCCTCGGCCGGTCGCGGCCCCAAGGGGTCCCGGCCCATCCGCCCCCGCCCGCCGCCCCCGCGGCGCCGGCGATTCCAGTCCCCGCGGCCGCGAGGCCGCAAGCGAACGGAACGGCGCCGGTCGCCCACGCCTACACGTTCAATTTCGATCATCCGAGGACGTGGAGCACCGCGTCCAACAAGCTCCTGATCCTCGGCTGGTGCTATGAGAATTCCGGTGCCCCCATCCTGGGAATCCGCGCGGAATTCGCGGGCGAGACGACCATCGGGATCTACGGCTCCAAGCGCCTGGACGTCCTGGTCTCGACCGGCATGAGGCAGGCCGAGTACTGCGGCATCAAGATAGACGTCCGCACCCACCTGGGCGACCACCTGCTGGTCGTGGAGGTGCAGCACGACGACGGCTGGCACCCCTATTTCCAGGCGATGGTGCACGTCGGCAAGGCCGGCGACCCCACCCAGCTGAGCGAATACGAGAAATGGTGCGAGCAGCACGAGGCGCTCGATGCCGCCGATGGCGCCGCGGTCAGGGCCCACATCGAGGCTTTCGCGACAAGGCCCGTGATTTCGGTCGTGATGCCCGTATACGACACGCCGGAGGGGCTGCTCGGGAAGGCCATCCAGTCCGTGCTCGACCAGGTCTACCCCCATTGGGAGCTGTGCATCGCGGACGACGCCTCGACGCAGCCCCACGTGCGAACGGTTCTCGAGCGCTTCGAGGCTATGGATCCCCGGATCAAGGTGGAGTTCAGGAAGTCCAACGGCCACATCTGCGAGGCGACCAACACGGCCGTCGACCTCGCCACCGGCGAATTCATCGCCCTGTTCGACCACGATGACGTGCTGTCCCCCATGGCGCTGTACGAGGTCGCCGCCGAGCTCGACGCCCACCCCGACGCGCAGTTCATCTATTCGGACGAGGACAAGGTCGACGTGGAGGACCGGCGTTTCGACCCGTATTTCAAGCCGGACTGGAACCCCGACCTCAACCACGGCCAGAACTACACCTCCCACCTCTCCGTCTACAGGACCGAGCTTGTCCGATCCCTCGGCGGCTTCAGGAAGGGATACGAGGGCAGCCAGGACTGGGACCTGCTCCTTCGGGCGATCGAGAGGATCCCCCCCTCCTCGATACGCCACATTCCGAAGCTGCTCTACCACTGGCGCGCCGTCCCGGGCTCGACCGCCCTCCAGCTCGCGGAGAAGAGCTACCCGATCGAGGCGGCCCGCATGGCCCTCGAGGACCACTTCAGGCGGCTGGGGGAAACCGTCGAGCTGCTGCCGGTGCCGGGCGATCACTGGCGGATAAAGTATCCCGTGCCGTCGGCCGCCCCCCTTGTCTCGCTCATCATCCCGACACGGAATGCGCTCCAGCTCGTCCGGCAGGCGGTCCGGAGCATCCTGGCCACGACCGACTATCCCAGCTACGAGATCGTCATCGTCGACAATGGTTCCGACGATCCCGAAGCGCTCGCCTATCTTGCGCAGGTCTCGAGGGAGGACCCGCGGGTCCGCGTCATGCCCTGCGGCGAGCCGTTCAACTACTCGGCGATCAACAACCGCGCCGTGCGCGAGGCCCGTGGCGAGATCGTGGGGCTCCTCAACAACGACGTGGAGGCGATCGACCCGGGATGGCTGACCGAGATGGTCAGCCATGCCGTCCGGCCGGGGATCGGCGCCGTGGGCGCGATGCTCTACTATCCCCTGAACACCATCCAGCACGCGGGCGTCATCCTTGGCCTGGGGGGCGTTGCCGGGCATCCGTTCAAGGAGTTCCCGCGGGGCGACCAGGGCCAGAAGAACCGCCTGCGCCTCGTCCAGAACTACAGCGCGGTGACCGCCGCCTGCCTGCTGATCCGGAAGGACAGGTTCCAGGAGGTGGGCGGACTCAACGAGAAGTACCTGTCGATCGCGTTCAACGACGTCGACCTGTGCTGCAAGCTCATCAAGGCGGGATATCGGAACCTCTGGACGCCCTACGCGGAGTTCTACCACCACGAGTCGGCGACGCGGGGCGTCGAGGACACCCCCGAGAAGAAGGCGCGGTTCCAGTCCGAGATCGACTACATGATGGACACGTGGGCCGATCTCCTCATGTCCGACCCGGCCTACAATCCCAACCTCACCCTGGTCGGGGAGGATTTCTCCCCGGCCTACCTCTCGCGCGCCAGGAAGTCCTGGGTGGAGCACCTCGAATGAACCCGGCGCCCGACGACCCAAACCTGCGCATCGCCGCCCTGACGGCGGAGATCGACGACGTGAAGCGGCGCGAGGCGGCGTTCCGCGCCAAGATGGTGAACGAGTTTCTCGACCGCGGGGAGCGCAATTCGTACCTCCACGTGCTGCGCGAGGAGTTGGCGGGGCTGCTCAGGCGCCAGCAGGAGGCGTTCGCGGACATGGAGCTCTTCACCCGGATGCTGGAGGCCGAGGGCCAAGAAAAGGCCGCGCTCGAGGTCGAGCTCGAGGGCATCAGGCGCTCGTGGCTCTGGCGCCTGTGCGCGCCGCTGCGGGCATCCGGCAGCTCCCCCCGGGCCGGCTCGCCCGTTCCGCCTGGGGGATCCCCGGTCAAAGGGGGCGTGTTCACCTACTACCTGCATACGTCGCCTTTCCGCATATACCGGGAACCCACGTTCACGCTGCGCGGATGGGCGTGGCCCCAGGACGGCCGGGCGGTCTCCGCCATCCGGGTCGACCTGGACGGGCGGCTCTTCGTCGGCCGCCATGGCCTCGAGGAGCCGGAGGTCATCGAAAGGCACGGGCCCCAGCCGGCAAACCCGCGCCCGGGATTCGAGGTCACGTTTGAGACACCGCCGGGACGGCACCTGCTCAGCCTCGAGGCGCAGCTGGAACCTTCGGAATGGCGTTCGATCATGAAGACCTCGATCTGGTGCGTGCCCCCAGGCGCATGAGCGCGGACGACGCCCACGAACGCTGGCGCAACAGCACCGGCACGCTGGGCGACCGCTCGGCGTACAAGAGGGTGTGGGACCGGCAGGCGAGGGATTTCGACGTGGCCTCGCTTGCGGTCGCCGGCCACACGGACGAGCCGACCATGGATCTCACCGCGCGGGGCTTCATCGACACGCTGCGCGCGACCGTGGGCCTCGACAGGAACGACGTGGTCCTGGAGATCGGCTGCGGCATCGGGCGGGTCGGCAAGCTCCTCGGCGGCGAATGCCTGCAATGGTTCGGGGCGGACATCTCCGGCGGGATGCTCGGGCACGCCGCGGCGCGGCTGCAGGGCCTGCCGAACACGCGGCTCGTCGAGCTGTCGACGGTCGGGCTTCAGGAGTTTCCCGAGGACGCCTTCGACCTCGTTTACTGCACGATCGTCTTCATGCACCTGTATGAGTGGGACCGCTACCGCTATGTGGAGGAGGCGTTCCGGGTCCTGCGGCCGGGCGGTCGCGGCTACTTCGACAACTATCCCCTCGATTCCGAGCACGGCTGGAACGTGTTCACCGAGGGCGCCCGCTACCCGATTGACCGCCGGCCCGCCCACATCAGCATGGCCTCAACCCGCGAGGAACTGGGCATCTACCTTTCCAAGGCGGGATTCGAGGCCGTGCGCGTCGTCGACCTTCCGAACCAGCTTATCGCGGCGACCGGGCGAAAGCCGGGCCAAGGCGCGCGGCGGCGGCCCTAGCCTGCCCCCGGAACGGATCCATGCAGCAAACCGGGTCCACCGTGAGGCGGCGCTCCATCGCCCTCGGAACGCTGGCAGCGGTCGTTCTCATCCTGATCCTCAGGAAGCCGGACTCCCTCCGGAACCCCCAGTTCTTTGCCGAGGACGGGACCATCTTTTTCATCGGCGCCCGCCAGCTCGGCCTTGCGGCGTTCCACACCCCCTACGGCGGCTACCTGCACCTGCTCCCCCGCTGCGTAGCGTGGGCGGCGGCATTCTTCGACCCGCTCCTGGCTCCCACCATTTACAACGTCGCCGCCCTTTGCTTTGACGCCGCGGCCATCGCAGTGCTCTTCTCACGGCGAGTCCGGCTGCCGGCGAAGCCTGCGCTGGCGCTGGCATTTGCGCTCGTGCCCCACACGGACGAGGTGTTCCTGAGCCTGGCCAACCTCCAGTGGTGCGTGGCCCTTGTCCTGGTCATGCTTCTTATTTCGGACGACGGCGCGACGGCTGCGCAAAGATGGTGCGATCGCGGCGCCCTGGCGCTCTGCGGACTCACCGGCCCGTTCCTCTGCTTCCTGTTCCCCCTGTTCGTCCTCAGGTCCGCCCTGCGGCGCACCCGCGAATCGGCGATTCTGGCGGTCCTGGCGCTCCTGGCGTGTGCCGTTCAGGCGAGCTACCTGTACGGCTATCGCGGCCACTTCATCCAGTCGACGGCCATCGATCCAAGCGGACTGATGGCGTACGTGGCCGCCCGCCTCTTCGGGACCTTCTGGATGGGCTATGGGATGACGATCCTGCCGGGCCCGCTTTGGATCGCGATGGGCGTTGCGGTCGCGGCCGCGGCGGCCTGGGCCTCGCTCCGCAGGGGTGAGTGGCGTCTTTCGAGGGCCATGCTGGCCCTTGCGTGGCTTTGCCTCGTCATCCCCGTGGCCGTCAAGTTTCGGTATGACGCCAGCGCCATCGGGTTTCCCGGCAACGGCGACCGATATTTCTTTCTGCCGCACGTGCTGCTCGCATGGCTCCTTGTGGTCGCCTGCGTTCAGTTCGAGGGATGGCGGCGCTTGGTCCCGGCCGCGCTGCTGGCAGCGTCGCTGGCGGTCAATCTGCGCTATCTGAGGGCCGCGCCCCTTCCTGACCTTGCCTGGGCGGAACACGTGCAGCCCGTGCGCGACGGGGACGCATTCGAGATCCCCATCAACCCCCCTGGACTGGTCATGGAGGGCAGGCCTTTGAATTCGCCCTGATCCGGGACAACGCGGGTGGCCCGGATGTGCCCCGGGGCATGCGGGCCGAAGCCGCTGCCATCAGACATTATAGCTGCGCGA
>PLKS01000056.1 GCA_003140665.1 Opitutaceae bacterium
GCGATTTCGTTTTCGTGGTGCGGGAAGAGCAGGTCGACGCCGCCCGTGTGCAGGTCGATCGTTTCGCCAAGGTGCTTCTTGATCATCGCGCTGCACTCGATGTGCCATCCGGGGCGCCCCTCGGCGGCTCCGCCCGGCCCGGGCCACTTGACGTCGCCGTCCTCCTCGGGCTTGTACGCCTTCCAGAGCGCGAAGTCCCCGACATCGTCCTTGTTGTCGGCGTCGAAGACGCTGTTGGTCACCCTGAGCTCCCGGTCCCTGATGCGCGAGAGGGCGCCGTAGCCGGGGAAGGAGCCGATCCTGAAGTAGACGGAGCCGTTGGCGGCGCGGTACGCGTTTCCCTTGCGCATGAGGACGTCGATCATGTCGACCTGCTCGGGGATGTGGCCGGTGGCCGCCGGCTCGACATGGGGGGGGAGGCAGTTGAGCGACACGCAGTCCGCGTGGAACAGCTCCGTCCACTTGCGTGTGATGTCGGCGAGCGGGCGGTTCTCCTGACGGGCCTGCCCGATCGTGCGGTCGTCCACGTCCGTCAGGTTGCGCACGTGCTTCACCTTGCCGGGGAATTCAAGCTCGAGGAGGCGGCGGATCACGTCGTTGATCGTGAACGTGCGGAAATTCCCGATGTGGGCGGGCGCGTAGACCGTCGGGCCGCAGTTGTAGAAGCGGAACAGGCCATCGGGCTGCGCGGGCCGGAGTTCGCGCATCTCGCGCGTGAGGGAGTCGAAGAGCTTGATGGCCATGGAGGGGTGAAAGGAGGAAAGGGTGTGCTATCGCATATTCCGCCGCAGCGGAACGCTGTTTTTTCGGGCGACAGCCTGCCGATGGGGCGCGGCGACGCAAAATCTTGTGGCGACCCGGCGGCCGGCGTGCTCCAATGAAGGAGCCAACGAACACATGTCCAGCGCCTTCAAGCTCAATCTGGTCCACCGCCCGAGGCGCCTCCGGCGGACGGAGGCCCTGAGGGCGCTGGTGGAGGACACGGTGCTGCGGCCCAGCGACCTGGTCGCCCCGCTCTTTGTCGTCGAGGGCAAGGGCCGGCCCCAGCCGGTGGCATCGATGCCGGGGGTGTCCCGGCTGTCCATCCCCGGCCTCGTCGCGGAGTGCCGCGCCCTCCATAGGCTCGGGATCCTTGCCGTGGCGCTGTTTCCGAACCTCGACCCGCGGCTCAAGGACGGGGACGGCACAGCCGCGCTGCGTGAGGATGCCCTGGTCCTTCGCGCGGTCCGGGCGGTCAAGAAGGCCATTCCGGGGATGATCGTCATGACCGACATCGCCCTCGACCCGTACACGGTCCACGGGCACGACGGCGTCCTGACGCCGGACGGGAGGGACGTGGACAACGACCGCACCGTCGAGATTCTCGCAAGGATGGCGGTCCTGCACGCGGGCGCCGGCGTCGACCTGGTCGCGCCGAGCGACATGATGGACGGCAGGGTGGGGGCGATCCGCAGGGCGCTGGATGCCGCCGGCCGCGAGGACACCGCCATCATGGCGTACTCGGCAAAGTACGCCTCGGCCTACTACGGCCCGTTCCGCGACGCGGTGGGCAGCGCCGCCGCCGCCGGCACGCGGAGCCTCGACAAGCGGACCTACCAGCTCAACCCCGCGAACCGGCGCGAGGCCTTCACCGAGGCGAGGCTCGACGAGGCGGAAGGTGCGGACATCGTGATGGTGAAGCCGGCCGGCCCCTATCTCGACATCATCCGCGGCCTGCGGCAGGCCACCCGCAAGCCGATCGCCGCCTACCAGGTGTCCGGGGAGTACGCGCAGATCCACGCGGCCGCGAGGCTGGGCTGGCTCGACCTCGCGGCCTGCCGCCGGGAGTCGCTGGTCGGCATCAAGAGGGCCGGCGCCGACATCATCCTGACCTACTTCGCGAGGGAGATGGCGGCCGAGCTCGGCGCGCGGCGGCGCTAGAACGCGGAGCGCGACACCTGGATCGAGTCGCCGGGCTCCAGCCGGGGGTCCTCGAACGGGCTCTTCTGCGCGAGCTTGATGTCGATGCCGTAGAGGATCTGGTTCCGGACGACGCCCACCTTGTCCTTCTTCGCATACAGCGTGAATCCCCCGGCGGACTCGATCGCCTTGGACGCGGTCAGGTCGGGCGTCCAGACGATGCGGCCCGGCTTCTCAACCTCTCCGCCGACATATACGTAGCGCTCGGTGACGCTGACCGAGATGTCGACGGACGTGTAGATCTTCTTGGTGACGTAGGCCTCGCGGATGAGCTGGGTCAGGCCCGCCGCGGTCTCGCCGGAGGCCTTTACGGTGCCTATGTACGGGAGGCTGACGATTCCCTGGTCGTCGATCTGGACGTTGTTCGTCGTGGGATCGGGGACGCCGATGATGGCGATCGTGAGGCTGTCGCCCGGCCGGAGCTGGGAGGCCGAGGCCGCCGACGGTATGACGGGATTGCGCGCGGTCGGCGCGACGCCCTCGCAGCCTGCGAGGATCCCCAGGAGGGCGACCGTCGCTGCGCGGGGCAAATGCATGGCGCGGGCCGGACCGGCTCAGCGCTTGCCGCGGGACTTGCGCCGGGGCTTCGCGCCTCCGTCGTCCTCCGCGGCCTCCTCCTTGTCGTCCTCCTCGTCCTTCTTCTCCGTGTCCTTGTCGTCCTCCTTCTCGTCGTCGCTGTCCTCGTCCCACTTGAGGGACTCGTCGTTCTTCAGCTTCTCCTCCTCCTCGGCGTCGAGGGTGGGAAGGTCGTCCTCCTCCTCCTCGGCCGCCTTTGACGGCTGTTCCTCGTCGGAGTCCATCCCCTCGGGCATGTAGTCGAGGATGGCGCAGAGCTCGGAAAAGGTGTGCACGGCCCTGCCCTCGATGAAATGGGTGTTCTGCTCCTCGCGGATCTCGTCCTCGACCTCGTCCACGGTGAGCTTGCTCTCGAAGTTGAAGAGGTCGTTCAGCATCTTCACGCGGCAACGCGTGAGGTGGTCGAGCAGGTCCGCGTACGGCCCGTTCTCCTCGTCGAGGATGTCTGGCAGCGCGAAGAGCTTCTCCTCCGACTCAAAGATGGATTCCTTGACCCTCTTGAGCCGGACCTTGCCGCCGCCCAGGTCCTTCTCGATCCGGAAGCGGATGAACGCGGCCTCGAAGAGGTCCTGGTGGAAGCCGTAGTCGCGGAGAGCGTCCACGAGCTCGATCAGGTGCGCGACCTGCCGCGGGTCAACGATGCTCAGGCCGTCCACGTCCCAGCGAACGGGGTCGCTCGTCTCGGAGACCCACCAGTTGTGGTCTTCGCCGAGTCGTATGATGCACCATTCTAGGGCGGAGGTGGGCTTGGCCATGGGTTTGGTATTTGCTGCAAATTTTAGCCGCAGCGTGCGAGGGGGGGGTCAAATAACAAGCACAAAAGCACCATATACGTAGTTGTGTTGCGTGAACGTGGAACGCATTGGGACGCCGGATGTTTCGGCCGCAGCACTTGCGTTTTTGCGCCCGGATTTCAGCCTGCTATCACATGGGTCGGTTTTACGAAAAAATCTCGCGCCCCGTCTTGTTTCGCCTGGATTCCGAGCGGGCCCATGAACTGGCGGTGGACGCGATGGCGATCCTGGGACGGTTCGGGCCCGCCTGCCGGATGCTGGAGGCCCTGGGGCGCCTGTCCCCGAAATGCTTCCGGCCGGTGGAGGCGTTCGGCCTTCGCTTCCCCAATACGGTCGGCCTTGCAGCCGGGTTCGACAAGAACGCGCGGGCCTGGCCCGCTGCCGCGGCGCTCGGATTCGGCCACGTCGAGGTCGGAACCGTGACCGCCGTTGCCCAGCCGGGAAACCCGCGGCCCAGGATGTTCCGATATCCGGAACAGGAGGCGCTCATCAACCGCCTCGGGTTCAACAATGAAGGCTCCGAGGCGGTGGCGGCGCGCCTGTCAGGGCAGCCGCCACGGGGAAAGCGGCGGATTCCCCTGGGGGTGAACCTCGGCAAGTCAAGGGTCGCCGACGTCGGCCGCGCGACCGAGGACTACCTGGCAAGCTTTGCGCGGCTGGCGGACCATGCGGACTACGTCGTCCTCAACGTCTCCAGCCCCAACACGCCCGGCCTCCGCCAGCTTCAGGACGAATCCCGCCTCAGGGAGCTTCTCTCCGCAGTCGTAAGCGCGAACAACGGGCGCGCCTCGTCGCCGGGCGGATCCCGGGTCCCCATCCTCCTCAAGATCGCCCCGGACCTTGGCTACTCGCAGATAGACGCGGTCCTCGGGGTTGTCGCGGACCAGGGGCTCGACGGCCTGATCGCGACAAACACGACCCTGGCACGCCCCGGCTTCTTCGCCGGGGTCGCCGAGGCCGGGGGCCTGAGCGGGGCGCCGCTGCGGGAGCGGTCCACCGAGGTCATCAAGTACGTCTCCCGAGCGACGGGCGGCAGGCTCCCGATCATTGGGGTGGGAGGGATCATGGACGCCGACGGCGCCGCGGAGAAGCTGGACGCCGGTGCCACCCTCATCCAGGTCTACACCGGGATGGTCTACCGGGGCCCGTTCTTTGCGGCCGGGCTCGCCCGGGCGCTGGCCGACCGCCAGCGGCGATAGGCCGGCCGGCTCCGCTCAGATCACCCAGTCCTCGACATACCCGACGAGGGTTTCCTTCTTCTGGCGCGGGCGGATGACGAGGTCGTCGCTCTTGAAATAGGCGATGCTGTTCGCGGGCATGGACTCGAGGAGCCAGACGTTTCCCCCGATGACGGAATTCGCTCCGATACGCGTGTCGCCGCCCAGGATCGTCGCGTGGGCGTAGATCGTCACATTGTCCCCGATGTCGGGGTGGCGCTTCACACCCTTGACCGGGTTTCCCTGGTTGTCGGTCTCGAACGACTTCGCCCCGAGGGTCACGCCTTGGTACAGCTTCACGTGGGAGCCGATCGTCGCCGTCTCCCCGATGACGACGCCGGTGCCGTGGTCGATGAAGAAATGGGTCCCGATCTGCGCGCCGGGATGGATGTCCATGCCGGTCCGCTCATGGGCGAACTCCGTGATCATCCTCGGCAGGAGCGGGACGCCGAGGTTGTAGAGCACGTGGGCGAACCTCTGGAGAGAGATCCCGAGGACGCAGGGGTAGGCGAGGATGATCTCCTCGGTGTTGCGGGCCGCCGGGTCGCCCCGGTAGGCCGCCTCGACGTCCGTCCGGATCGCCTTGCGCAGGTCGGGGAGCCGCTCGAGCGCGTTCAGGGCAAGCGCGCGGGCGCGCGCCCCCGGCTCCGGGTCGCGGGAAAACCGAAGGCCCTTCTCGATCTCGACCTCGAGCCTTCCCCCGATGCGGCCCAGGAGGGAGTCGACCATGCCGGGCACGTCCTTCTTCGCGAGGCGGCTCTCCTCGAAAAACCCGGGGAACAGCAGGTGCATGCAGTCGCGGGCGATCGCGTTGACCGATTCCTGGGAGGGCAGGTTGACCCCGTCCAGATGGTTGATCCCGCCATCCGTTTCGTAGGATGCGAGAAGCGCCGCCTTGATTGCGTCGAGTTTCATGGATGGATGGCCGCCGGGAAGGTTCGCCATAGACAAGGGTGCGTCAAAACCCAATTTCAGGGCTGGACAACCCCCGGCGGTTGCCGCTCATTACCCGTTCCCCGTTCGCGATGCTCAGGTGGTGGAATTGGTAGACACACACGTTTGAGGGGCGTGTGCCGTAAGGCGTAAGGGTTCGAGTCCCTTCCTGAGCACCAGCGATTTACGGATCCCGGGTCTTCGAATGACCCTTTGCGCGCTAGTTCCTGATCTGCCATTGCGTGCCCACGTTGCCGAGGTAGACGGAGGACGAGAAGGTCGTGCCGTTCATCAGCCAGACGTAGCGGTCCCCCGTGATCGTGTTCTCAAAGACGATGTCCGGCTGGCCGGCTCCCGTGAAGTCCTCGGTCGCCGCGATTCGCCACTGCGTGCCCACGTTGCCGATGTAAACGGAGGACGAGAAGGCGGTGCCGTCCATCAGCCAGACATAGCGGTCCCCGGTCGAGGTGTTTTCCCAAAGGATGTCCGGCTGGCCGTCGCCGAGGAAATCCCCGGTGTCCGCAATCCGCCACTGCGTGCCCATGACGCCGAGGGAGACGCTCGAGACGTAGCTGGTGCCGTTCATCAGCCAGATCAGGCGCTCGCCGGTCGTCGTGTTGGTCCAGAGGATGTCGGGGCTGCCGTCCCCGTCGAAGTCGCCGGCCGCGGCGATCGTCCATCCGACCGGCACGATTCCCAGCGTGAAGGAGGCGCAGAGCAACTGAGCGGCGCTGGCGGACTGGGCCGGCCCAGGTCTCAGTCTCCTGGCCCGGCGGAGAGCCTTTCAGCCGAGATCCTCCGGGCGAGCTCGGTATCTCCCATCAGGGTCGCAGTCCGCTCCGCGCGCGCGAGTTCTATGAGCGCATCCGCCGACCGGTTCGCTTTCTTCCAATGATTGGCAAGGAACAGATGCACCCCGGCGTCGACAGGTCCGCTGCGGGCCGCGGCGAGGAGGCAATCGGCGACGTTGGCATCGTCGCCGCGATCCCTGTAGACGCGCGCAAGGGCGATGTTGTTCTCGAAGTTGAACGGCTGGGTGAGCCTTGCCTCCGACATCAGGGCGAAGGCCTCATTTACATGGCCCTCGCCCGTGTAAAGCGACACGAGGCGGCCGAGGGCATCGGCATTGCCCGGATCCCGCTTCAGCACCGCCTGGCACTCCGTTACGGCCTTGTCCCGGTCGCCGTGGAAAAACAGCAGGTCGGCATAGGTCAAGCGGATATAGCTGCTGTCGGGGATCCTCATGAGCGCCGCCGACAGCGTTCGCACGCCTGTTTCAAAATCGCCGGTTTTTCTAAGGACCTCGACGAGGGCCGTGTACGAAGGGAGATCATAGGGGTCCGCCCGGAGCGACTCGAGAAGAGTCGCCTGAGCCTCGGCATTGTGCCCGAGCGACGCCAGGACGCGACTTTTCCGCAGGAGGAGAACCGACGTTCGCGGCTCAAGCTCCATGACCCGGTCGATCAGTCGAAGCGACGGCCCGGGCTGGCCGGATTCCGCATCCACCTCCGAAAGGCGGAGCAACAGATTGGGATCGTCAGGATCCCGCGGCAATGCGGCCGCAACCTGCTCCCTGGCTCGCGCAAGCGAGGCCTGAGAGGTCGCCCGCTCACCGACGGTGTCCAGCTCCCGTTTGTGGCGAACCTGGTCCTCTCCGAACGTCAGCTGGTTCGTGAACGGCGGCTTGCCCCAGATCGGCTCCATCAGCCTGAGCGTCTGCAGCCGGCCGAAATCGGTATAACCGACGGCTTCGGCGCAGCCGGCATCGTCGAGCCAGGCCTGCGCCGGCGGATCGCTTCCGAAAAGCGCGGCCGCTGATTTTTCGGCGAGCATGCGGCCCATCCGCTCGTTGCCCTCCCAGTTGAAATGCACGTGCTCCAGGAGAACCTCCCGTCCGCACGGGGGGACTGCGGATGCGGCGTCGGATCCCATCTCGAGCGCCGAATCCAGCAGAAGGACGGATCCCGGCGACTCGGAGGCGACCTTTCTGGCGATGGCATTGATCCTGGAGTCCGGTCGGAATCGCAGTGCGTCCCAGTGAAGGGCCTCCAGGAACTGGACGCGGGCGCCGGTCGTGTCGCCCTTGCCCTCGAGCAGCTTTCCCAGGACATAGTGGGCATCCCCGAATTCGGGGTCGATTTCCAGCGCCTTGTTGAGGGAGCTGATCGCGTCGTCCGCCAAGCCCAGCTCCCATAGCCTGATCCCGTTCTTGTAGGTGGAATCCCATGCATTCATCTGCTGCGCCGTCATCCCTGCGCCGTGGATCGATGCAAACGGCGCGCAGTCCCTGAGGTTGGCGACAACCGTCGCGAGGACCGTCTTTATCCCCATCCGGGAGGCGATGCCGACGATTCCCCTCAGGTTGGCCTCGTAGTTGTGGTAAACGCCATCGAGGCGGGGATCGTCGCCCCGCACGGTCCTGTCGGTGAACGTGCTCATGCCGCGCCAGTCGGCGGGATGGCCGGCGGACCCAAACAACCTGCCCAGGAGCCTCCGGAACAGCTGGCCTGTGCGGGTGCCTCCCATCCAGATGGATGCCCGGATGACGAACAAGGGCGGCATCACCGACAGGTTGGCGGAGCCCGGACCGTAGGGACCGACAACCTCGTTGTTGCCCATGTAGACGACAAACAGGTCGGGGTCGAAGCCCGCGGCCTGCCGGGCCGCCTGGTACACCACGTGCGAGTTGATGGCCACGATCCCGAGGTTATAGACATCGAACAGCCTTCCCGGATACGCCGCCCGCAGCTGCGCCCGAAGCTGCGAGGCAAATCCGAATCCCGGCTCGGGGGTTCCCCGCGCCGCCGATTCCCCGAGCACAAAGATCCGCAGGTGCCCGGGCTCCTTGTGCCTGGCGATCCGGAAGCTGAGCGGCGCGATGTCGTACTGCGGGGGAAAAAAGGGTGCCGTGAAATGCGGGTTTGTCCTGTAAAGGCCGGTTTGCCCGTCCGGAATGAACAGATCGGTCGACTTCCCGTAGCCCGCGATCCGCAGCGTACCCTCGAGCGCGATGACGAATGCGAGCGGACCCCCCACGATCAGCAGGGAGCGAGACAGCCAGCGGGATCCGGCCGAAGGCCCGGCCCGGTCGAAGGTGGCCTTGTTGGATTGCGGGGTCGGTCCCACGTGCGGCGCGTCATCCAACGATGGCCGGGCGGATGCCCGGGCCTGGGGACGACATCGGAGCTTGGGCCGGCTGGGCAGGGCCTACAAACGAGAAAGCCAGCCAACGGCCGTGGGCCGTTGGCTGGCTTTCCCGGGATTCAAGTCCCCGGACGGGCGCCGTCGAACTCAGAACCTCGTCTGAAGCGAGGCCGTGAACTTGATCGGATCCAGGAAGTAATAATTGGACCCCTGGACGTCGCCGGACGAGTTCTGCTGGTAGCCCGTGTAGACCAGGTTCTTGTTGTTGGTCAGGTTGTCCACGTTCAGCTGGTAGGTCACGTGGAGCTTCCTGCCCATGGCATTGTAGGTGGTCGCGTACTTGACGAAGGCAATGTACGTCGTGTATCCGGGCGAGAACAGAACGCCTCCCGTCGAAGTTTCCTGGGCGCCGAGGGCGGTGGCGCCCGCGCCAAGCGTCAGGCCCCTGAGGAACGTGTCGGTGAACGTATAGGCGGCGACGAGGTTGAATGTCGACTTCACCGTTCCCTGGTTCGTGGCGGGAATGGCCGTGTTGGCCAGCTCGGTCTCCGCGTTGCGAAGGTCCTCGGCAACCGTGCCGTCAAGGTTGCTCCCTCCGTTGGCGACTTGGGACCATTCCGTCAGGTGGGCCGCGAAGTAGGCGCGGCTGCCCGGCAGATCATTGTCCTCGACGGACTTCGGAACGGCGTAGCTCGCCTCGAACTTCCAGTTCTTCGTGGGATTGGCGACGGCGGAAACCTCGTAACCGGTGTCCTTGAGGTCCTCCGTGTCCGCATAGTTGAACTGGGTCTGCTGGTTCGGCGCCGTGCCCGAGAGGTTTCCGGCCGGCCCGATGTCCGTCGCGGTTCCGCCCGCCTTGAAATAGTCGTTCCAGATGCCCTGGATGCCGATGCTGTCGTTGCTGATGCGCCCGTGGGACTTGTCCTCGTAGTAGTCGGTCGTGATGTAGTACCTGCCGTCGTCGGTGGAGAAGCGCAGGCCGGCCGAGTTCTCCTTGCCTGTGGCCGGTCCGAACGGGACGCCGAATAGGCTGGGGGCCGTGCCGCCGCCGATGGGCGCGAAATTCTCGGAATAGTTGTAGACGACCGCGATCTGCTTGGTGACCTTGCCCACAAAGCCGGCCGAGTAGGTGTTGCCGACGTCGGTCTCGAATGTGTAGCCCTGGGGATAGGGGAGCCCGTAGGGCGGCCGCACGCTCTGGAGGAGCACGCTGTTGTAGTCGTCGTGGCGCGCGCCGAGCGTGATGTTCAGGCGGTCATCCCAGAGCCGGGTCTGCGAGACGCCGCCGAAGTATGCGGTCGACTCGCTCAGGTCGTGGTCGAACCAGTTGAACGGGAGCGCCTGGTATACGATCGCGTGCCCGCCGAAGGTGTTGGGCAGGTTGATGGCGAGATTCGGCTGATTCCAGTACTCGCGCGCCCAGATCATGTCCTCCGTCCAATTGTTGCTGTTCCACGGGTCGGGATAGTTGGCGAAGCTGCCATTGTACTCGCGGGTCAGCAGCAGGTGGAACACGTCGCCGCCGGAGAGGCTCAGCCATTCCTTGACGGGAATGTTGAAGACATTCACGTCGAAGTGATAGTTGAGCTGGCCGCGGAACTCGTTTGCGCTGTGGTCCTGGACCTGCTTGTCGAGGAACATGTCGGAGTAGAGCTGGCCGAACTCCGGATTCGGCATGCCATTCGGCATCTGCTTGTTGATGTCCACCGAGACATTGGTGGGGGACTCGAAGTTCTTGGACACCTCGGTGTCCGAGAACCGGTAGGCGGACAACTCAAACTCGCAGTTGGAACTGATCTCCTGGTCGAAGTAGGCGGTGAGCGTATAGTACTTGAGCGTGTTCGTGCCGTCCGTGGGGCCGACGGTGAAGCCCCGGCTCGGCAGCGCGGGCAGGATTTCCGTGCCGGTGCCCGCGGGCCAGTAGCCCGGGTTCTGAAGGGCGTAGGCGTAGGGCCTCAGGATGGCCGTGGTATAGAAGGGTCCGTCACCGAGACCCGTGCCGCGGTAGCCGGCTCCCCAGTTCATCAGGGTTCCCTCGGAGGGAATCCAAAGCTGGAAGGAGCTCGGGCCTCCCCATTCGGCCATGGACTGGTAGGAATTGGAAGGGCCGGTCGGAGCGACGCCCCAGGTGGGAGAGGCGGTCTGTCCGTTCCACTGCGAGTATTGGTCGCTGATGTTCTCAGCGTACTGGGGCAGGATCACCTCGTAGCCCTCGACATCGAATCGAACGGTGGCCTTGTCCGATATCTTGAAGGTGGTGGCCACTGCTACGCCCCATCTCTTGATTTCGTCCTCCTTGCGCCAATCCTCGTCGCGGTCGGCCAGCAGGTTCACGCGCACCCCCAGGTCGTCCTTGTGCAGGATCGAGACCAGTTGATTGACATCCAGTGTCGCGCGCGCGCCGCCATAGCTGTTCACCACGAGGTCGAGTTCCGTGAAGTCCCGGTTGAAGACCGGCTTCTTCGTGTACGAGGAGGAGACGCCGCCCAGGTTGCCCACGCCGAAAAGGATCGAGTTGGGCCCGAGATTGAGCTCGAAGCGGTCGACGTTGAAGAAGTCCTTGATGGCGTAGAGCGGGAAGTAATTGACCGTGGGCGGGGTTCCGCCCTGCGGGCCGGCGCCAGCGCCGCGAAGGTTGTTCGCCCACGAGTTGAACTCGTTTCCGCTTCCGACGTTGGGAGTGAAGTTCTGGGGAATCGCATTCATCGTCCACTTGAGGGCGTCGGATGCGTTCGTCAGCTGCAGGTCGTCGATGAACTCTCCGGTCAGCGCCGAGACCGTCGTCGGCGTGATCGCGAGCGGCGTGTTGTTTCGTCCACCGGCCAGTGAGTTTACCGCCACGTAGCCCACGTCCGTCGATGTGTCGACGGTGAACGCGTTGAGCACAACCGGGGCTTGGCTCGCCGCCTGAGTCTGATCGGAAGCGGCTCCGGCCTGGTTGGCGGCTTGTGCCTTCAACGAGGCACCCATGCCGAGCGTTAGCAGGAGTGCCAACGCGTATCTGCTGGTATGTAGTGTTTGCATTTGGTGAATCCTAAGGACGGACGTTGGTGAATCCGCGGGGACTTCGCGCGAAAGCGCTGAAGGGGGTACAGGGACAGGGGTTGGAGTTCCGCGCAAAAGTGGATGACAACATTGTCATTGCAACAAAAAAAACCCCCGCCCCTCTATTTCCCTCTGGATGCGCCCTTCTTGCCGCTGATTGGCGCAAACGTTATCAGCGCAACGGCCGTGCCGCCGGGAGCCCCTCAGCGGCCCGCGTTCGTGTCCGGTGTGAAGCCAATCGAGTCGAGCGCCGCGCCTATTTCCGGGTTCGCCATGAAATGCTTCCATGTGAGCCCGGAGCGGTAGTTCTCGATCATCACGACGATCTGCGCCTGGTTGAGCCCCATCCAGACCGGCTGAAACCAGTTTTCCGTCTCATTGAAACCGTCGTAGAATCCGTAGACGCCCCATGTCTTTGCGCCGAGGTCCCGGTAGAAGTGCTTCAGGGCTGCCATCGATTCCTTGGGGGTGTACGGAAATTCCCCGAGGGCCGCGGAACAGCAGATGGTGCCGTTGTCCGCGTTCGGCTGCGGCATGCCGCCCCCGGAGTTGATGCCGGCCGAGAGCCCCCAGCAGTCCGCCCCGTAGCCGCTGAAATGCCAGGGGTTGTCGATGCAGTAGGCGCGGTTGATCAGCGCTATGTCGCGGTTGTTCCGGAAGTAATTCGCGTAGCGATCCCTCTTGCCGCGCGGGTCGAATCCCAGGAAGGAGAACTGCGTGAAGAACAGGCTTCCGCCGGAGCCTTCTCCCACGTCGAGCTTGATGCCGTAGAAATCGCGCCCGTTTGCATAGTGGTCCCCGATGGTAGTCCGGCTCCAGTTTTGCCGGTATTCGACGGCCATCTCGGACTGTCCGGCCCAGCCGCTGTAATAGAGGCTCGCTGGTACCGGATGGGTCGGCGACGCGATGGCGAGCAGGTAGGCGATCATCGTTTCGTTCCAGCCCACGAGCGGGTGGTCGATGTACCAGGCGTGATCGGGCGACCAGTGCCAATAGAGGAAATCACCCTTCGGGGTCTGGCGGTACCAGTCCCATTCCACGCCGCGCCAGAGCGTCGTGATCGTCTCGCGGATCTCCCGCTCCGCCGGGCTGTCGCGGTCGAAGTAGTGCCGCGCGGTAAGCAGGCCCTGCATCAGGAATGAAGTCTCGACGAGGTCGCCCCCGTCGTCGTACCGGCCGAAGTAGGGGATGACCTTTCCCGTGCGTCCGTCCAGGAAATGCGGCCACGCCCCGTGAAAGCGGTCGGCGCCCTTCAGGAAGCGCACGATCCTCAGCATGCGATCGGCGCCCTCCTCGCGGGTGACGAATCCCCGCTCGGTTCCAACGACGAGCGCCATCGTGCCGAACCCGGAGGCGCCCAGGGCGACCAGGTTCTGGTCGCCGGGCAGGATCTCCAGGGCCATTCCCGCGTTGGGGTGGGATCCATCCCAGTAGTACCGGAAGCAACCCTCCTGGACCATCGTGAGAAGCTCGTTGTCGCTGAACTCCCGGGTCGTGGCGGCCACGGCGGCGGACCTGGGGGATTCCGCGCCGTCGAGGGACACGGCGCTTATCTTGTAATAGGCCGTCTGCGGCGGCTTGCCCACAAAGTCGGCATAGCGGCGGAAGTTTCCCTGCTGGATCCCGATCGGATCGTACAGGACGCCGTCCGAGGAGCGGTAGATCTTGTAGCGAAGGACGCTCTCCTTTCGATCGGGGTCCCATTTCAGGTCGAAATGGCGCTCCTGTGCCTTTATCGAGAGGCCCGTGGGAGCCGCGGGAGCCTGCTGCGCGGCAGCGTTGCTCCATCCGATCTGGACGTCGTCGATGAAGAGCGTGTGCGGCCGGTCATCATCGAGACCCTGCTCAAAGACGACCGCCGCCAGGCGGCGCAGGTCGAATTTGTCGTCGTCGGTGCTTCGGTATATCGTCCGGAAGCCGGCGATCGGAAGCCGCAACTCGGTCCATTGCCCCGCCGGCAGCGCCGCGCGGCCGATGAGCATGTTGACCGTGAAGGTCCCAAACCCGTTCACATCCTCCAGGTGGATGCGCGGCGAATCGGCGGGTGCGAGTCCCGTCGCCGAGAAGCACCAGAAGGAGATCATGTCCCCGTCAAAGTCATTGATGAGGCCGTAATGGGCGCGGGTCTTCAGGGTCGCCCGCCAATCGCCCCCCGTGGCGGATTTCCAGGTGAGCCGCAGGGAATTCGGGGGCACGACAAAGTGCGCGGAATCCAGGGGGATGCCCCCGGCGATCAGGTCAATCGTGCTCGGAGGCGTCACCGTCCCCCAGCTCTGGTAGTAGGACGTGGCCGGGATGGCCTGGTCGAAGACCACGTGGCGGTCGTAGAGAGACTCCGCTCCACCCCTTTCGTACGCGGCGAGCAGCGGACAGAAGAAAAGCGAGGCGATGGCGAGGGCGCGCATGGATGGGACAGCAGGGAAGGGGAACCCCGGGGAAACTTCTTTTTGATTGCGGTGCAAATGTTGTCAAAAGGATACTTTCCCGCGTGGGAACCGCTTGACTCGGCACGGGGCTGCGTCCGCGATCCCATGCGATCATGCAACGAAAACCCCAATTGGTCCTCGTCCTCGGATGGCTCATGGCGCTGGCGGCGCAGACGGGCAGGCTCCCTGCTCAGGGCGGTGACTTCAGGTCGACGCAGACCGAGGCGCGGGTCGACGCCCTGCTCGCACAGATGACCCTGGAGGAGAAGGTCGGCCAGCTGAACCAGCTTTCCACGGGTTCGCTCAGCGGTCCGAAGCAGGTCGTCGACAACGGCGACGAACTTATCAGGAAGGGATGGGTCGGCGGCATCCTCAACGCCGTGACGGCCCAAGAGACGAATATCTTCCAGAAGGAGGCGATTGGCGGATCGCGGCTGCACATACCCATCCTGTTCGGCCTCGACGTGATCCACGGCTTCCGGACGCTGTTTCCGATCCCGCTTGGCCTGTCCGCGAGCTGGGATCCGGACCTGGCGGAACAAACCGCGCGCTATGCGGCGCAGGAGGCATCGAGCCAGGGCGTGCGCTGGACCTTCTCGCCGATGGTGGACATCGCGCGCGATCCCCGCTGGGGCCGGATTGCCGAGGGGGCGGGCGAGGACCCCTACCTGGGGTCCGCTTTCGCGCGCGCCTATGTAAGGGGCTATCAGGGGCTGCGGCTGGACGACCCGGCGTCGATCGTCGCGTGCGCCAAGCACTTTGTGGGGTACGGGGCGGTGGAGGGCGGACGGGATTACAACTCAACGGAGATCTCCGAGCGCACGCTGAGGGGCGTGTACCTGCCGCCGTTTCACGCGGCGGTCGAAGAGGGCGCGGGGACCCTGATGTCAGCCTTCAACGCCATCAATGGCGTGCCGTCCAGCGCCAACGCCTTCACCCTGACCCAGGTGCTGCGCAAGGAATGGAACTTCCGGGGATTCGTCGACAGCGACTGGACCGCGGTCAGGGAGGTCATGGTTCATGGCATCGCCGACGACGCGAGGACCGCGGCGCTCAAGTGCTTTAACGCCGGGGTCGACATGGACATGGAGAGCAACATTTTCCTGAACAACATCGCCGAGCTCGTCCGGGCGGGCCGGGTGCCGGCGAGCCGCCTGGACGAGGCCGTGCGCGGAATCCTGCGCGTCAAGTTCGCCCTGGGGCTATTCGAGCATCCCTATGTGGTCGAACCGGCCGCATCGGGACTCGCGGCGACGCCTGCGGGCGACGCGCTCGCGCGCCGGGCGGCCGAGGAATCGTTCGTGCTCCTTGAGAACCGGATGGTCGGCGATGGTCCGCTGCTTCCCCTGGCGGCTGGGCCGGGCAGGAAGATAGCGCTGATCGGGCCATTGGCGGACAGCGCGACGGACATGCTCGGCTCATGGTCTTGCCAGGCCGTCTCAGGCGACATGGTGACGCTGCGCAGCGCCTTGTCCAAGCGCGCGTCGAGCGGCGGCATGCCATTGTCGTTCGCCCGCGGGACGGACGTTTCCGGCACCACGGATTCGGGGTTTCCAGAGGCGGTCGCAGCCGCCATGGGGGCTGACGTGGTGGTTATGGCGCTCGGCGAGAGCGGCCGCAGCTCCGGCGAGGCCTCCTCGCGCGCCCATCTCAACCTTCCCGGAAACCAGGAGAAGCTCCTCGAAGCCATCGTCGCCACGGGGAAGCCCGTCGTCCTGGTGGTCTTCAGCGGACGACCGCTGTCGATCGCCTGGGCGTCGGCACACGTTCCCGCCATCATCATGGCATGGTTTCCCGGGATGCAGGCCGGTCCGGCGCTGGTGCGCACGTTGTTCGGCGAGGCCGAGCCGGCGGGCCGCCTCACGGTCTCGATCCCGCGAACCGTCGGGCAGGTGCCGATCTACTACAATCACCTCAACACGGGCCGTCCCCGGGTCGACCCGATCGGCATGGGGTCGGACAAGCCGGATCCCTACTACGTCACGGGTTACATCGACGAGGCAAACACCCCGCTGTATCCCTTCGGCTACGGGCTTTCCTACACGTCGTTCAGCTTTTCCCCCGTCGAGGTGAGCGCGGCCAGCGTGAGCGCAAGCGCGATAAACAAGGGGGAATCGCAGCTGACGGTAAGCGCCGACGTCCGGAACACCGGAAGCCGGGAGGGCACGGAGACGGCCCAGCTGTATATCCGGCTGCGGGGAACAAGCGTCGCGCGCCCCGTGAGGGAGCTGAAGGGATTTCAACGGGTGCATCTGGCCCCCGGCGAGAGCCGGCACCTTGAATTCAGGCTGGCCCGGGATGAGCTCGCGTTTTGGAACGCCGACATGAAGGACGTGGCGGAGCCCGGGTCCCTCTACGTCTGGGTGGCGTCCGACAGCACGCAGGGAACGCCCGCGAAGGTGGAGCTGACGGAATAGCTCCGCTCGGCTCCGATGGAACGCGGCCGGGTCGTGTCAGAGCTCGACGACGATCACGTTTTCGCCCGCGGAGAAAAGGGCCCTGAGGTCGTCCTGGGGAAAGCGCAATCCGCCGGTCCGGTAGGGATTGGCCTCGCGCAGCCCCTTGGGGAGCTTCACCCCGTTCACGCTGACGGCGCTCGGGCCGAAGGTGCGGCTCCTGACCTGATAGCGCACGTCCACGGGATGGCCGCACAATGCCACCTGGGCGGCGAAGCCGTCGAGGCTGAGCGGCAGCACGGGATCGAAGACAACGTCGCCGAATGATTCCCGGATCCCGAGCAGGTAGGCGCGGACCGTGTGGATGAACAACCCGGGGCCGCTCGAATAGAGCCGCCAACCGCCGCGCACCCGCACGGATCCGCCATGAAGCTCCTTCCACCGCTGCGCCGCCTCGATGCGGTCGTGGAAATCAGCGTCGGAACTTGAGAAGTAGACGTTGCTCTGGCGGGGCATGGCCTGGGAGACGGCCTCCCTGAGACCCACCGGGTTCACCACCTGCAGCGCCTCCCAGAGGCGGTCGGCCTCTCCCAGCTTGGCCATGGCCTCGGCATAGCGCAGGTGCGCATGCACGTATTGCAGGCCGACCTCGCGGCCCACGCTCGCCGCCGTGTCCGCTCGCTTGAAAAGGCGCTCAAGGCCGCCGCGATAGGTCGCCGGCTCGCTCATCAGGCGCACGCCGTCGGGGTAGAGCAGCTCCCGGCTGATGATGTCCAGGTGGCGCGCGGCCTCCGCCCTCGTGAAGAGCTCGGCGAGAATCGAGCGCGTCATGGGAAGGAGCCGGTAGCGTATGCCGGTCACCTTGTCCGACGGGTGGAGCAGGGGGCGAAATGTCCCGTCGGGCTCCGTCACAAGGAACCCGGCGACAACCGACTCGGGCATGAGGTGCTCCGCAAAATCCGCGCGCATGCGCGCGAGCATCGCCTCAAGGCGCGCCAGCCGCGCGGGCTCGGACATCCTGCCGAGGACGCCTGCAAGCTGCCGGAAGGTGTGGAACGCGAGGCCCACGGTCCATGCGCTGATCATGCGCGTGTGCATCGCGGGATCGGCCGGCTGCAGGGTATCGTCCCAGTCCCCGTCGCCGTAGTTGACAAGGGCCGTGCCCGAGACAAACCGCGACTCGCACAGGTCGACGACCCGGTCGCAGTGGTCAAGCAGGCTCTCCTCGGGGCCCGTGGGGATGAATTGCGCGGGATCCGTGTAGCCGGTCCTCCAGCCGAGGAAGGCCAGGTCGTTGCTGGCCTCTAGGTAATCGCACAGTGCCTTGACCGGCCAAAAGCAGACGTCGCCGTGGCTGTGCGCCTGCTGGATGGACCGGTACGGGGGGTGCATGAACCACTGCGGCCATGCGCCATCGCGCGCGTACTGCTGCGCGAACACCGTCTCGAGCATCCGGCGCGCGAGCGCCCACTCGCCTGAGGCGAGCAGCCATTCGATCGAACCCTGGCACACGTCGCGCACGCCCCAGGCCGCTCCGCCATGCTGTTCCAGGCCGTGCGGGGCCGAGAAATGGACGGCGGCGTTGTGGGCCAGCCAGGGCAGCATTTCATCGAGCCTCGCCACGCCGGGGGCCGAAACGCTCCGAGCACGGGACGGCCGGGCCGTGGCCAGCGCCAGGCGGACGGGCGCCGGCGGCGGCGAGGCCGCTTCCGAGCCGGTCCGCCATTCGCCCCGGGCCCCTTCGACCACGGGCGGGAGCGACGCGACCCCCTTCTGCGACCCGCAGAGGATCACGCCGAAACGGCTCACCTTGGGCGTGCGCAGCGCGAGGCAGGGCTGCCCGCGCGAGCGCCCGTCCGCAAAGAGCAGCCCATCGCCCCCGATTTCGGACATGACGCCCGCCTCGGCCGCGGCGATCGCGAAGCAGGAACCGGGAAGTCGGCGCCCGACGACGCTGGTCGGGTCGGGTTCGCAGGCGGCCCATCCCTCGTCGTGGAACGTGCGGACCTCGCCGGAATGCTCAAACTCGTTCGTTCCCAGCGCGAGGCCGTGGGTGACGAGAAATTCCGCCGGCGCTCCCCCGGCTCCGACACTGAGCTCAAGGAACACGGCGGGGCGCGCCTGCGAGCACCATACGCGGGCCGTGATGTCGCCGTCGCCGGCGCGATAGATCCAGCGCGCTTCCCCCGGCGTCATCGCGAAGGCCGATGGGACTCCCAGCTGCTGCCAGGCTCCCGCGACCCGGACGAAGACGCGCTGGGCCGAGGCACGCCCCAGGCCAAGCGTATCCCTGACGACGGGAAGGAGGCGCGCGAAGGTCGGGTTGCCCAAATAGGCCTGCGCCGAGAATATGCCCGACGCATAGCACGTCGTGCCGAATTGCTCGGCGTCGATCCAGCGCCACCCGCCGCTCCTAAGGATGTGCCCGTGCGGCCGCGCGACCGTGGCCTCCTTGTCGCGCCCCACCACGTGGGTCCCTTCCCCGTGGAAGAACGCCAGGAGGCTTCCGTCGTCCGCGAGTTCCTCATGGCGGCGCTCACCCGGGAACCAACGGGCCCAGTCGCTTTCGTCCGGCCTGTCCCCATGGAGCCACGGCGCTGTCACGAAAAGCGAGGGGCAGGCCGGCGCCGCGGCCGGTTCCACGGGAGCGCCCGCGCCCGGCGCCCAGCCCGCGGGCAGCAGTTCGCGCACCCGGTCAAGATCCGCGGCGCAGGAGGCCTCGGGATGGTCGGGCACGAAGCGGGCGACAAAGACGATCTCGGCCGTTCCGGAAGGCTCGAGGTCGACGGCGCGGCTTTGGAGCCCGGCCATGGCGCTTTCGTACTGCAGCCGGCGCGACTGCAAATCCTTGTTTCGAACGGCCGCCGGCACGCCCGTAAGGCGGTGATCCGAGCCGAAGAACTGCCTCGCATCCGTGCAAAACGCCTCTGCGCCGCCCTCGCAGGCCACGGCCAGCCACGGATGGCCGCCGCCGGATGTGGCCTGGTTCTGGCGCGCTAGGATCGCCCAGCCGAGCTTCTCATCTTCCACCGGGAGGAGGTCGATGTACTGCGACGTGAAGGCCTCGCTGTTCCGGACGGCGGTCTCGTCGCTCAGCCCCAGGTCCTGGGCGAGAAGCACGTCGACATTGACGGGGCCCTTGCCCGAGCTGTCCAGCCGCACATGCCAGGCCCATGCCGCCTGCTCCGGATGCACCGTGAGCGTCACTTTGCTCCGCAGACCCTGGGCATGGGATTGGGTCCACTCAACCGACGATGGGCCGCGGCTGCAGTGGGCGACGCCAGATCCGGTCAACGGTGACCAGCCGGACTTCCCCTCCTTGGTTCGCCAGCGCAGAAGCAGTCGGAAGAGCCCGTCCTCGGCCGGCCCCGGCAGCAGCTGGTTGACCAGGGTGGCGCCATGGCGAATGGCAAAGAGCGCCCCGCCGGGCGTGACCTGCGCCACCAAGCCGGAACGCGAGGCCAGCTCGAGCAGCCCGAAGTCGGAGACCGTCTGCAGCCTCGAAATGGTCGACCGCAGCGACGCGAGGGGCCGGTCGCCCCCGGCCGACCGGTCATGCTTCACCGGGATGACTTCAGGGGATGGGGTGGACACGGGATTCATGAACGCGCGCGCCGACGGCGCCGTGAACCATTGGGATCAATGGTTGTTCGAGCGGCTGACGACCTTGTAGGTTCAGGTTGTTCGCGTCTTGGGGTTGTTGCCGCCGGCTCGGCGAAATGGGGCGTCGGATTTGGCGCAAACCGGTAACGGTCGCGTTTGTGTAGGCGTAGAGGTCCATATATGACAACATTTGCAAATCAACCATAATAGTCAGGGTTCGCCTGTCCGCTCCGGGCTTGGGGGCGAAACGGCCCGTCACGGGCTCCTCTGCAACGGCCCCGGGCCTTGCGTCCCGAAGGGGCCGTGGCCGGCGCCCGGCCGACGCGTCGGCGCCCCGCTCGAATGACTATGATTGCGGAGCCGCCGTCCCATCAGGGCCGGCGGATGACCTGGGTGGAGTCGCGGATAACCAGCGCGGCCGCGAGGTCGCCCGGGACGGCCGCGTGGACCTGCGGGGGACGCGTCGCCGATTCAACCAGCAGGCTGACCGCGCGTTCCGCCAGGTCGGCGAGCGGCTGCCGGACGGTGGTCAGCGCCGGGCGGCAGGCGGTGGCCCAGAGGCCGTCGTCAAAGCCCACCACCGAAATATCCTTGGGGCAGTTCAGCCCGGCGGAACGCGCCGCGTCGATCGCGCCGAAGGCTATCTCGTCATTCGCGCAGCAGACCGCGGTGGGGGGCTCGCCCGCGCCGAGGAAGGCCAGCATCCCGCTCCGTCCGGTCTCGGCGTTGAAGGGCCCCTCAAAGACCCATTCCCGCCGCGGCTCGACGCCATCGCGCCTGAGGATCTCGAGGTAGCCCTGCTTGCGCTCGTGGGCGTCCCTTGAGCCGGGTGGCCCGAGCAGCAGCGCGATTTTCCGGTGTCCGAGCTGCAAGAGAAGGCTTGCGGCGGCGCGGGCGCCTCCCTGGTTGTCGATGCCCACGACGGGCACGCCGGGCAGCGCGGTGTCCACATCGGGGGGGAAGACCGACTTCGTGAGAACCAGGGGGCGGCGATAGCCCTGCAGCTTCTGCACGTCGCCCTCCGAGAGCGGCTCGGCCAGGTAGATGATCCCGGATGAGTCGAGGCCGAGGTGCTGCAGGGCCTCGCGGAAATCCATCCTCGGAACCTTGCGCAGCGTGCAAATATGCACGTCCCAGCCGCGGGTTGCAGCGGCATGCAGCGAACCCGCGAGGAAGCGCCCGTAGAACTCCGAGAAGAAGATGTTTTCGTCCAGGGGCACCACGACCGTGAGGGTGGGGTTGAGGCCCCTGCGCAGGATCCGGGCGCCGGGATTCGGGGTGAAGCGCAGGCGATCCGCAAGATCGAGTATCTCCTTTCGCCGCGCGGAACTCACCAGATGGGCCGTTTCCTGGCGGAGCGCGCGCGAGACCGTCGACGGCGAAACCCCCAGGCGCGTCGCAATCTGAACGATGCCGTCCTTTGGCTTCTTGGAGCGGGAGTGGAAGGACATGGGGCGGCGAGACGACAGCAACTCGGGAATGCAGCCGCAAGCAAACTTTTGCACAGATTTGCAGGGCTTGCCGCCCCCTGATCGGGGGATTGCGTCCGACGTTTGGGCTCGCGGGCGGCCGCCCGCGGCACGATTTCACAGGAAGGCCCCGGCCCGCGAGCGGAGCGCGCCTGAGAAAGATGGGGGAAAATGGGGATTTCTTATTGCAGCTGCCATCTTGGCATTAATGGTGTTCGATGCATCCTTTCCTCTGCCGCCGATAAGGCGGGAATGGATTCAACCCCTCGTCGCAATTCTCGATTTTCATGTCTCGGGCCTTCCCTCGCTTATTTTGCAACCCATTATTGATTAAGGGCCTAGGACTTGCACTTTTGCTGACAAGGGCCATGCCGGCCGGGGCCCAGATGCGGTCCGAGCCGTGGCCCGGGGCGCGGCCCTCGGCGGTGCTCTCCCCCGAGGACGACGCGCTGCTCGACGAGCTGCAGCGGGCGGCATTCCGGTTTTTTGAGGAGCAGGCGAATCCGCGCACGGGCCTCGTCCGCGACCGCGCGCGTTCGGATGGGTCCAAGACCCCTGGCATGGCGAGCATCGCCGCGTCCGGCTTTGCGCTCAGCGCATGGGCGGTCGCGACCCAGCGGGGCTGGACGGACCGGAACACGGCGGTGACACGCGTGCGCCTGGCGCTTCGCTTTCTGGCCGAGAAGGCGCCGCGCAAGCACGGCTTCTTCTACCATTTCATGGAGATGGACACGGGCGCGCGCGCGTGGAAGTGCGAGCTGTCGCCGATCGACACGGGGCTTTTCTTCGCCGGTGCCATCATGGCGCGGGAGTACTTCTCCGACCCGGAGATCACGAGGCTGGTCGACGGGTTGTTCCACGACGTGGACTGGGAGTGGTTTCTCAACGACGGCAAGACGCTCTCGATGGCGTGGCACGACGAGGACGGCTTCTCCCGCTACCGGTGGGACAGGTACGCGGAGGACATGATATTCGGCTTCCTCGGCATGGGCGCCGTCGAGCGGCCGCTGCCCGCCGCGTACTGGGACACGTGGTCGCGCACGCCCGTCGGCACCTATGACGGGTTTCACTTCATCGAGGGGCCCCAGCTCTTCATTCATCAGTTCACGCATGCCTACGTCGACTTCCGGTTCCTGCGCGACGCCTATGCGGACTATTTCCGAAACACGGTCCTCGCCTCGCTCGCACAGCGCAGGTTCTGCAGCGACCTGAGGAACGAGTTTCCAAGCTGGGGCGACCGGCTGTGGGGCCTGACATCCTCGGACTCGGCCACGGGCTACAAGGCCTGGGGCGGTCCGCCGCGCACCATGGATGCCAATGCGCTCGACGGGACGATCGTCCCGTGCGCGTCGGCCGGCGCCGTGGCCTTCGTGCCGAACGAGGCGATGGAGACGCTGCGGTACATGCGCACGGCCTATGGCGACAGGATCTGGAGCCGGTATGGCTTTGTCGACGCCTTCAATCCCGAGACCGGCTGGGTCAACCCCGACGTCATAGGCATAGACCTGGGCGTCACGCTGCTGCAGGCGGAAAACGCCCGCAGCGGGCTTGTCTGGGCCGTCTTCATGCAGGCCCCGGAGGTGCAGCACGCGCTCGCGCGGGCGGGCTTCATATCGCAAAGGCGGGACCTTCCCTTCGCCGACCAGGAGAGGCTCCGCAAGATCGCCGTCCAGGCCTGGAAATCGATCGAGTCGGCCCCGGTGGACGCCGATTCCCTCGGAATCCGCATTTCGTCCATCCTGGCCGCGGGCTCGATCGGCCTCATTCCCGAGGAGGAGGCGGTGACCCGCGTCACCGCCATGCTCAAGGCTACCCTCGTGCCCGAGGGCGACCGGGCGCTCGCGCAATACGCGGCCAGCCTCGTCACGCTGCGCCAGGCCATTCCGAACCTGGAGCCCGAGGCCAGCCGGAGGCTTGCGGCCATCGACTGGAAGAAGGTTGAGGTCGGCTCCAACCAGCTTGGCTCCCTGAGCCGGCTCGCGGTCTTTTTCCAGATCGCAACGGGGGCGAAGCCGGCGTCGGCATGGACCGACCTCAAGCGCGTGCCCCAGGCGGAGGGACACGTCTACGTCCTGGAGCCGGCGCAGGTCCGCGACCAGCTCGCGCCCGGCCTCTGGCTCGACGAGCGCTTCATCGTGACGGGCGCCTCGGCCTCCCAGCTTGCCTACGCCATCGCGATAGAGAAGCGCAAGGCCTCCGCGGAGAAATTCCCGTTCGACGTGCAGGACACCTCGCTGCTGCTGGAGCATTTTCCCTCCGAGGTCGCGGCGGGTCTCAAGCGGGCGCCGCTGCCCCCGAACTGGCTGGGCCAGGCGACCCTCGACGACCGGACCCTGCTGCTTCTCAGCCTGGCGAACCTGCTCGCGCCCGACTGCCTGCGCGAGTGGTTCCAGCAGGACTCCCTGGCGCGCGCCGGGCGGACCGCGATAGACGAATTCAGCCAGGCGGCGTTTGGCGGCGACGATTCCCTGTTCGCGCGCAAGGAGCTGGCGGTCCCCCTTCCCGTGCCCCCGGAGCGCGTCGCGGCGGTCACGGGTCCGGATGTCCCGCGCGAGAAGTGGCAGTGGATCCAGGTGAAGGGCCTGCAGTACAAGGTCTCGGACGCCGACGTTCGCCCGGGCGACCCGGACCTGGAGCTTCATTTTGCCCTCACCTGGGACAAGGAGGCGCTCCATTACCATGCCGACGTGCTGGACACGCCGCCCGGCTTCTCCATTCCAACCGGCCGCCGCTCCGTGGAGCTGTTCATAAACCCGAGGCGCGACGGGCTCGTCTGGCTCACCCCGGACAACTTCCAGTTTGCGTTCAAGCCAAACGGCACGGCGATGGAATGGTTCCACAAGCGGCCGGCCGTCGCGCGGATCCGCTCGACCGAGCATGGCTATGCCGTGGATGCGGACATCAAGTGGTCGGAGCTGGGAATCACCCCGCATCCGGGCCTGGAGTTTGACGCCACCTCGAGCGTGACCGCCGGGGGCACCTTTGAGTGGGATCCCGCGCTGGAGCTGAGCTGGCGCTACTACCGCATTTCCGACGACCGGTTTGGCCTCGGCACCGTCCGCCTCGAGTAATAGCCCTGGCTCCCGAAGGGTCCTGTCCGCCATGCCCGCATCCCCCCCACGCTGGCTTCTGCTGCCTGTCCTGCTCGCGGCTGCCCTCGCGGGCTGCGCCCGCCACGCGGACGGGGGAGCCGCGGGCGGCCGCGTGGTCGTCAGCTACTGGGAGAAGTGGAGCGGCTTCGAGGCGGACGCGATGCAGGCGATCGTCGATGATTTCAACCGCAGCCAGGACCGGATCGAGGTGCGGTTCCTGCCGGTGAGCGAGGTGGACACCAAGCTGCTGCTCGCCACGTCGAGCGGCAATCCGCCCGACCTTGCGGGGCTGTGGTCGGAGAACATTCCGGATTTTTCCGAGAAGGGCGCGCTGACCCCGCTCGACGGCGGCCTGGCGGCCGCGGGGCTCGGGCCCGAGCACTACATTCCGGTGTACTGGGAGCTCTGCCGCCACCGCGGCTTCACCTGGGGGCTGCCGACGACGCCGGCCTGCGTCGCGCTTTTCTACAACAAGAGGCTGTTCCGCGCGGCGGGCCTCGATCCCGAGCACCCGCCGCGGACCATGGCCGAGCTCAACAGCATGAGCCGGCGTCTCACCCTCGTTGAGATCGAGCGGGGCGGGCACCGGGTGCGGGTCTCGTTCGCCGACCTGACGCCGGCGGAGCGCGACGGCCACCATTTCACCCTCGTCCAGATCGGCCACCTGCCGCAGGACGCCGGCATGTACACCTCGGCGTGGGGCTTCTGGTTCGGCGCCCGCTACTACGACGGGGACCGGCGCATCCTTGCCAACGACGCCGGCAACGTCGCCGCCTACCAGTGGCTGAGGGACACATCCGAGGCCTACGGCGTGGACAACCTGCGCGACTTCGGGGGGAGCTTCGGCATCCAGCAGTCGGGGCAGACGCCGTTCCTCGGGGGTTTCGAGGCGATGGTCGTCCAGGGTCCGTGGTGGCCGAATTTCATCCAGAAATACTCCCCCGGGCTGGAGTGGGGCGTGGCGGCGTGCCCCGCCGCCGACGGCGTCGGGGGCGGGGCCCCGCTGACCGTCGCGCAGACCGACGTCATCGTGATCCCGCGCGGGGCCGAGCACCCGCGCGAGGCGTTCGAGTTCATCCGCTACCTTCAGCGCCGGGAGGTCGCCGAGAAGCTGGCGGCGTCCCAGCAGAAGTTCACCGCCCTGCGGGAGGTCTCCGAGGGATTCCTCGCCCACCATCCGAATCCCGCCATCCGGCTGTTCATCAGCCTGGCCCGAAGCCCGGGCGCCCGCGCGCTGCCCCGGCTGTCGATCTGGCACGAGTACAACGCCGAGATGTCGGTGGCGACCGAGCGCGTCCTGAATCTCAGCTACACCCCCGCCGCCGCGCTTGCGGAGGTCCAGGAGCGGGTGCAGTGGAAGCTCGACCGGCTGGAGCGGCGCTGGGACGCGGTGGGAAGCCAGCGCATGGCGGAATGGAGGGCGTATGACAACTGGTGAGCGCCAGCGCACCTGCTTCGGCCTCGCGTTCGTGAGCCCGTGGCTTCTCGGCGTCGCGGTCTTCACGATCTACCCGGTCGCGGCGTCGCTCTACTATTCGTTCTGCGACTATGACGTGCTGTCCAGGCCCGTGTGGATCGGCCTCCTCAACTACAGCGACATGGCCTCCGACCGGGTGTTCTGGCAGTCCGTCGCCAACACGCTCATTTTCAACCTGATCGCCCTGCCGCTCGGCCTCGTCTTCGCGCTGGCCCTGGCGCTCCTCCTCAACCAGCCGGTGCGCGCGCGGGGTGGGTTCCGGGCGATCTATTACCTGCCGTCCCTGGTTCCGGCCGTGGCGGGCGCCATGATCTGGCTCTGGATCCTCAACGGGCGCCTGGGCCTCCTCAACTCCGCGCTGGGACTTGTCGGAATCCATCATCCCCCGCAGTGGCTTGCCGACCCCGCGTGGACGAAGCCCTCGCTCGCGCTCATGTCGCTGTGGGGCTGCGGGAACACGGTGGTGATCTACCTCGCGGCCCTTCAGGGCGTCCCGAGGTCCCTCCTCGAGGCCGCGATGATCGACGGGGCGTCGGCCTGGGACCGGCTGCTGAACGTGACCCTTCCCGCCATCTCCCCGGTCATCTACTTCAACCTGATCATCGGCATCGTCGGCGGCCTGCAGGTGTTCGTGCCCGCATTCGTCATGTGGGGCGGAGGCGGCCCGAACCGATCGGTTCTCTTCTATGCGCTCTACCTCTACCAGAACGCCTTCGAATACCGCCAGATGGGGTACGCCTGCGCGATGGCATGGATGCTGTGCCTCCTGATCCTGGCGCTCACGTGGGCGGCGTCGCTTTCCTCACGCCGGCTCGTGCACTACCAGGGGGACTAGGAATCCATGCGCGTTCCCGCCAAGCTTTTCACGTACGCGCTCCTCATCGCGGGGGCGGCCATCTTCATCACGCCGTTCGCCTGGATGCTCTCCACGGCCCTGAAGCCGCTTGACCAGACGCTGTCGCAGCCGCCCGAATGGCTGGCGCGCCGCTATGAGGCGCCGCTCGGCGGCCGCGTCCAGGAGGTCCGGCCGGGCGCCCTCGTGACGGAGCCGAGCCTCTGGGCGATCGAGCGCGGGGCGTCGGAGCCGGTGGTGCTGGCCGAGGTCTCGGTCCGCGACGGCGAGTGGCGCCCGACGACGGGAACCGGCGTGCCGGTCACGGTCCTGAGGACCCTGCCGGCCTCCCCGTCGGCCCCCTGGCGCGAGGTCATCGGGCTCGCGGGCGGCACGCGCGACGTGGTGCCCGCGGCCTCGATCTCCTCCCATGTCGCCCTGCGGTGGGGGAATTTTCCCGGGGCGATCCGCGCCATGCGCCATTTTCCGCGCTACCTGGCCAACACGCTCGTCCTTTGCGTCCTGAATGTGGTCGGCACCGTGCTCTCCAGCGCGCTGGTAGCGTACGGCTTCTCCCGGCTGGAATGGCGCATGCGCGACCCGCTGTTCGGGCTCCTGCTCGCGACGATGATGATCCCGTTTCCCGTCGTGATGGTGCCGCTCTTCGGGCTGTTCCGCTGGCTTGGGTGGATAGGGACCCTCAAGCCGCTCTGGGTGGGCTCGTTCTGCGCGAGCGCCTTCAATGTCTTCCTGCTGAGGCAGTTTTTCCGCACGATCCCCAAGGACCTTTCGGAGGCGGCGCGGATCGACGGCTGCGGCGAGCTGAGGATTTTCTGGCAGATCATCCTTCCGCTCTGCCGCCCGGCGCTCGTGGTGGTCGCGCTGTTCACCTTCATGGGAACGTGGAACGACTTTCTCGGCCCGCTCATCTACCTCACGGACGACCGCGACTACACCCTGGCCCTCGGGCTGCGCGCCATGCAGACGACCGGTTCGGGCGGCATTGAGTGGAACTACATGATGGCGGCGAGCACGCTCATCATACTTCCCGTAATCGCGCTCTTTTTCGTGGCCCAGCGGAGCTTCATCGAGGGAATCGCCCTCACCGGGACCAAGGCGTGAAATCCCCCGTTGGACCGAAGTCCCGCGGCCCTACTGGCTGAGCAGCACGATCGGGCCCTCGGGCTTTGGCACGCCGCCCTTGCGCTCGAGGCTGACGGCGAACTTCGCGATCGACTTGACGGGGCGGTTGGCCCTGAAGACGACGTGGGCCTCGCCGGTGACCGGGTCGACCGTGAAAACGCCGCCGCTCACGGGCGTCGGATACTGCGGGTCTATGACCCAGAGCTGGTAGTCCATCGCCGCCGCAAGCGCGGGGAGCTTGGAGACGGCGAGGACGCCCTCCTCCTGGGTGGGATCCCAGACGGCGACCGCGACGGCCGCCGGGGAGTTGCCGAGCATGGACGCAAGCGCCGCGATCTTGAAATGGGCCAGGTCGCCCTCGGCCTTCAGCCTCGCGCCGAGTTCCGCGATCTCGCGGCCGGACGCGGCCAGGAGCCGCGAGGCATCCCCGAGCTGTCCGCGGGCCTGCTCGAGCGCCTGCTGCGCCAGGCGCTGCTGGTCGCGGAGCGACAGGTTCTCGGACCTGGCGGAGAAATAGAGCCTGTCGGACCAGAGGGCGGCCGCGCCAAAGCAGGCGGCCGCGAGCCACGGGATCCAGACGGGAAACGGGATCGGCCGTCGTGCCGGCGCGGGAGCGGCCTGCGGCTCCGGGAAGGGGCTGGCCGTCGCGGCGGCCGAGGCGAGTATGCGGTCCCTGAGCGACGCGGGGGGATCGGACACCGGCGCGGTGTGCGCGAGCGCCGCCGCGGCCTGCCGCAGGTCGCCGACCCTCTTGCGCAGCTCCGAGCTGCGCCCGAGCTCGGCGACGAAGGCCTCCCGCTCCGCTCCCTCGAGCAGGTCGAGCGCGTGAAGGGCTGCAAGCTCATCCTGGCGTTCGTCTATCATATGCGGTGCGCGAGCACGTCGCGAAGTTTTATGAGGCCGCGGCGAATCCTCGCCTTAACGGTCCCTATGGGCTCGCTCAGCTTCTCGGCGATCTCCTTTTGCGTCAGCCCCGAGAAGAACGCGAGCTCGAGCGCGTTCTTCTGCTCGGGGGGGAGAGTGTCGATCGCCACGCGGACGGCATCGGCCCTCTCGCCAAGCTCCGCCCAGTCGTCGCCGCCGAGGATGCCGGCGTTGGAGCCGTATCCGAGGTCGTCCGGCACCGAGATGCTCAGCAGGCGGGCCCGGTTCGTCCGCGTGCGCAGGCGGTCGATGGAGCGGTTGCGCGTGAGCGTGACCGCCCAGGAGAACGCCGCGCCCCGGTTGCAGTCGAACGACGCGGCGTTTTCCCAGAGCGCAAGAAACACGTCGTGGACGACATCCTGCGCCTCGGTGGCATCGTTGAGGATATGGCGGGCGGTGGCGTAGAGCGGCCGCGAGAGGTGGTCGTAGAGCTCGGCCAGCGCGTCGCGGTCCCCTCCTGCCATGCGGCGCAGGAGCTCGGCGTTGACCCGGGCCCGGGAATCGTTCGAGTCGAGGTCACCGGCCGACATCATCAGGACGAGCCCCTTCTTTCCCGTCCATGGCGCAACCGGCTCAAGCCACACGAATGAGCCGGGTAAGATGGGCAAAGCGAGGGACATATATCTGTCTTACTCATACGCGCGGCACCGCCAATGGGATGCGTCTGGCGGGACCATGGCGAGAAAAATGCGGAGCCCCGGCGCGCATGGCTTACGTCCTGTCCAGGGGCCGTTTCTGGCAGGGGAGGGCACCTGGGCAACCCGCAGGCACGGCCCGAAGAAGGATTGCGTGCCAGTGGACGCCGATCCAATTGAAAACCGATGAAACGGCGTTTTAGAGTCGTTGTGTGCGGAACGGTTTTTGGGCAAGCTTGGATGGATGCGATCGCCGGCTCCCGGAGGCGATACCAGCTGGCAGCCGTGGTGGCGCGGGGCAGTCGCCATTCGAGGGAGATCTGCCGTCGGCATGGAGTTCCGATGGCGACCTCGGTCGCCGGGGTGAAGACGTCGGTGGACGCGGCCATTGTTGCTATAGGAGGCAAGGCGGGGGAAAAAATTTCCAACGATTGGCTGATTCGGGGGGTTCCTGTCCTGATGGAGCATCCCGTCGGTCCGTTATTTCTCGCCAAGGTGTGGCGAAGGGGCGGCCGAATCGGCCGCCTTCATATCAACGGTCATTTTTGCGAGCTGCCCACCGTCGTGAAGTTCATCCAGGTCTGCAGAGAGGCTACAAGGGGTCATGGGGCGTATTCGGCGGTGATCGTGGCAACCCCCCGGACGCTCTATTCGTGCCTCGACATCGCCCTTGCGCTGTTGCCGTCCCGCGGGTTGGCAAGAATCCGTTTTCGGCGGCCCGAATTGAACGCCTTGGGCGATCCGGAGTTTCATCTCGGTCCCATGCGTCTCAGGGTGAACCTGATGAGCGACACGTCGTCGGATGATGACGCAGCCGGCAGTCTTGGCGGCCATTTCATCCAGCTTTGGCTGCCCGACCGGCGAATCGCGTTGGTCAGCCCGACGGGACCCATCATTACCCTGGGCACCGATGCGCTCAGGACGGCGACGTGGACTCACAGCGGCCGGTCAAACGCGCCTTCCTGGAATACGTATGACTCGGAGGAGCGCCCTGCCGCGCTGATCGCGGCTTTGGATCGCATGGTCAGAGCCTCCCCAAGGTCCTCGCACAAGGCACAGCTGCGGCGGCCGCTGCTCGTGTCACGGGTCTGGAACAACGTGATTCGCCCCAGGGGTTTTTGACAGGGCCAGGGACTTCTTCGGTCCTCACCCGGTCGGTCCTGGCACCGCGGGCACGTCCTTTTTCCGGGTGAGGAACTCCAGGTCGAAGATCAACAGCCCGTGCAGGTTTGTCACCGGCTCATAGTCGCTCGCCAGGTGCCGGAGGGTCGCATGCCGCTGGACGAATTTGTCGATGACCGGATTGCGGACGGAGAACATCACGAACCTGACGCGGGCCATTCGCAGGCGGCGGACCGCCTCCTCGACGGACAGCGACGGGTCGAGCGCCGGTGCGAAGCGGGGGCTCTCGAACGGCGTGGCGTGGCCGCCGGCCTCGGTCACGCCCACATGCGCCCCCGGGCTGTCGACCACGATGAACCTGTCGCCGGCGACCTTTGCCAGTATCTCCCAGAGGTTGCCTCCCGAGTGGGGGCTGTTTTCCGCATGGAGCAGCCTCCATTCGGAAAAGGAGAGCGTCCACGGGGTCGACACGGCCAGGTCGGGCAGGAGCCAGGCCCGGCGCGCCGCGTCCACGGAAGCCAGCGCCAGCAGCAGCGCCATGGCGTTGCGGATCCATCCGCGAGTGGTCCCGATCCAGCCGCCAAGGACCGCCCCCAGCGCAATCACGGGAAGAAGGACGCGCATGGAATAATTCCAGCCCCCCGCGGTTTCCGGCATCGACCAGATCCAGAGTAGGACGACCAGCAGCATCGCCGAAACGATCGCGAGGCAGCGGGTCCCCGCCCTGCAGATGCCCGCGAGCGCCAGGATCCCCACCGTTCCCGCCGTGGCCAGGAGGGCCCACGGGACCGTGCTGAGCGGAACCGGCGATGAGCCAAAGCCCCAGAACCCCGAGATGTCGCGCATGATCTCCACGTGCACCTTGTTGGTCGGGAAAATCGCCCCCAGCGCCGGATAGACGGGATTGCCGGTCCGGATCCAGTTCCTCAGGTACCATGGCGCCGCGACCAGCGCCGCCGGGACGAGGAACCGCCCGAGCAGGCGGCCCTTCCCCCGGGCCCGCAGCAGGAAGGCGCCCAGGATCACAAAATACAGCCCGTATTCGCGGCTCAGCGCGCCGACTCCGGCGGCGACGCCGGCCCACAGGGCGGCGGCGCCGGCCTCAC
>PLKS01000031.1:0-979 GCA_003140665.1 Opitutaceae bacterium
CTGCGTTTGTTTTCATGTGAGAATTGTGGTGCTGCCGTTTTGGTCGGTCGCTCGAGTGTGGCCGGATTTCGCCGACAAAGCATTTCGTCGAACGCACTTGATCGTCAGGCCAGCCGCCAGAAGGATCAGGGCTACATGGCCCGAGACCGATTGAGGGGGGCGCAGCACGACTAGTGGATGATGCTCCTGACGAGCACCATAAGCTCCTCCTCGGCGAAGGGCTTGTTTAGATAACCCAGCGCCCCGGCTGCCAGCGCTTCCGCCCGGTCCTGTTCGGTTCCGTGTCCCGTGATGAACAATGTCGGGATGGGCCTCATTTCCTGCTTCAACTGGCGGAATAGTTCCGTACCAGCCATGCCCGGCATGCATACGTCCAGGATCAGGAGGGAGGTTCGATTTCGCTCGGGCGAAGCCAGAAACAGGGCCGCCGACTGGAAAGTGGCCACCGTGAATCCATTGGCCCGAAGCAGGCTCCCAGTCGCCTCCCCGACGGAGGCGTCATCATCTACGATGGAGATCACTGCTGTTGAGGGATTGGCCATCCCCTAAATTAGCAGCCCGCGCGGAAGCAATCTATAGCACCTTAGTGTGAGTCCAGTTTCTCGGCCATCCGCACCAAGTCGGGCACGGACTCGGCCTGCATCTTGTGCATGACCTGGCCGCGCTGGATCTTCACGGTGACCTCGCTGGTCCCTAGCTCCCCGGCGATCTGCTTGTTCAAGAGGCCCCGGACCACGAACCCCATGACCTCGCGCTCGCGCGGCGTCAGCTGGTCGTGCCGCCTGCGGATCTCGGCCTCGGCTGAATGCCGCTTCAACGCCGCTTCTGACCGCGCCAGGGCCTGGTGGATTGCATCAAGCAGGTCCTGGTCCCGAAAGGGCTTCGTCAGGAACTCCACCGCGCCCGCCTTCATCGCGCGCACGCTCATCGGAATGTCTCCGTGTCCCGTGATAAAGATGATCGGGATGTCGTTGTGGGC
>PLKS01000031.1:1021-4661 GCA_003140665.1 Opitutaceae bacterium
AAAGGCTTCACCGCCAGGCCAACCGACCGGATGAGACTGCTCAGCGCCTGGCGGACCGACTGGTCGTCGTCCACAATGAACACGGTTGGTTCCGGGTGCGGCTCCGGCTTTGGCGCGTTTGATTTCATGTGGAAGGACCCAGAGCGGTCGGCAGGGTGAACCGGAATGTCATGCCGCCGGTCGGGTTGCCCTCGGCCCACAGCCTTCCGCTGTGCGACTCTATGATCGAGCGGCAAATCGAAAGGCCCATGCCCAATCCGTTGGCCTTTGTCGTATGGAACGGCTCGAAGAGCTGGGGGATTCTTTCCGGGGCGACCCCCATGCCCGTATCCGCGACCTCCACCAGGACCTGGCCCGCCACCTCAGCGGAGGTCCGCACCAGAAGACGTCTCTCCCGGGTCGACTCCGCTGGCATCGCCTCGGCCCCGTTTTTCATCAGGTTGAAGAGCACCTGTTGGAGCTGCACCCGATCACCCATGACATGCGGGAGCTCGGCCGCCAAGTCCAACTGGAGGGTGGGGCCATCGTCGGGCATGGGAACCATCTCGCTGATCTCCGTCACGACGGCGTTCATGTCCAGCTCTTGGTGGATGGAGGGCACCTTTCGCACCATGGCGCGAATTCTCACGACGACCTCGCTGCCCCGCAGGCCGTCGCGAACTATGTGAGCGATCCCTGTTCGAATCTCCTCCAGGTTGGGCACGTCGCGGTTGAGCCAGCGNNGCGATCGAGACGGTCAGCTCGCCCATGGTGGTCAGGCGGGCGACCCTTGCCAGCTCGTCGCGCATCTGACGAAGCCGGTTTGCCTGGTTGGTGCGAATCCGGTCGGCGCCAACGACAATGCATATGACCACAACCGCGGCTAGCAGCCGAAACCACCAGGTCATCCACCACGGCTGGCGCACTTCCAGGCGAAAGACAATTCCGGGCTCGCTCCACCCGCCGCGGGCTGTGGCCCCCTGGGCGCGAAACAGATACGAGCCCGCGGGCAGGGTGGTGTAGGTGGCCGAGCGTTGATAGGGACTCACCTCGTTCCATTGCGGATCCAGGCCCTCAAGCTTGTACCGGTAACGGTTCGTCTTCGGGTTGAAGTAGCTGAGCGCCGCGAATTCGACGTACATGCTATTTTCATCGTGGGCCAGGGTCAGTTCCCCGGAAGGATAGATGCCCTTGCTGAGGAGCGACGCGGTTCGGCTGCCTTGCGGCGCGTATGGGAGTCGGAAGTCGGTGAGAACCACCGGTGGCACGAAGGGATCGTCCGCCAACTTTTCCGGATCAAATGAGAACCCCCCGTCAAAGCCCCCGAAATACAATCGGCCATTGCGGCCCTGGCACCCAGTCTCCCATCCGGTAAAGTCGTTGCCGGGCAGGCCGTCCGCCTCGGTATAATGCCGAAACTCGGCCGTTGCCGGATTAAACTCGGTCAATCCCCGGTTGGTGCTCATCCACAGCCGCCCCTCCCGGTCGGGGAATATGCATCCGATGGACCGGCCCAGTTCCGCGCCGCGGTCCCGGCAGGGGGAGAACTGGCCCGTGGAGGGATCGAATCGGTCCAGACCCACCCTAGTGCCGACCCACATGGCGCCTTGGTCGTCGATGCAGATGGCGCCAATGGTGTCGTCGGAAAGGCTCCCCCGCTTGAGGGGATCGGATTTGTACACGTTGAACGTTCCCGTGCGCGGATCGAAGCGATGGAGGCCGGTGTATTCGGTGCCCAGCCAGAGAAAGCCGTGCTGGTCCTCCTGGATGACGATGTAGCACTGGCTCCATCGGTTCTGGGGGCTGACCTTGTAGACGTCGAAGCGGTGATGGGCGGCGTCCAGGCGATTCAACCCGTCGTTCGTGCCCACCCAAATCTGGCCCAGATGATCGGCGAAGAGATGGAGCACCGAGTCGTCGCTCAAACTGGAGGGGTCGCCGGGACTATGTCGGTACACTTCGAATCGGCCCGTCGCCTCGTCAAGGCGGCCCACGCCATGCCGGTAGGTGCCCACCCAGATGGCACCGTCCTTATCCTCGATGATCGAGTCAACCGTCGGCTTGATTCCCAGCCCCGCCAAGAAGTGATGGTATTGGCCGGTCTGACGATCGACCTGCACCAGGTCGTCATCGGTTCCGATCCACAGCCTTCCGCGATGGTCCTCGTAGATCGCGTCGATGAAATTGCCGGTCAGACCCTTCGGGTTGGTGGGATCGCTGCGAAACTGCTCAAACCGGGCCAGCCGGGTGCTGAAGTGATTGGGACCGTTGCCGTGCAGTCCGGTCCAGATGTTGCCCTCGCGGTCCTTGAAGAGGGCGACGATGCTGTTGTCAGCGATGCTTTCGGGGTCAGCGGGATTATTGCGGTAGCGGATGAACCTATGGTCCTCGCGGTCATAGCGCAACAGGCCCGCGCCAAACGAGCCGAGCCAGAGGCGCCCCTGGTCGTCCTCAAGCATCGACCGCACGCCTGTCAGGGGAGGACCGTCGGAGGACGAGCTCTGCGTCAGGGATATTGTCGTGAGCTGGTGGGTTGCGCGGTCATAGGTCGCCAAGCCGCTACCGGAGGTGTGGAAGATCCAGAAGGTACCCGTGCGGTCCTCATAGAATCCCATGTGCAACGGCTCCGGCAGGGCGATGCGGGCGACAACTTTCTCCGTCTTCCTGTCAAAGGCGTCCAACCCTACGCTGGTCGCCACCCAAAACGTGCCCTTGCGATCGAAGCCGACGGATTTCACGTCGTCGCTGCCCAGACTCTCGGGATCATTGGCATCGTGCCGGAAGCGGGTCACTGTGCCGGTAACTGGGTTCACCCGGCGAAGACCTGTGCCGGTTGCCAGCCAGATAATGCCGTCCGGGCCTTGGCAGATGCTGAAGACTCGCCCCGTGAATTCAGAGGCGATGTCGGTATCGAGTCTGTAATGGGTGCACTTCTCCGTGACGGGATCCATGCAGTCCACGTTCTGAGAGGAGCCCACCCAGAGCTTGCCGTCGCGGTCCTTGAAGAGGGCCGAGATAAAGACCCCTTCGAGGGAGTCGGGGTCGCCCTGGTTGTGAACGAAGACCTTGAACCTGTACCCGTCGAAACGGTTGAGGCCATACTGGGTTCCGAACCACAGGAAGCCTCGGTCGTCCTGCACGATCTGGGTCACACGGGTTTGCGAAAGACCGTCCTCGGTGGAAAGGCGCGAAAAGCGGATATCCGAACGATCTACGACCGGGAGCGCCAGCGAGTTGGGGACCGGCGCAGCCTTGGCGGGCCGTCCTGACCCGAGCAGAACTGCCGCCAGCAGGACCCGTTGAATCAGGGTCGACCGTCTCCCCGAATGCGGTCTCAGGCGTTGCATGCCCGCAGGGTAGCGGATTTGCCGGCCGAGCACCATCATACCTTGGTGTGACGACTCCCTAATGTTTTTCGCCACTGCTCCTTCAAAAGGATGAGCGAGTTTCCTCATTTTCATCTGAGCGCCGTGTGGGTGGCTGGGCAGTCGACCTGCGGCCATCCGATCGTCGCGCCATGCGATGAATTCGGGCTTACACGCGGACACAAAAAAGCCTTTTCCGTGTTTATCGACTTCTACGTGAAACCGAGGGCCCAAGAGGGTTCCGCAAAGCGGGTGAACTTTGTGTCTCTGAAACTGAAATGGCTGCCCGGGCTGGG
>PLKS01000242.1 GCA_003140665.1 Opitutaceae bacterium
GGGCGGTTAGCTCAGCTGGTTAGAGCACCTCGTTTACACCGAGGGGGTCGGGGGTTCGAGTCCCTCGGCGTCCACCACTTTACCCATTCATAATGGAGAACTAAATTCTCCGCGAAGACAGGGCCTCACAGAGATCTGGTATTCTTAAGATCACCCCTATTCGGACGGTGCTGGGGAGGGACGACTTTTCCTGTTGACGTTCTAAAGGAGAGGGGGCAACGCTTCTCATATAGACGCTCTAAAGATATAGCCATGGCCACCGAAAAATTCGAATTGCTGCAGGGCACCCTCGACCTGTTGATCCTCACTGCGCTCCAACATGACGCGATGCACGGCTTCGGCCTGTCGCAGCGGATCCACGTGATGTCCGGTGAAGTTTTCCTTGTGGAAATGGGCTCGCTTTATCCCGCCCTGTGCCGGCTAGAGGCAAAGGGATGGATCAAGGGCGAATGGAGCGTCTCGGCCGCCAACCGCAAGGCTCGGTTCTATTCGCTGACCTCCGGAGGCAGGAGGCAGTTGATGGAGGAGACGGCGAGGTGGGAGAAGCTTTCGAGCACCATCAACCTGATGCTTAAGGCGATCTAACCGACTTACCGCCATGAACTGGCTTCGGCAGTTCGCCTTCCGCCTGCAGGCAATCTTTCACAAGGGGAGAATCGAGGCTGAGCTGTCCGAGGAGATCCGGACCCACCTGGAGATGGCGACGGAGGCCAACATCCTCGCTGGGATGCCGCCCGAGGAGGCCCGTGCGGCGGCGTTGCGGCAGTTCGGCGGAGTCGATCAGGTGCAGGAGTCCTACCGGGACGTCCGCGGGTTCCCGTGGATCGAGCAGCTCATCCAGGACCTGGGTTACGCCGCCCGGTCCCTATGCAAGAACCCGGGGTTCGCCGCAACTGCGATCCTGACCCTTGCGCTGGGAATCGGGGTGAACACGACGACGTTTAGCTTCGTCAATGCGGTCGCCCTCCGGCCGCTGCCGTTCGAGAGGCCCAAGGGCGTCGTTCTCATATACCACACGTCCCTCGAGGGAGGCGGAATGGGCCCCCATTCCCCTGGCGATATATTGGACGTCAAGGCTCAGAACGAGGTTTTCGCACGGTTTTCGATCATCGATTTTCCAGATTACAGCATCTCGTCGCCCGGCCAGCCGGCCGAGCGGGTGCGCGCCTTCGCGGTCGACGGCGATTTCTTCGCGATGATGGGCGTGCCGCCGCTGCTGGGACGTGTCTTTGGCGCTGCGGAGGCCAAACCCGGCCACAACGAGGTGGTGGTTCTGAGCTATCGATTCTGGCGCCAGCGGTTCGCCGGTGATCCGGCGATCGTGGGCCGGTCCTTGAGGCTTGATGGCGAGGACGTTCAGGTGGTCGGCGTCATGCCGGAACAGTTCGACACTTCCATGGTTTGGGGCTCCCAGGATATCTGGAGACCCTTGGTGCTGAGCCCGGATGTCGTAAAGGGCCGCGACGGGCGCTGGCTGCAGGCGGTCGCGCAGCTCAAGCCCGGATCGACGATCGCCAACGCACAGACGAATCTGAATGCCATCGCAGTCCGTTTGGGCCGTGAATATCCCCTGACAGACGCCCAGAGCGGATTCCGCCTGACCCCCATCGGGGAAGTTAGCGTTGAAAGCTTTGCCTGGATTGTCATTGGGCTGGCGGCTGCCGTCCTTCTGATCGCATGCGCCAACCTGGCCAATCTTCAGCTTGCGCGAAACTCGGGCCGCGCCCGGGAATACGCGATTCGCATCGCACTTGGGGCATCGCGGTTCCGGCTATTGCGCCAGCTGCTTACCGAAAGCCTGGCGCTGGCTATGGTCAGCGGCGCGGTCGGGGTTTTGGTCGCCGTGGGCACCAACCGGATTCTGGGCAGGCAGATCGCCCTGTTGTGGGAGAATGAGGTGCCCCCGCGCCTTTCGATCGATGTGCGCGTACTAGGCTTCGCCCTGTTTGCCGCTTTGGCGGCCGGCGCTTTCTTCGGCATCGCCCCGGCTTGGTTCGCGTCCCGGGTGGACCCAAACGCCGGCCTGAAGCAGTCCGGCAGGGGCATGACGGGAGACCGGTCGCGGCATCGGCTGCGCCACGCGCTTGTCGTTATCGAACTCTCCCTGACCCTCGTGCTCCTCTCCGGGTCCGGCTATTTCATGCGGGGTTTTAGCAAGGCGATGCAGCGGGACTACGGCTGGCGAACGGATCACTTGCTGAGCGGCCGCTTTGCGCTGCCGGGCAACAAGTATGGCGGCGTCGAAAAGTGCAGCGCCTTCTACAGCAGGCTGAACGAAGAGCTGGCTTCGGTGCCGGGGGTCGAACGATCCGTCACCTGCGACATCCTCCCGCTGGGCGGCTTCTACAATTCGCGCCCGGTGGTCGAGGAGGGGACCACTGTGGCATCGGGACAGGCGCCCGTCGCCGACTCAAATACGACAACTCCGGGCTATTTTGACGTGCTCGGCGTGAAGATTCTGCAAGGGCGGGATTTCACGGCACTAGACCGTTCCGGTTCCCCGGCTGTCATCGTCATCAACCAGACGCTTGCTCAGAAATTCTGGCCCAATGGCAATCCGCTGGGGAAGCGGATAGGCGGCGCGGATCCGGCCAAACGCGATTGGATGGAGGTGGTGGGGGTGGTCAACGACGTGAGCTTCCCGTTCGACAGCAACACAGCGGCGCATTTGCAGATTTACCGGCCGATGGCCCAAACCGGGGGGAATTACTTCTCTGTCGTACTGCGCACTTCCGTGGCTCCGGATTCCGTGGCCGACGCCCTGCACCGGGCGGTGGCCCGGGTCGATCCCGACCTGGCCGTATACCAAGTGGCTTCGATCGACCACTCCCTCGAATCGATACGCCGCTGGAACAACCTCCTGGCCAACGGGATTCTGGCCATGGCAATCTCGGGGCTTCTGGTGTCCACGCTCGGTCTCTACGGGGTAATTTCGCAACTGGTGGTCGAGCGCACCGCGGAGATCGGCATTCGTGTTGCGCTTGGCGCCCAATTGCGGGACATCGCCCTGCTTATTCTCGGTCAGGGCGTTCGCCTTGCCGCAACAGGGCTGGTTCTCGGGATTGCCGGGGCCTTCGCGCTCGCCCGCCTGCTCGCCTCCTTTATGCCCGGTATTTTGGGCCAGGATCCGCTTGTCGTGGCCGCAAGTTCGGCATTGCTCGTTAGCGTAGCGCTTCTTGCGTGCTGGATTCCTGCCCGGCGCGCTGCGCGGGTCGATCCTGCGGAGACCCTCCGGGCCGAATGATCGGGAAGGTCCGCTCGCCTGCGATTGAGGCAGAATGACAATGCAGATCCTAAGTTCGTAGTTTCGCCTATTGGACGAAGGGTTCGAGTCCCTCCGCGTCCACCAGTTTACAGAACGTAATTTATCGACCTAGCTTCAAAGTGGCTGATGGGATCGAGTAGGCGCCATTTGGTCAAAAGAGCGATGCGTTCGGCCATTGCGCGATCACCAAATATATTTGCGTCCTTGCTCAGCCAGGTGTTCAACAGACCGTTTATCGAACAAGTCGCACCTGACCGAGATTGCCGGGGCAGTCGGTAACTCACAGGGCCATGAAATCACATAGCACTCGATGTCCCACTTGCGGGAACGGCAAGTCTCGTTTCCGAGCGCCGTGCGCTCTGTTGCCATTCACCAATGATTCGTAAAACAATAAACGGTAATAGCATACGACGATCAGCGATATTGGCACACTCCATGCGAAAATAGGACACCGGCGATGATCACACACCTACGACTGACAATGCGTCGTTTAGCTAAATCACCGGGCTTCACGGCAATTACACTTACTACGCTCGCGGTTTGCATCGGAGCCAATCTCACCATTTTCGCGGTCGTAGATTCAGTTCTCCTGAGAGCCCTTCCGTTTCCGGATGCGGATCAATTGGTGACTGTTTACAATAGCTATCCCAAAGCTGGCATTGACCGCGGCGGTTCGTCCCTGACCAGCTATTATGAACGTCGTGGGATTATCCCTGCCTTTTCAAGCATTTCGGCTTTTCGAAGCGATCACGCAAATCTCGGGGAGGGGGGCTCCATTGGCCGCGAGGAACTCTTTAGAATAACGCCCGAGTTCTTCGCCACGCTCGGCGTGCGCCCGGTTGCGGGGCGCACTTTCAATGAGGACGAGATGACCTATCAATCCGCGAACGTGGTGGTGCTCACCGATTCTTACTGGAGGCAGCACTTCGATGCCGATCCTCGGGCGCTTGGGCAAAAGGTGCGGGTAAATGGAGTCGCCAAGACGATCGTGGGAATCCTTCCCCAGGACTTTCGTTTTCTCTCCTCCAAAGCTCAGATTTTCCTGCCACTCGCATCCGATCCCGTAGAGCGGGGGATTGACCGCAGATACAGCGGAAACGCGGAGATGATCGGGCGCCTGAGGCCTGGTTATGGAGTTTCTACGGCGCAATCACAAATTGATGCCCACAATGCAGCGCATGCGGCCGAGTATCCCTATGCGAAAGAGGTGGCCGCCGCCGGGTTTCGCTCATTTGTGGCTCCCCTCCAAGCCGACCATGTGCGCCAAGTCCGCCCCATGCTGCTGATGCTGCAAGGGGGCGCTCTTCTGCTGCTGATCATCGGTGGCGTCAACATCGTGAACCTGTTGCTTATTCGGGCTTGTGACCGAGCCAAGGAACTCGCGATCAGGCAGTCGTTGGGGGCCGGCAGTCATCACGTTTCCCGTGACGTACTGATCGAAACCATCACGCTCACTCTCACGGGCGGGGTTCTGGGGCTTATTTTTGGGGCATTCTGTATCCGAATGCTGGGGCTGCTCGGGGCAAGTCAACTGCCCTTGGGATCGGATATCAGGGTCGACGGAACGCTGATGTTTGTGGCTGTTGCCGGGGCCGTTCTCCTTGGGGTGCTGATCGCGGTCCCCATCATATGGTTCAACGTGAGCAATCACCTGGCCAACTCCCTGAAGGCCGAGTCGCGCGGCGGAACGACTGGTCGTGGGGCACAGCGCCTGCGCAATGGATTCATTGTCGCTCAGATTGGCCTCGCGTTCGTCCTTCTCGCTTGGGCGAGCCAGCTCGGCACCAGCCTGAGGCGGGCGATGGCGGTGGATCCGGGTTTTCGCCCCGATCACGTCCTCACTGGGGAAGTTTCACTGCCTTGGGAGTCCTACAAGGACAATGCGGCGCGTCTCGAGTTCACCGACCGACTGCTGGAAAAGGTGCAGCATCTGCCAGGCATGGTATCCGTCGGTATTGTCACCTCGCTCCCACTCCAGGGCATGAGTGACACCGATAATGTGTTCATTCTGGGCCGCACTCCAAAAGTTGGAGAACCGCCAAGCATCAACAATACGTTTGGGGTCAACGGCGCCTATTTTGCGGCAATGGGCATTCCCTTGAAGGAGGGTCGGCTTCTTGAAGCCGCCGACT
>PLKS01000179.1 GCA_003140665.1 Opitutaceae bacterium
GAAGGCGGGGGTCACCCGGGCGACCATCACGGGGCTTGTAGACACCCTCGAGCGGGACGGGCTTGTGACCCGCGAGCACGATTCGGGCGACCGCAGGATGATGCTCGTCCATCTCACGGACAAGGGCCACGCGACCCTCAAGGAGATCCTTCCCGGCCATTTCAAGTGCATGGCCGCGCTCATGGCCCCGCTTTCCGAGCATGAACGCAAGACGCTCGTGCGCCTCCTCAACAAGGTTGCAGGGCAGCCCTCCGCCATGGAGCCAGCGGCGCGCAACCCTTCATCGATGACCACCGCATGAACCCCTCCCCGAGCAAACCCATGCCCTCCAAGTCAAAGAAAACAACCGTCACCGTGGTCGGGCTGCTGCTGATCCTCGGGATCATCGTCTTGGTAAAGGTTCTTCAGGTGAAGACCCTCATGACGATGAAGTTCGTGCAGCCGCCCGAGTCGGTATCGACCGCCAAGGTGATGCAGGAAACCTGGCAGCAGGCGCTCACGTCCGTCGGCTCGCTGACGGCCGTGCAGGGAGTGACCGTCGCCGCCGAGCTTGACGGCAAGATCGTCGAGGTGTCCTTCGAGGCGGGCAGCAAGGTCAAGGCGGGCGACCTGCTCATTCGCCAGGACACCTCCGTCGAGGAGGCGATGCTCCGCTCGGCGGAGGCCGGCGTCGAGCTCGCCAAGGTCAACCTGGATCGGACGCGTGAACTGCTCGCAAAGGCCACCGTCTCGCAGTCCCAGTTCGACTCGGACGGGGCGACGTACAAGCAGGCTCTCGCGGCGGCGGACAACATACGGGCGACCATAGCGAAGAGGACCATCAAGGCGCCCTTTTCGGGGCGCCTTGGCATCCGCCTCGTCAATCTGGGCCAGAACCTCAAGGCGGGCGACTCCATCGTCTCGCTCCAGGCGCTCAACCCGATCTACGTCGATTTCTACCTGCCCCAGCAGGAGCTGGCCCAGATCGGCACGGGCCTTCCCGTGCGACTATCGGGTGACGCGCTCGCCGAGAAGTCCGTGGAAGGAAAGATCACGGCGATCAGCCCGGATGTCGACGCGTCCACCCGCAATGTGCGCGTCGAGGCCACCGTCGAGAACAAGAGCGAGCTCCTGCATCCGGGGATGTATATCGACGTCGCGGTCGAGCTGCCGTCGTCGGACAAGGTCCTGACGATACCCGCGACCGCGGTCCTGTACGCGCCCTTCGGGGACACGGTCTACGTCGTCGACGAGAAATCCGCCGGTGAATCGGGTGAAAAGCAGCTCATCGTGAGGCAGCAGATCGTCCGGCTCGGCGCCCGTAGGGGCGACTTCGTGGCGGTGACGTCGGGCCTCAAGGCCGGCGACACCGTCGTCACCTCGGGGGTGTTCCGCCTCCGGCCGGGCGGCACCGTGACCGTTAACAACGACGAGGCCCCGAACGCCGAGCTCTCGCCAAAGCCGAACGATTCCTGAGCGGCCAAGACCGCCGCAAAGCACCGTGAAATTTACGGACCTATTCATTCGGCGTCCCGTCCTGGCGATCGTCGTCAACCTCGTGATCCTGATCGCGGGCGTCCAGGCGTACCGATCCCTCAACGTCCGCCAGTGGCCGCTGAGCGAGAACTCGACCGTAACCGTCACGACCGTCTATGTCGGCGCGAGCGCCGATCTCGTCCGCGGCTTCATCACGACTCCCCTCGAGCGCTCGATCGCCGCGGCCGACGGGATCGACTACCTTTCCTCCACGAGCGTGCAGGGAGTCTCGACGATCACGGCGAGGCTCAAGCTCAACTACGACCCCATCAAGGCGCTTTCCGAGATCAGCTCGAAGGTCGACCAGGTGCGCAACGACCTTCCGGCCGAGGCGCAGGTGCCCGCGATCAACGTGCAGTCCGCCGACTCGCAGTTTGCGGCCGCCTACCTGAGCTTCACCTCCGACACCCTCAAGCCGAATGAGATCACGGACTACATCGTCCGGGTGATACAGCCGCGCCTTTCGTCGATCGCCGGGGTGCAGCGGGCCGACATCCTCGGTGGGCGCACGTTTGCCATGCGCGTGTGGCTCAAGCCCGAGCGCCTTGCGGCGTTCAACATAAGCCCCTCCCAGGTAAGCGCGGCGCTTGCCGCCAACAACCACCTGAGCGCCCTCGGGAACACCAAGGGCAACCTGGTCCAGGTCGCCCTCACCGCCAACACCGACCTGCGCTCGGTCGAGGAGTTCAAGAACCTCGTCCTGCGCCAGCAGAACAACGCGATCGTGCGCCTGCGCGATGTGGCCGACGTCGAGCTGGGCGCCGAGGACTACGACACCGACGTCAGGTTTTCGGGCGAGTCGGCCGTTTTCATCGGCGTCTTCGTCCTTCCCAACGCGAATTCGCTCGACGTGATCCGGCTTGTGACGGCCGAGATGGAGTCGATCAAGAAGGACCTGCCCGGCGGAATGCGTGCCAAGGTGGCGTACGACTCGACGGCCTACATCACGACCGCCATCAACGAGGTGATCCGCACGCTGGTGGTCACGCTCCTCATCGTGGTGGTCGTCATCTTCCTTTTCCTTGGATCGATCCGCTCGGTCCTCATCCCGGTGGTCGCCATCCCGCTCTCGCTGATAGGCGCCATATTCCTGATGCAGGTTTTCGGCTTCACGATCAACCTGCTGACGCTCCTTGCCGTCGTGCTGTCGGTCGGACTCGTCGTGGACGACGCCATCGTCGTCGTCGAGAACGTGGAGCGCCACCTGGCGCTGGGCCGGACGCCGCTCGAGGCGGCCCTCGTGGGAGCGCGCGAGCTCGTGGGCCCCATCATCGCCATGACCGTGACGCTTGCCGCCGTGTACGCGCCCATCGGCCTTCAGGGCGGCCTCACGGGCTCGCTCTTCCGCGAGTTCGCCTTCACGCTCGCCGGGGCGGTCACGATCTCCGGCATCGTCGCCCTCACGCTCTCGCCGATGATGTCCTCGAGGCTGCTCAAGGCCGGCGACGAGGAGAAGGGCTTTGCCGGCGTCGTCACGCATGCTTTTGGACGCGTCCGCAACGGCTACTCCCGGGTGCTCGACGTCACCCTCGGCAGCCGGCCCTTCGTGTACGCGGTCTGGATCGTGATAAGCGCCGCCGGCGTCTTCATGGTCCTCAATTCGATCGCCGAGCTCGCGCCCACCGAGGACCAGGGGGTGCTCTTCGCTTTCGGGACCACCGCAGCGAATTCAACGCTCGACCAGAACCTTCCGTACGCGGCCGCCGTCGAGAAGGCGTTCTTCTCCGACCCCGATACGAGCTTCGTCTTCCAGATAACCGGCCCCGACACGGCCCTTGGGGGCCTCGTTGCCAAGCCCTGGGGGGAGAGAAAGCGCTCGATCAGGAACATGCTGGCGAATCTGCAGCCCAAGATTTCGGCCATTCCGGGCATCCAGCTGCAGCTGGGACAGCCGCCGTCGCTGCCCGGCGGAGGCCAGTTCCCGGTCGAGATCGTCCTGACGTCGACCGCCGACCCCCAGGAGATCCTCTCGTTCGCCAATGAGCTCAAGGACAAGGCCCAGGCGAGCGGCAAGTTCAACTTTCAGCTCATCGACGTGAGGTATGACGCGCCCCAGTCCGAGGTGGTGCTCGACAGGGACAAGGTTGCCGCGCTCGGCCTGAATCTCCAGCAGGTCGGCGACGACCTGTCGGCGGCGATGGGTGGCAACTACGTCAATTGGTTCAACATCTCGGGCCGCAGCTACAAGGTGATTCCTCAGGTCAAGCGGGTGGACCGGCTGAATCCCGGGCAGCTGCAGGATATCTACGTGACCGGCCCGGGCGGCAGCCTCGTGCCGCTCAGCACGGTCGCGACGATCCGGGAAACGACGATTCCGCGCGCTCTCAACCGGTTTCAGCAGCTCAACGCCGTCGCGATCAGCGGGGTCGCGAGGGTGTCGCTCGACGACGCGCTCAAGATCTATGAGACCGAGGGCGCCAAGATCCTTCCCAAGGGCTACACCATCGACTACACCGGCGAATCCCGGCAGCTGCGCAAGGAGGGCGGAAACGCCAAGTTCTGGACCACGATGGGCCTCGCCGTTGTCCTGATCTTCCTGGTCCTCGCCGCGCAGTTCAACAGCTTCCGCGATCCGCTCGTCATCCTCGGGGGATCCGTGCCGATGGCCATTTTCGGATCCGCCATCTTCATGTTCCTGAAGTTCCCGGTCCCGGGCGTGCCCTTCTGGACCGACGGCTGGACGACTACCTTCAACATATTCTCTCAGGTCGGCTTGGTAACCCTCGTCGGGCTGATCGCGAAGAACGGGATCCTGATCGTCGAATTCGCCAACAAGCAGCAGCTTGCCGGCAAGTCGAAGCTCGACGCCGTCCACGAGGCGGCGCTGACCCGCCTGCGCCCGATCCTCATGACGAGCGTCGCGACGGTCGCCGGCCACTTCCCGCTGACCCTCGTGACGGGCGCCGGCGCGGCCGCGAGAAACTCGATCGGCCTCGTCCTGGTCGGGGGCATGTCGATCGGAACCTTCTTCACGCTCATCGTCCTGCCCTCGGTCTATATCCTGATCGCGAAGGACCACTCAAAGGATCGCGAGCGCGAATCGGCCGGAGAGCCGGCGGAAGCCAGCCTCGCTGAAGCCCGGGCATGAAGCGATCCGTCCTCGCCTCCGTTGCTCTCGCGTTTGCCGCGGGGTCCGCCTTCGGCGCGCCGGCCGTCGCGGAGCTGCCGTCGCCGCTGGACCTGAGGGGGGCCATCGGCTACGCCCTTGACCACAACTTCTCGATCCTGCAGTCCCGCGAGACGATCCGCCTCCAGGAGGGCGTGATCATCCAGGTGCGGGGACGGGAGATCCCGAATCTTTCGGCGCAGGGGCAGTGGCAAAGGAACGACGCGGCGATCTCCGAGCTGTATCCCCCGTCGACCAGCCTCTGGAACGTCGAGCTGATGGCGACGCAGACGCTCTATGCCGGAGGCGGGGTCGAGTCGTCGATCAGGAACGCCAAGTTCACCCGGGACGCGGCGGCGTTCGACCTGCAGACGACCATCGACTCGGCGCTGCTCGACGTGCGCACCAAGTTCTACAACGTCCTGCTCGCGCGGGAGAAGATCCGGGTCGAGGAGGAGAACGTGAGGCTTTACGAGCACCAGCTCGCCGACACGAAGAACCAGTTTACGACCGGAACGGTTTCGAACTTCGAGGTGCTCCGCGCGAAGGTCTTCCTGGCGAACGCCCAGCCCACCCTGATCACGGCCCGCAACAGCTACCGGATCGCAATCGAACAGCTGCGCCAGTCGCTCGGCACGCCGACGGCGGCCGTCTTTCCCGACGTCGTGGGCGACCTGGACGTCGAGCCCGCGAGCTTCGACCCTGACGCCGCCCTGGCCGCGGCCCACGAGCATCGGCCGGAGCTCCGGCGCCTCGGCAGGCTGCAGGACGCCTCGGATCAGTCGGTGAAGACCGCGAGGTCCGGCTTCTATCCCAGCGTCCAGGCGTTCGGCGCGTACCAATGGGAAGGGTTCACATTCGCCAACTCGAGCTACGGCAGCGAGAACGTCAACGGGTGGCTCTTCGGGCTGCAGTCGACCTGGTCGATATTCGACGGCCGGGCGACGGACGGCAAGGTGAGGCAGGCGAAGTCGCAGCTCGAGCAGGCCCGGCTCGCCACCGCCTCGGAGGAGCTCGAGATCGACGTCGAGGTGCGCCAGGCGATCTCGTCGCTCCAGGAGGCCCAGGAGCTGCTGGCCGCCTCCAAGCAGACGATCGAACAGGCCGCGGAGGCCCTCAGGCTTGCCGAT
>PLKS01000032.1:0-20086 GCA_003140665.1 Opitutaceae bacterium
AGCGCCTCAATGGCATTGAGGAGGTCGTCAGTTCGAACCTGATCGGGTCCACCATTTTGCAAGCCTTTCTATGGTAGGGTCTTAAGAAACAAATTACGGGTCTATCCAATCCAAGACCGTTTGTTCAATCAATAGAGTCCGACACGCTCTATTTCCCTACCAATAAGGGATTAACAGGGCAATGGCCAATGAGGAATCCTGGAGTTGGAAATCCATATTCGCTTCGTTTCGCGAAACAAAATCCGCTCGTTTTGGCTAACCAAACAGCGGCCTTTTGATCGTCTAATTTTTCAGGATGGTCTCAGCAACATCGGGTCATTTACTTGACCTGTTTCAGGTCATGCCTTGAACTACTCCCATGAAGATGCTCACCGTCTCTAAAGCCAAGGCTACGTTCAGTGGAATCGCGCGCAACGTTGTCCGCTCCAAAAAGCCCGTCATTGTGCGCGTTCCAAACGGTTTCATTCAGATCGCTCCGTATGAGCTCCCTGAAGAAGTGCCTGCATTTCCTGCCGGAAGCCTGGACCTCCTGCCGCGCGAACTTGAGCTGCATAACACGTTCGGTGAGTCCCTATGATCCACCATCGTTGGGATATCGTCTTTCTCCGCACCGATGAAAAGGATCCTGTTGGACACCCCGCGGTGATACTCTCGTCGGACGACATAATGGCCGATGGCAGGCAGCAGCGGTTCAATGTCGTTACGGGAACTAAGAAGCAGCCTGGCGAGAGCGCACGAAACCACCAGATAATCCTTGATGCATCAGATGGGCTAGAATTCCCGACTCTGGTAGATTGCTCGCTCGTATACGTTGCGAGGAAATTGTCAGTTCTTCGCTCAATGGGTTCGGTCACGATAAATAGGCGCCAGTTAATCCAGCGTGCAGTTCGCGGATACCTCGGCTTGGGGTAGCGTTTTTCTGCATCGAACCCGAAACAAATGAGAGCCGTCACGGCCAAGGTCTTCAATCATGGGCGCTTCCAGGCAATTCGTTTGCCGAAGGCTTTCTGGGTTAAATCGGGTGCTGTGAAGCTCGCGAAGATTGCAGGCGGATTCACCGTCTCGGAGGCGAACCCATCTGCTCGTCGATTGAAGGCTTTTTTGTCTCTTGCAGGGAACTGTCCAGATTTCCCGAAGATTGCCGGCAATACTTCGCAAAATATTCGCTGCAACTGGAAATAAAGAACGACGGTGATTCTTGAAGCAAGGGCCGCCATGATTCTATTTTTAACAAACCAAACGCGAACCACCTCCATTCTCCGGGCTAAGTTCGAACCTGATCGGGTTCACCAAATAATTTATATATAATTAATTACAAAATTATTGTTGCCGTATTGTTCCCTTGCTAGCCATGGAGCTTATTGGACGCTCAGCACTCAGTGTCCATGACGGCCTCTAATCGCCCACGGAATATCCGCAGATATCCTGTCATTTGGCCGATTCTCGTAGGGCGTTGCGATACCGCCGAGCAATGCCATTAGGCAACGGGCGCAGCGACGCCAAATGAATGCATATATTACAACGGCAGCCTATAGCTCGCAACGATCTTGCGGCCGATCTGCCGCCGACGCTCTAGTGCTACACGGCCCATGCTTCCAGTGATCTTGCGGCGATCGACGCCATAGAAATACGCGCAACCCACGAGTGTTTGATGCTCCAAGCCGTCCGCTCCGTTGAGCACGACGTCGTGCGGGCGCGGGTTTTCGCCGGGCCTCCTCGTCGTGCCATAGAGAACATTGAGTTTCGTCTTGCGGAGATCGGCGCAAAGCTCTTCCGGTGAAATGATAACGGCCGGATGCTCGTCGCGGTCCTCTGGATTTATCCTTACCTTGACCACGTCCCATTGGTGCAATTCAGAGCTCACGGGCGGGCATGTCGTCTTCCCCGGCTGCCATGTCCAAGGCATAATCGCGCTCCGAGAGCTTGATCGCACCCTCGGGAAGATAGGCGATTGGGGCAATCCCCTGCTTGCGCGGGACCGGGCGGATAAAGATTCCACCATCCCGCTCCTCAATTAGCACCTTTGACTTTGGCTTCAGTCCAAGGAGGCGGCGCATCGGTGCCGGAAGGACTATCTGCCCTTTGCTCGAGAGCCTGGATTGCATGTCTTACTTTTTCCTACCTCCCTTTGGATGTCAAGTTGAGCTGTTGCGGGAATCATGCATGGCGTAACGCGCAAGATCGGTGCCTGCCGACAAGTTCTGCTATTCTTGACGAACCAAACGCAAACCAAAGATGTTCTCGGGGATAAGTTCGAAGCTGATCGGGTCCACCAACTTATTGAATATTGATGAGTACAGATCAAAATCTGATAACAAAGCCGTGGAATAAATAGCGGCTGGTGGACCCTACTTGGGTCCTCCCGGCCCACGAGAGACCAAATGGGATGCGCTCATTGGTGTTCCGAAAGAGATCTTAGGAAACGGGAGACGCTTAACGTTTCTTGGCTCCCTATCAAACACGCCGGAGTCCCCTTGCGCCACATTCATCGCGGCGGGCGCCAGCGAGTGTTCCGATTTTCCAAGTCGGGAGTGGTCGGGGCCGCGCCGCGCTGTGAACTCTTCCGCGTTCCTTGATAGCTTTGGCGGATTGCGCCGACGCAGCTTTCGAATCGTCGAGACCCACGTCGCCGTTGGAATCAAGGTGTCGCCTCACAGACAGCATTGAACGCATTACATCCAAGTCAGCACGAGCAACGAGACCGCTTGTCGGGGCAAAGGAAACATCAAATCCACTTTTCCGTCTTCGACGGGCACGCTTTTTTGCGGCTCAAGTGCCACAAGTTGACCTGCCTTTTCCAGTTCTGAATATTCTTCGTCCGAAAGCGGCAGCGGCGACCCCATTTTCAACCACGCCGCGTAGGAGTTGCTATGGTCGGCGTCTACGCGGTACTGGGTCACCTTCGCGTTCCCGGTCGCGATCGGCAAGTTGTCCAGCGCCAGATCCACGTTCGCGTCCGGGCCGGGTACGTCAACATCGTGATAATGCCAGACCAGGACGGTGAGCTTGTTCCTGTCGAGGCTCGCCAGCGCGGATACGTCGGGATTTCCGCGCACGCCCCTGGCCCGAATCTGGTCGGCATTTAGTCCGGCGCTGCTCTCAATCGCCAGGCGCCGCCCGCTCATCTTGGCAAACATGCGGAAAACATTCAATACCGGCAGATCAAGTCCGTCGCTGGCCAGCTGCCGGAATCCGGCGAAGGGCGGCTGGTCCTCAAATTCAAACGCCCATGTGAGCGCGCCTTCAAGATTCACCCCGTATCTTTCGGCGATCTCAAATTCGCGCGGGAAGCTCGCGGCGGTATAGCTCGAATACATCGTGCCGTTGCGATAGCCGTCTTGGGAACCTTTGCACGCGGCGCAGCCTTCGGGATCGGATTCGCCAATGACGATGGGCGTTCGCTTGAATTCAGGAAACGAGGCGATGAGCGCAAAGGCGTCGTTCATGGCTCGGAACTGATCTGCCATGCCCATGCGAACATGGCCGTTCGTGAAATCCGGCGAGCCCTTGGCATGAAAAGAAATGAAATCGAGCGGGGAACCGATTTTCCCGGTCACATGATTGCTGCCGTGGGCGCAGTGGTTGAGAAACTCGCGTAGGAACTCTCCCCCACCGCCCGCCGTCTCCGGCCCGCCGACCCTCGCCGTAGGCAGTGCGCGGCNNGGCGCACGCCGTCCACGGCGTAATCGTATAGCTTGAAATATTCCGCCCGCGAACCGCGCCAGTAGCTGATGTTCGGTTCGTTCCAGACTTCCCAATACCATTTGTCGACCTCAGCGTTGCCATATCTTTCCACGCAATGTTTTGCCCATTGATGAACCAGTTCGCCCCACCTCGCGTAGTCCTTCGGCGGGTAGGCCTGCCCGGCGTCCACCGAGGCCATCTTGTTGACCGGGGGATTGTGCGGATAATCCTGCGGATGCGTCGAGAGCGCCTCCGGCATGAAGCCGATTTCCACGTACGGTTTGATTCCGCATTCGAGATACGTGTCGAAGATCCTGTCGTTGATCGTCCAGTCGTAGACGGGGTTACCGTTTGCGTCCTCCTTGTACGCGCTGGTTGAGCTCCATTTCAACGCGTACGCGCCATCTCCGCTCGTGAGCAGATGGTGGGCGCGAAAATAAACCTGTTGCCCGCCAAGATGCCCGAGTTCGGACAAGAGTTTTCTCCCGTCCCTCATGTATGCGTAATTCGCCTCGTCCGCGCCGAAGTACCGCCAAATCGGCGTCAACTCGCCGACAGACGTGCCCGCGTCGACCGTGATGTTCACGGAAAAAGGGGCGTTCGCCATGGGAACCCCGATGTTTGATTCAGCGACAACCGCGGGCCCGAAGGCAAGGGCCGCAACCAGGGCGGCGAGTTGAATCTGCCGCATGATCGTTACCTCTGCAGGTCACCCGGATGTTCCGGGGTGCCAGGTTCGTCAAGCAATTGAATGGATGACGCCGGGCCGAGATCGGGATTTGTCCATGCGCTCAGGGCCCAGACGACTTTTTTCTCCGGGGACACCTCGAGCACTTGCACAGTGCCCGGCCAGAGCTTCGGGTTCAGGTCGTGCGGACACCAATTGCAAATCACGGTGTCGCCATTGGCAAGACGGCCCGCCTCCTGAAAAATGAAAAACTGATATTCCGGCGCATCCTGCTGGGAAAATTGCCAGACGACTTCGCCCTGCTTGTTGACCTCCTGAACGAGGGGATGGTGATCGGTAGGATCACCCTCCGTGATCAACGTATTGCCGTTCTTAAGCCGCATCGCCCACCACGGATGAAACGCCGCGTAGGACCAAATTTCTTTGAAGTTCGCGTCATATTCCACGACTTTGTTGTCCCTCAGATGCGCCGCGAGGAACGTCCCCTCCCTCGTCTCATGCACCCGGCGGAATTGAATGTGCGGGCTCTCTCCCGGATTCGATACGGGGAACGTGAATTCCTTTTCCGTATTGCCGGTAACGGTGTTGATTAGCATCAGCTTCGCCGGATTGCCGTTCTGCGTCACGAGCACATGATCCAGACCAATGGGTTGGATGGAATGAATCTCCGTTCCTTTCGGAGCGTCTATGTTCCAGATGATTCTCTTGTCCCGCGTGATTTCGCTCGCCCCTATCTTGCGGCAGAAAACGATGTTTCCGTTGGATAGCATCGTGGCGTCGCCAAGCTCCTGCAGCGTGCCATCCGCGGCCTTTATCGGAATGCCATAAGTCCACGCCACCTTGCCATCGCGCACGATGAAAATGGTCTGGTCGGCGTTGCGGATATCATACTCGCCCGTGTAAACGAACATATGCTGCGCCAGCCCGTTGCCGGGCAGGATCGCGAGCGCATGGGAGGTGACGTTGGCTGCCGCAGCCGGGACGTTGGCGGTGGCGGAATTGATCTCGGCGCAAAAGCCGTTCAGTGCGGCAGAAGCGGCAAGGATCAAAGCTGGTTTCCCGGGTTTCATGGGTTGGGGCTTCTTCGAAGTTGCCATTCGCTCGGGTTATCAGGAATTTCCATTAAGGGACCCTCCGGCGTCATGCGCCCCGATAGACGAAGTCGCGCAATCTCACCTTCCCTGATCCAAGGCAATAGACGCCAAACTTGAGGCTGAGAAAACTGCCGATGACATTGTGGTGATATCCTGACACCTCCATCTGCCATGGGTGCTTGACCCAAGCCTCCCCGTTCCGCGAATAGTGAAACGTCACGATGTTCGCGTCGTTGGTAACGCGCAGGCGCACCCTCCCGGTCGCCATGTCCTGGCGCATCCAGCCGTGTTCCTGGCCATAATTATAGGTGAACATCTGCGAGTTGCTGAAGCCTATGCCGCAGAACATGCGCTCGCTGTAGAACAGGCATATCCCAGCCTGGGCGTCCTCGCCAATGTCCAGCGTGATCCCCGCCTCATAACTTCGGTCGCCCACGAGGAAGGTGAGCGGAGAGGAGTCGGCCAGGGTTGTGCCCTTGCCGGAAATCACCAAAGCGCGATCTTCGTAACGCGCGCGGCTCGCCTCATCCGGGCCGGGATTGAAGAAGGTCCATTGCTCGCCGAACCTATTCGTCGAAAAGTCATCCGAAAGCGCAAAGCCGGACGGTCCTGGCAGTCCCTTCGCGGGTTTGGCAAGTGGCTGCGAGAGCGTTCCGCCCCTTGCTTGGAACCAGCCATCCGGAGTCCACTCGACCGGCTCCAGGAGGGTTTGCCGGCCGAGCGTGCGAAAGCCGTTTTCATAGCCGTGATAGATCATCCACCAGTCGCCGCCCGGCCCCTCGAGCACGGTGGCATGCCCGCGCGACCACCACGGTTCATCAGCGCTCTTGGTATGCACGATTGGATTGTCGGGACAGTTCTCCCAGGGGCCATGGATGGAGCGCGAGCGGGCGGCGGTGACCATGTGGCTCGTGGGCGGACCCGAAGTGCCGCCGACGGCGGCAACCAGATAGAACCAATCCCCTCGGTGGAAGATCTTCGGGCCTTCCGGGGCAAACATTTCCACCACCCAATAGTCGGGGTAGCGCCACGGGGTGTAGACCTGCTCCAATGCGCCGACCGTCGCCAGGCCATCGTCTGTCAGCGCAATCCTGCGGACACCGTTGAAGAACAGGTAGCGCCTGCCGTCCTCACCGACCGCGTGGCCTGGATCGATGCAACCCGATACCTTGAGGTCGATCGGGGCGCTCCATGGTCCGCTGATGTTGTCGGCGTGAATGACAAAGATCGCCTGCCGGCCACCGGGACTTGCAGGGATGTAGATGAAGTAGCGCCCCTCGTGCTTGACCAGGTCCATCGCCCAGACCGTGCCCATGGGTTTCGTCAGCGCAGGTCCGATCGGCGCCCAGTTCACAAGATCGCGCGAATGCCAGAGGATGACCCCGGGATAGGAAAACATGCTCGAGAACGTCATGTAGTAGTCGTCCCCGTCCTTCAGCACGGTTGGATCCGGGTGGTCGCCTGCTACGATCGGATTAAGGTAGGTCCCATCGCCGAGATCAGCCCTGCGCTGGCCTTCTACACCAAGCGCTGGTTTCACGGACGGGTTTGCGGGCGATTCGCCGCTCGCCGGCGCCGACTCGCCAAAAAGCTGCGTAGAAACAGCACTGAGAACGGCCGACTTAAGGGCATCTCGCCGCGAGATTAGTTTCATAGGATTTCCAGAAAGAGGTCGGGGATGGCAGCGGTACCTTATCGAGTCCCTGAAAACATCCAGCTGAAAGCGAAACAAAAGCAAAACAGGATCCATTTTCATCGAGAGTTGGTGGACCTTCTTCAAAGATCAGCACCTCGAGCCCTAGTGACAGTGGCGATCTATTGCGCTCCCCTGGCGGCGCGCCCACGGGTCTTCGACCGACGGCTTCCGCACGCTTGTGCCTAGCTTATATTGGCTGATTGTCTAACGCATAGAAAGGGGGCCGAGTCCGCGGCCGGACACTTCAATCGGCTTTTGAGTTCGGGCGTCCCCGGATACACGTCGAGGGCGATCACAACCCCTGATTGCGCAGGGGAACCAACGAAGCCCGTCGGCGTCTGTGTACCCGATGGCGCCAACAGCCCAGTCAAAGGAGGAGCGCATCTTGATAGTGGGGGCGGGCCCCACCGGGCTGGTGCTCGCGCTGTGCCTAGCTCATCTGGGCGTCCGCGTCAGGATCATCGACAAGACCGACAAACCGGGGACAACCTCGCGCGCGCTGGGGGTGCACGCCCGGACGCTTGAATTCTACCGGCAGCTGGGAATCGCCGAGGCCGTCGTCGCAAGCGGGATCAAGGCGGGCGGGGTGAATCTTTGGGTCAAGGGGGCGAAGGCCGCGCGCCTGCCCCTGCTGGAGATTGGAAGGGGCCAGACCGCATTCCCCTTCGTGCTCATGTACCCGCAGGATGAGCATGAGAAGCTGCTTATCGGGAAATTGGCCGAGCAGGGCGTGCACGTCGAACGCTCGACCGAGCTGCTCCGGTTCGTGCAGCACGATGACCGCGTCAGGGCCGTGTTGAAACGACCGGATGGCGCCGAAGAGGCGTTTGAGGGAGCGTTCCTCGCGGGCTGTGATGGCGCCTCGTCGACGGTCAGGCAGGTCCTGACGGTGCAGTTCCCGGGCGGGACCTACTCTCACATATTCTATGTCGCGGACGTCGAGGCCAGCGGAGCCCCGACGGACAATGAGCTCCATATCGACCTCGAGGAGGCGGATTTCCTGGGGGTCTTTCCGCTCACGAGAAAAGGGCACGTGCGCGTGATCGGATCCGTTCGCGACGAGGACGCGGGACAGCGGGACAGGCTCACGTTCGACGACGTGCGCGGTCAGGCGCTGCGCAACCTGAAGCTCGAGGTCTCAAGGGAAAACTGGTTCTCGACCTACCACGTGCATCACAGGGTGGCCCAGAAATTCCGCGAGGGACGGGTGTTTCTACTCGGGGATGCGGCGCACGTGCACAGTCCCGTCGGCGCCCAGGGAATGAACACGGGAATCGGAGATGCGGTGAACCTTTCCTGGAAGCTCGCGGCGGTGGTGACGGGCACTGCGACCGAGGCGATCCTGGATAGCTATGAGTCGGAGCGAATGGGTTTTGCAAAGCGGCTGGTCGCCACCACCGATCGGGCCTTTTCGTTCGTGACGAACCGAAGCGCGCTGGCCGCCCGGATGCGGACGCGAGTGCTCCCCTTTATCCTTCCCCGGGTTTTTGCCATCCGCTGGTTTGGGAGATTCATGTTCCGGACCCTTTCCCAGATAGGCATTCGCTACCGCGGGAGCGCCCTGAGCGCGGGCTCCGCGGGAGGCGTCCACGGAGGCGATCGCCTCCCGTGGTTCAACCCGCCCAACGGAGAGGACAACCATGCATCGCTATCCGGGCTCGCGTGGAACGTTCATGTCTACGGAGAGCCGCCGGCCGGGATTGAGGAAGCCTGCGGGGAGCTCAATCTTCCGCTTCGCGTATTTGCCTGGCGGCTGGAAATGAAGGACGCGGCCCTCGCGGCTGGGGCGGTCTATCTTGTCAGGCCCGATGGGTACGTCGCCTTGGCCGATGCCCGCTGCACACCCCGTCGATTGCGCCGCTATTTTGAGGAACGCCTGATAGGGCGTGGCTAGGCACCCCAATGGACCGGCGCAGCCTGTCTTGTAAATTCCGCGAGACCTGGGCAAAAGATCCCTTTCCAATGGCCTCCACCGAGTCAGAAGCCCGGCCCAATCCATCCGACTCGGATGCCTTGCCGCCGGTGGACCTGAAGGGCACCAAGCAGCGCCGGCGCGTCAAGGTTGCCGCAGGGTTCAAGGCGCTCGAGGAGGTTGCGGAATACGGGATTTCGCAGTCGGGCATTGTGAACACGATTCGGACCGGCCGCACGCTGAACCAGAAAAAGGGCTTCGACTGCCAGAGCTGCGCGTGGCCCAATCCCGACGACAAGCGGAGCATCGCCGAATTCTGCGAGAACGGCTTCAAGGCCGTCGCCTACGAGGCGACCGGCAGGCGGCTTACGCGGGAGTTCTTCCGCGAGCACTCGGTCCAGGGGCTCCTCAGCCGCTCGGACCACTGGCTCGGCGAGCAGGGCCGCCTCGTCGAGCCGATGGCGCTCCGGGCGGGTTCGACTCACTACGAGCCGGTCTCCTGGGGCGCGGCGTTCGAGATGATCGCGGCGGAGCTGAAGGCGCTGAAGAGTCCCGACGAGGCGCTGTTCTACACGTCGGGCCGAACGAGCAACGAGGCCGCCTTCCTGTACCAGCTTTTTGTCAGGGCCTACGGCACGAACAACCTGCCCGATTGCTCGAACATGTGCCACGAGTCGACGAGCGTGGCGCTCCCTCCGATGATTGGGATCGGGAAGGCCTGCGTGAAGCTGAGCGACTTCGACCTGGCGGATGCCATTTTCGTCATCGGCCAGAATCCGGGGACCAACCATCCCAGGATGCTGACGCCGCTGCAGAGCGCCAAGGAGCGCGGCTGCAGGATCGTCGCCGTCAACCCGATGCCCGAGACGGGGTCCATACGGTTCAAGAATCCCCAGGACCTGCTGCATCCGCTGCGCATTCCGCGCTTTGTGTTCGGACGGGGCACCCAGATGTCCGACCTCTGGCTGCCGGTCAGGATCAACGGCGACATGGCGTTCCTGCAGGGAATGATGAAGGAGATGCTCGAAGAGGAGGATCGCCGCCCGGGAACCGTCTTCGACCACGATTTCATTCGCGAATACACGACCGGCTATGACGAGCTGGTCGCCCAGCTGCGGCTCGCCGCATGGGAGGAGATCGTTGAGGATTCCGGCCTGGACCGGGGGCAGATCCGGGCCGCCGCGCAGATTGCGATGGGCGCGCATCGAATCATCGTCTGCTGGTGCATGGGGCTGACGCAGCACAAGAACGCGGTCGCCGGCATCCAGGACATCATCAATTTTCTCCTGCTGCGCGGCAACATCGGCCGGCCGGGATCGGGGCCCTGCCCGGTTCGCGGGCACTCGAACGTCCAGGGCGACCGGACGATGGGGATCTGGGACAAGCCGAAGGGTGAGTTTCTCGACAAGCTCGGCAGGGAGTTCGCCTTCGAGCCGCCCCGCGAGCATGGCTTCGACATGGTCGAGGGCATAAAGGCCATGCACGATGGCCGCGCCCATGTCCTCTTCGCGTTGGGCGGAAACGTCCTCTCCGCTCCCTCCGACACCCGGTTCACCGGGGAGGCCCTGAGGAAATGCAGGCTGACGGCCCATGTGTCGATCAAGCTGAACCGCGCCCATCTGGTCACGGGGCGCACGGCCCTCATCCTCCCCTGCCTCGGCCGCACGGAGATCGACCGGCAGGCTTCAGGCGAGCAGTTCATGACCGTGGAAGACACCATGGGGGTGATCGGCTCGACCCGCGGAAACCTGGAGCCCGTCTCCGGGGATCTCCTGAGCGAGCCGGCCATCGTCNNGCCTGGCCAAGGCGGTTCTCGGACCCGGGAAGCCAATCCCCTGGGATGACTACGTGGCCAACTACGACCTCATCCGCGACAAGATCGAGGCTGTCATCCCCGGCTTTCCCGCGTTCAACGAACGGATCAGGGTCGGGACGTTCTACCTTCCCAACCCGCCCCGCGACGAGCGGAAGTTCCCGACCCCCTCGAAGAAGGCGGTGTTCATCCCCCACAAGCTTTCGCGGGCCCGGCTCGAGCCGGGACAGTACATGATGATGACAATCCGCAGCCACGACCAGTTCAACACCTCCATCTACGGCCTGGACGACCGCTACCGCGGCATCTACAACGGCCGCCGGGTCATCTTCATGAACGAGGACGATGTCAGGGAGGCCGGACTGGTACAGGGGCAGCTGGTCGACCTCACCAGCCATTTCCAAGGGGAGGAACGCCGGATCGAGCAGTTCATGGTGGCGCCCTACCCGCTCCCGCGCCGATGCACGGCCACCTACTATCCCGAGACGAATGCCCTCATACCGATCGGCAGCGTGGCCGAGGAGAGCAATACGCCTACGTCAAAATCGGTCGCGATCACGATCAAGCCGTCGGCCGACCAGCGTCGTTTCTCACCGGACGGCAGGCCGCCAACCTCCAAGTGACCGGTTGACGGTGGGCACGGGAAATACCGCGGGCGTCCCGCCGGACCTCACACCGCCCAGAGGCGCGTGAGGTAGTCGGCGGACGTCAGGACCAGCAGGATCGCGAGCCAGAAGAACCCGGCGACGGCAAAAATTCGCACCAGGCCGCTTTGCCCGCGCAGCCTCATGAAGAAATAGAAGATGAGGAACGCCTTGGCGGTGGCGATCGCCAGCGCGACCGGGGTCGACCACCAGCCGCCGGGAAGGAAGGAGGCCCCTGCGGTCAGGGCCAGCAGCCCCATCAGGGCGCCGTAGACGACGAGGAGCTGGGCCCATTGCGATGCGTTCGCCTTCATGTCAGCGCGGGATCAGGTAGAGCAGCGGGTATAGGAAGACCCACACGCAGTCCACGAAGTGCCAGTAGAGCCCGACCATGGACACGGGCGCCCGTCGGTCGCGTGAGAGCCTTCCCCGGCGATTCAAAGTCAGGAGCCAACCCAGGAGGCCGATTCCCACCAGCATGTGGACGGCATGCAGCGCCGTCATCACGAAATATAGAAAAAGGAAAAGCTGCATCTGGGGAGGGCCGGCCGCGCCATACCGGATGCCCGGGACCAGGTGCTCCGCGTACATCTCCCGATACTCGGAGAACTTGATCGCCAGGAAAAGCACTCCGAGGCCCGCGGTGAGGGTCACGCAGACCTGGAGGCCGCGCCGACGTCCCACCCGGATCATGGCGTCCCCCAGCGCCATGAACAGGCTGCTGGTCAGCAGCACCGCGGTATTGACGGTGCCGCTCCAGAAATCCAGGCGGTGGCTGCCGGCCGAAAACGCCGCCGGATAGGCGCCGCGGTACACGCAATAGGCCAGGAACAGGCCCCCGAAGAAAAGGATCTCGGTGGCGATCAGCGTCCACATCCCGAGGTGGTTTGCCACGTCGCGCTGGGCGGCGTCGGAATAGGGGCTGGGGGCGGAGGCTGGCTCGGCGGACGTCATAGCGGCGGATAGTCGTAGGGCGGCCGGGTGACCACGGGGGTTTGCTCGAAGTTGTGGGAGGGCGGCGGCGACGGGGTCTGCCATTCAAGGCCGGTCGCGTTCCAGGGATTCGGCCCGGCATCCTTGCCGTGGAAGAACGACCACGTCAGGTAGCAGAGCGGAACGAGGTAGCCGACAGCCAGTACGGCGGCGCCGGCGGAAGAGATCACGTTCAGGGTTTGGAACTCCGCCGGGTAGATGTGGTAGCGGCGCGGCATCCCCAGGTACCCGAGAAGGAACTGCGGGAAGAATGTCAGGTTGAAGCCCACGAAGATCGTCACGGCGGAGAAGCGCGCCCAGCCCTCTGGGAACATCCTGCCCGATATCTTCGGCCACCAGTAGTGGATGCCCCCCATGTAGGCCATGACGCCGCCCCCGACCATGATGTAGTGGAAATGCGCGATCACGAAATAGGTGTCATGCAGGTGCACGTCGACCGCCAGGGTGGCCAGGAAGATCCCCGTCAGGCCCCCGATCGTGAACAGGGCCAGGAACCCCAGCGCGTACAGGAGCGGGGTCCCGAAGGTGATCGACCCCCGGTGCAGGGTCGCGATCCAGTTGAACACCTTGATCGCCGACGGCACCGACACGAGGAAACTAAGGAGCGAGAACACCACGCCCGCGTAGACCGACTGGCTGCTGACGAACATGTGGTGCCCCCAGACGAGAAACCCGAGGCCGGCGATCGACAGTATCGAGAACGCCATCACCTTGTATCCGAAGATCTTCTTCCGGGAAAAGCAGCTCACCAGCTCGCTCACAACCCCCATTCCCGGGAGGATCATGATGTAGACCGCCGGGTGGGAATAGAACCAGAACAGGTGCTGGAACAGCAGGGGGTCGCCCCCGAGCTTGGGGTCGAAGATGCCGACCCCAAACCCCCGTTCCAGCGCCATCAGGGCCAGGGTGATCGCCAGGACGGGTGTCGCGAGCACCAGGATGATGCTGGTCGCGTAGATCGCCCACACGAAGAGGGGCAGGCGAAACCAGGTCAGGCCGGGAGCCCGCAGCTTGTGGACCGTGACAATGAAGTTCAGCCCGGTGGCGATCGACGAGAAGCCGGCGACGAATATCCCCGTCGCCATCACCATGACGTTGCTGTTGGAATATGTGCTGCTGTACGGCGTGTAGAACGTCCAGCCCGTGTCGACGCCGCCTACGACGATTGCGTACAGCGCGATCAGGCCGCCGCAGACGAAGATGTACCAGCTGGCGAGGTTCAGCCGGGGAAACGCCACGTCCCGCGCCCCGATCGCAAGGGGGAGGACAAAGTTGCCGAGGACGGCCGGAATCGAGGGGATCAGGAAAAACCAGACCATGACCACGCCGTGGAGCGTGAACAGGCGGTTGTAGGTGTCGGACGTCATCAGGTCGCCGTTCGGCCGGGTAAGCTCCCAGCGCATCAGGGCGGCGGCCGAGGCGCCGATGAGGAAGAAAAACGTGATCGTGAAAAGATAGAGCAACGCGATCCGCTTGTGGTCCCGGGTGCACAGCCAGGAGGCGACGGTGGTCCCGTCGGACAGGTAGCCGCGGGACGGGGGTGCCGGGGGATTCAGGGGGGGCATGGCTAGGGAACCTGGGAAGCCGGCGCGGGCGGGAGCGCCTTGATGTAGGAGATCAGGTCGAGCACGTCCCCCTCGGGGATGACCCCGTCGTAGGTCGGCATCGTCATCGCGTAGCCGGCGACCGCGCATTTCGGAGCCCGGAGGATGGCGTCGTGGAGAAACTGGTCGTCGGCGAGGACGAAGCGGCCGTCGGCCAGGCGCACCGGGCCCCGATAGACGCCGGCCAGCCGCGGAGCCCGCGATCCCGCCGCGTCGCCATGGCACTGCGCGCACCCGTATTTCTGGAAAATCGCGCTCCCCCTCGCGGCCCCGGCCAGTCCTGGGCTGCCGGATTCCGCCCCGCCGTCTCTCCCACCCTCCCAGGCGGCGAATTGGTCCGGCGCCAGAACGACGACGGTGCCCGTCATCTCCGCATGGGCGGTGCCGCAGTATTGCGCGCAGTAGAGCATGTAGGTTCCCGCGCGGGTGGGATCGAACCAGGCCTCGACCACCTTGCCGGGGACGAGATCCTGCTTCAGCCGGAATGCCGGCACGAAGAAGCTGTGGATCACGTCCTCGGAACTGAGGAGCAGCCGAACGGGCGTGTTGAGGCGCACATGGAGCCGGTTGAACTCGCGGCGGCCGCCCGGGTACCTCACGTCCCACATCCACTGGCGTCCCACAACGTTGATCGCCTCGATGCCCGCCGGGATCCGTCGCATCTCGAGGTAGACGGATGTCCCTTGGACGAAAAAGAAGAGGAAGACGGCCGTGGTGGCCACGATCCAGGCGGTCTCGATCTTCCAGGTGGCGATCCGCACTGCCTTCCGGCTCCCGGCCGAACCCCGCCGGTACCGTACGAGGATGACGAGGGTGAGGACGGTCAGGAAGAGGGCCATCCCGGCGCTCGCCGCGAGCAGGCCGTCGAAGACGCGGTCGACCCTGGGCGCGAAGCTGCTGGCCTCCGGCAGCCATCCCGCGCCGCCGCCGATCTCGGACAGGGGCGCCGCGCTCATGCCGAGCCCTCCCCGGCGGAGCGGTCTGCGCGCTCCGCCCGGAGCAGCCAGAGGATGCCCCCGAAGACGGTGGCCACCGTGAGGGCGACGCTGGCCGAGAGGATGGTCCAGATCAAGGCCCCGTACCGGCCCTCCGGCGAGCCGCCCTGGAAACAGATGAAGAGCAGGCTGAAGACCGAGCTCCCTGTCTTGTTCTCGGCCGCGCGCCTTAGGGCCGGTGCGACCTGGGGAGCGGGGAAATCGACGCCGAGGAAATAACTCGAGACCACCCCCCGCGGCGTGACCAGCACGATGCCGCTCGGATGGGCGTACTGCCTTGAGCGGGCATCGTACCAGTAGTGAAAACCCGCCGCCGCCGCCAGGGCCCCGATGGCGGAGGGCTTTCCGACCAGCGAATGCCAGGAGGAGGAGGCGCCCGTGCGGCCGTAGAGACGCGCCTGCTCGCGCTGGTGGGACCGGGCCATTTCCACCGTGTCGGTCGGGTCGATGCTGACCGAGATGACGACAAAGTCCCGGCCGACGCTGGGCTTGAGCTGGCGGAGCGCGTCGACGGTCCCGTCGGCGACGAGCGAGCAGATCTCCGGGCAGCGAAGGTAGTTGAAAATGAGCACCGCGGGCTTCCCGCCGAGGTATGAATCCAACGGCTGGGTCCTTCCGTTCTCATCGGTGAACACCTCATCCATGGGAAGCTGCTGGCCGATTCGCTGCTCGAACCGGACGTCCGCCGGCAACGCGGCCGAGGCGCCGACCGCGAGCGCCATGAAAAGGGCGTGGGTTGCGATTTTCCTATTCATTGGCCTTGGGGCCATCCTTTGCCGCCGGCCTCGGCGCGTGCTCCGCGCAGAGCATGTCGATCGCCCGCTCGATCGGGACTCGCACCGTTCCCGCCCGCCGGTCGACCCAGGCGTATTCGTCCAGGTGCGCGGCCACCTCCTGGTCGTAGTCCATCCATGTCCGCTCGACGCTCGTCCGTTGCGCAACCCCATTCTGGAAGGTCGCGACGGGGGCCAGCGACGATGCAGCCGGGCGGGCGGCCTCGAAATGGCGGAGCAGGAAGGCGACGGCAATGCCCACGGCGATGAAGGCCGCCAACGCGGCGGCGGTCGCCGCGACCACGCCGGGCCTGGCGTCCGCCGGCTCATAGGCCGAGCCCGGGAGTTTCCCGGGGGCGCTCATCGGACTTCCTCCCGCAGGCGCCGGGCGGCGCCTGCGAAGCGGTTGAGGAACACTCCCGCCGCGGCGGCCAGGAAGCACAGCGCCAGGAGGACGCCGGGGACGGACGCGGATCCCCCGGCCGGCAGGATCACCCAAGCGGTGTACACCACCTGGGAGGCCGCAAGGAGAATGGCCGCGGCCGCCAGGCCCCGGGCGCTCACCTTGAGGCGGCGCGACAGAAGCAGGAAGAAGGGAATCGCAAAGCCGAAGAGGGCCACCGCCGGGATCAGGTATTCCCATGCGCCCACCTCGCGGCGCAGGAACCATGTGGTCTCCTCGGGAAGGTTGCCGGCCCAGATGATCAGGAACTGGGCGAACGAGACGTAGCACCAAAACACCATGGTCGTGAGGAGGAGGTTGCCCCAGTCCAGCCCCAGCGGCCGATCCGCCCGCCCGTCGGAAGCAGGGGCCGCCCCCGTCCAAAGGCCGCCAAGCAGCGCAAGCGCCAGGCCGAACACGACGCCCCCGGCCATCCAGACGACGGGGAATGCCGTCGAGTGCCACCCGGGTTCGAGGGACTCAAGCCAGTCGTCGGCCAGGATGGTGAGCATGAAAAACAGGACGATCAGCCCGACGGGGCCCACCCACGGGCGCGCATTCCGCATCGGATCGCGGCCGGACCCGGCGCCGTCCGAGACCAGCCGGCTGAGGCCGAAGAACACCGCCGCCATCGCGCAGGCCCTCGCCGCCACCATGACCCTCCCGTCGTAGGCCAGGCCGGGATGCGCCAAGGAAGGCGATCCTCCGAGCGAGGGCGGCAGGAGCAGCAGCGGAAAGGAAAACAGCCAGATCCATGGCAGCAGGGCGGCCCCGGCCCGAAGGAAGGGCGCCACGCCCGAGGCCCACTGCCCTCCCGTGACCCGATGGATGAGAAGGAGGATGAGGCAGCCGACCGCGGGGGACAACCAGCAGAAGACAGCCAGGCGATACGCCAGCGAGACGCCCGCCGGGTCCATGCACGCCGCGGCGAGTCCGGCAGCGCCAAAGGCCCGGGCCGCCCACAGGGCCCGCCGCTCCGTCCGTATGCCCATGGCGGACCCCTTCTTCATGGGGGGGACAGCCGGCGGCGCTCCTCGGCGGTGAGGTCGGAGAGTGCCGCGTTCTGGCTCTTTTGCAGCGCGCGGACGTAGGCGACGATCGCCCACCGGTCCCGGGGCGCTATGCGGTCGGCAAACCCGTACATGACGCCGCTTCCGTGGGTGATGGCCCCGAAGATCCGCCCGGTCGGCTCGTCGCGCATCGGCCGCTCATGGAATGACGGCGGCTGCGGAAACCCCCTGCGCACGATGATGCCCGTCCCGTAGCCGTCCTCGCCGTGGCAGTCCGCGCAGAAGATGTTGAACCTCGCCCGGCCGCGCTCAAGGAGGGCGCGGTCGAGGGGGATGGGTATTTCGGGCGACCATTCGCCGTCCCGCAAGCCGGTGGCCTCCGGATCGCCGGGCAGCGGGTCCTCGCGCGCCAGGGTGTGGGGGGGAGGAACGCGGGCGGATGCGCCGTTTGAGAAGCGCTTGGTCGGATCGAATGCCCGCAGGTTTTGCTGATGCTGCATGTTGTCGCAGGACGCCAGGGCCAGCGCCAGCACGGCGGACGCGGCGAGGGAGAAGGGGCGCCGGGCGCTCATGCGGGAACCTCCTCGACCGACTCGGGCTCCGTGGCCCGGAAGGCGTCCCTCGCGGATTCCCTGGAATACCGCGGGTCGTCGGAGCGGATGCAGACGAAGAAACGGTCCTGGCTCGCCCGGCGGAACCTCCCGTCGGAAAAGGCCGGGTGGTCCAGCCGCGGGAAGCCGGCCAGCCATAGGAAGCCCGCGACGCCCGCCAGCGCCGCCGAGAGCACGGTGAGCTCAAACGTCACCGGGACGAACGCGGGCCAGCTGTCGAGCGGCTTGCCGCCGACATTGAGGGGATAATCGCGGCACGCATACCACTGCATGAAGAAGGCCCCGCCCCCTCCCAGGATGCCGGCCGCAAGCATGATCCATGGGATCGGCGTCCGCACCGGGGGCAGCAGCCTCTCGGCCTCCTCCACGGCATAGGGCGTGAAGGTGTCGACCCGGCGGTAGCCCGCATCCCGGAGGCTCCTGAGCGCGCCGAGGAACGCCTCCTCGGAGGCAAAGGCCGCCATGGTGCCGTAGGCGTCGCGGTTCACGGCTCGCCTTTCTGCGCAGCGACCATTGCGCGCATCTCCGTCATGGAGATGGCGGGAAGGAAGCGGATGAACAGGAACAGCAGCGCGGCGAAGAGACCGATCGTTCCAAACAGCGTCGAATAGTCCCAGAAGGTGGCGTGATACATGCCCCAGGACGAGGGAAGGAAGTCCCGGTGGAGGCTGGTGATGACGATGATGAACCGCTCGATCCACATCCCCACGTTCACAAGGAGCGCCACCGTGAACAGGACCGCCGTGTTTCGCCGGAGTCTGGCCGACCACAGGAACTGCGGGGCGACGACATTGCAGGCCATCAGTGCCCAGAAGTAACCGGCGTACGGCCCGATCACCCGGTTGACGGCCACGTACCTGTCGAAGATCACGCCGCTTCGCCAGGCGGTGAAGAACTCGCAGAAGTACCCGTAGGCCACGATCCAGCCCATGGCCATCATCACCTTCGCCATGAGGTCGAGGTGCCGCGCGGTGATCATCGCCTGCAGCCGGTAGACCGCCCGCAGGGGGATCACCAGCGTGAGCACCATCGCGAAGCCGGAGAAGATCGCTCCCCCGACGAAGTACGGCGGGAACAGGGTCGAGTGCCAGCCGGGCAGGATCGCGATCGCGAAGTCCAGGCCGACGATGGAGTGCACCGAGACGACCAGCGGCGCCGCCAGGCCGGCGAGGAGCACGTAGAGCTTGCTGTAGTGCGTCCAGTGCGTGCCGCTGCCGCGCCAGCCGAGCGAAAGCAGGCCGTAGGCGCGCCGCCGGACGGTGGTCTGCGCCCGGTCTCTCAGCGTGGCTAGATCCGGGAGCAGGCCGACATACCAGAAGATCAGCGAGACCGTGGCGTAGGTGGAGACCGCGAAGACGTCCCACACCAGCGGGCTCCGGAACTGCGGCCACAGCCCCATCGTGTCGGGATACGGCAGCAGCCAGTAGAAGAACTGTGGGCGGCCGAGGTGCATCAGGGGAAAGATGCCCGCGCACGCCACGGCGAAGAGCGTCATCGCCTCGGTGAAGCGGTTGATCGAGGTCCGCCACTGCTGGTGCAGCAGGAGGAGGATCGCGGAGATGAACGTCCCGGCGTGCCCGATGCCGATCCACCAGACGAAGTTGACGATGGCGAAGCCCCAGGCGACCGGCATGTTGATTCCCCACACGCCGACGCCTCGGATCAGCACCCAGGAAAGCGACGCCAGGAGGACCATGACGCCGGCGAACGCGGCCAGGAAGCCGATCCACCAGAAGCGCGAGTGGGGCCTCTCGAGCGGCAGGTCGCTTATCTGCCGCGTGACGGAGGCGAGCGTCTGCCCGGGCGCCAGGAGGGCCCGGCTGGTTTCCGCGCGGTGCGAGCGTGTGGGGCTCGTCACGCGGCGGTCTCCGGTGGTTCGTGCCTCATCTTCGCGAGGTACGTCGTCCGCGGCCGGGTGTTGAGCTCGCCGAGGAGGCTGTAGTCGGTGGGCTCGCGCTTGCGCTGGGAGACGCGGGCGGCGGGATCCGCGACGTTCCCGAACACGATGGCCTCGACCGGGCAGGCCTGCTGGCACGCCGTCCGGATCTCCCCGTCCCTGATCGGCCTGTTCTCCCTGTCCGCGTCGATCCGGGCCGCGTTGATGCGCTGCACGCAGTAGGTGCATTT
>PLKS01000032.1:20092-50528 GCA_003140665.1 Opitutaceae bacterium
ACGCAGCGGTTGTAGACCATCTGGTTGAGTCCCTCGCTGCTGTGGACGGTCGCGCCGACCGGGCAGACCGTCTCGCACGGGGCGTTTTCACACTGCATGCACGTCACGGGCTGGTGAAGGATGCGCGGGGCGGCGGGATCGCCCTCGAAATACCGGTCGATCCGGATCCAGTGCATCTCCCTGCCCCGGGAGACCTGGTCCTTGCCGACCACCGGGATGTTGTTCTCGGCCTGGCAGGCCACCACGCAGGCGTTGCAGCCCAGGCAGGTGCTCAGGTCGATCGACATGCCCCAGGCGTACGCCCCCGGGGTCCAGGCCGGATACATGCTCCCCCCGCCCCTGGGGGCATCCACGCTCAGATCGCCCGGGGAAACCACCCGCACCGGCTGCCGGCCTTCCATCGCGAAGTGGTGCTGCGTCGTCACGAGCGGATATCGGCCCCCGGTCCTTGTCGCCTCGAGGCCCGCAGCCGACCACACGCTGTTCCCGCCCCTCAGCCGGTAGGCGTCGAAGCCGCGGTTCGTGCCGAGGGTTCCCCCGCGCGAGCGGCCATACCCCAGCGAGAGGGCGACGCAATCCGCCGCCTGCCCGGGCATGACCCACGCCGCGGCCTGCAGCGTGCGCCCGCCGCAGGACAGCGCCAGGAGATCGCCGTTCTCGGCCCCGAGCCGGGTCGCCAGGGCGGGGCTGATCAGCGCCGCGTTGTCCCAGACGAGGTGCGAGAGCGGCTTCGGCAGCTCCTGCAGCCACGCGTTGTTGGCCCACCGTCCATCAAGCACGTTGGCATCCGGCGAAAGCACGAGGCAAAGGCCCGGTGCGGACTCGCCCTTCGACAATGCCGGGATCATGCCGGCGCCCGCGGGCGTCCGCCCTCCCTCCCTGCGGGCAGCGGGGGCCAGGGCGCCGCGCCTCAGCCATCCGGCCCAGCGCGCTTCAAAGTCGTGGCCGCCCTGCTGATCCCGCCAGGTCTCCCGCACCATGTCATAGGCGGTGGCCGCGCCCGCGCGCCCGAGCATCCGAAGGACCTCGGTCGCTCCCCTCCCCTCGTAGAGGGGCTCGATCAACGGCTGCAGGATCGTCGCCGTCCCGTCGAAGGCCTTCAGGTCGGACCAGGTCTCCAGGAAATGCGCCTCCGGCAGGTGCCACCCGCAGGCCGCGGCCGTCTCATCCTCGTGGCTCCCGTGATGGACCGAGAACGGCACCCGGCGCAGAAGCTCCCGGAACCCGGATGAAGCCGCAGCGGTGTAGACCGGGTTGGATCCCAGGATGAAGAGCGCCTGGACCTCGTTTCCCGACATGGCGGCTTCGAGGGCGGCCAGGTTTCCGGCCGACCGTGGATCGCTGTCCGAACGCAGCGACGGAAGCAGGCGGACCGCGCCGGCCATCGACCCAAGCCTCGCGTTGACGGTAAGCGACCAGCGCTGGATGTCGGGATCGAGCTCGGTGCCGGCGACGCAGGCGACGCGCGGAGCCCCCGAGCGCAGGTCATGCGCCAGCGACGCCACGAAGCGGCCCTCGTCCGCCGAGAGGCCGGGTGCCTGGCTCCCCTCGAGCGCCCCGGCGAGGGCGTCCAGCACCACCCGGATGCGCTCCGGGGAGGCCGCCAGGCGAAAATCGGCCATCGACCCGGTCACGGTCGGGGTCGCCTCGATCGCATAGGCCCGCGACGCCCGTACCGTTCCATTCTCGACGCGGCGCCGCCGGGCAAAGGCGCGCCCATAGCGTATCGAGGACGGGTGCCGGTAGAGGAAGTCGCTTCCGATCGAGAACACGACATCGGCCTGCTCGAAGTCATAGTCCGGCTGGGCGCCGTCCACCTCGTAGCCCGCGAGCGGGGTGTGCTGGTACCACCGGGCGCCTGGGAACTCCTGCAGGAACCGGCCGATCTCGCGCAGAAGGGTCGGCGACGTGGTGGGCTCGGTGAGGAGCGCCAGGCCCCGTCCGCGCGCCCCCGCGAATCCCCCCCTTCGCCCGCCCCAGTCGGCTGCAAACGCCGACCAGCCACCGGGCAGGCCGCCGCGAAGCGGAGCCCGCGAGCGATCGGGATCGTAGAGGGAGAGGATCGCCGCCTGGGTGATCGCATCCGTGGCGCCCAGGCTCTCGGGATGTTCCGGGTTGCCCTCTATTTTTGTCGGCCGCCCAAGGTTCGATTCGACCAGGATGCCGCGTCCGAACCCCTCGACCGGGATCGCGGTCGCGTAGAACTTGGCGCCGCCCGGAAGCAGGTTCTCCGGCGGCGTGACGTAGGGGACGATCCTTTCGGCCGCACGCCGGGCGCAGCCCGACATGCCGCCCAGGGCGAGCGAGGCGCCCATCAGCCGGACGAAGTCACGGCGGTCGAGGCCGGCGGCCCACTGGGTTGCCCCCGGGGGAAACTCGTCGCCGAGAAGCGCCTGGAAACCGGGCGTCATCGCCCGCTCGTCCAGGCTTCGCCAGATGCCGGGTGGCGTTTCAGCGGATTGGCTGGTTCGCGTCGGCATGGGTCAGTGATGGCAGGTCGAGCAATCCGTAAGGGAATCCGTTCGCACGCGATAGTATTCCATCAGCTCCGCTCCCCCCGCCCTCGGCGGCTCCCGCCCCGCCACGGCCTCGAAGATCCGGTCGGGGGGGCTGAGCCGGGGCGCCGGGTCGCGATGGCAGTCGAGGCACCACCTCATCGTCATGGGCTCGGCCTTGGCGGTCAGCGCCATGGCGCCCACGTCGCCATGGCAGGTGATGCAGGCCACCCCCTTCGCGACGTGGATGCTGTGGTTGAAGAACACATGGGCGGGCAGCTGGCTCACGCGGCTCCATTGCAGCGGCACGTCTTCGACGGCGCTCTGGACCACCGGCCGGATCATCGTGGTTCGGGTGAAGATCTGCGAGTGGCAGGCGAGGCAGGCCTGGGTCGAGGGCAGCCCGGCGAAGGCGGATGTCTCGACCGTCGCGTGGCAGTTGCGGCAGTCGATGCGGAGCTCTCCCGCATGGTGGCGGTGGCTGAACAGCACCGGCTGCTCCGGCGCGATCCCGATCCGGTTCCAGTACGTCGAATGGAAGTAGGCGTAGGCCATGACCCCGGAGGCCGCGAACAACCCCGCCGATGCCGCCAGGAAAAGCCGGAACCATGTCGTCGTCGCGGGCGAAAAGAGCGCGGCGCGGCCGCGAGGCTCCGGGCGCGGCGGGGGGGACGGTAATGGGCTCACATCCGGCCGTCTCGTTGCGCCCCCGCCCTATTCCGGCAGGCACAGGTCAGATGATCGGCTGCCCCGGGGCCGTCGGCGCGGGGATGAGTTCGGTTTAAGAGATTCCATGCCAACGTTTCCGGTTGGATCAACCTTATCGTCAAATGGACTTTTTTATATGGGGTGTTACCCTAGGCCGGACGTTGCCTGGGGGCCCAGGGTTGCGCCTACGTTCCTGGCTTGGCCGGCGCCACCGGCGGCAGGGAGGATTTGGCGTCGTCGGGATGCGTGGTTCCCTCGAAGGCATGCGGGAGCGCCTTCACGAATCCATGGCGAAGACCGTTCACGATCGTCGCCAGCGTGCTGACATCCATCTTGTTCGCGTCGCCCGAGAAGGGCATGCGGGTGGCCAGCTGCTTGGTTCCCCGGTTCTTGAACAGCTCCGCCACTCCGACGACGATCTCCTTCCATATCCGCTCTCCCAGGTCCTTCCTCTTGTCGTCGACCGAGTTGAAGTCGACGCGCTCCAGGAAGGGCTTCACGTAGCCCTCATAGTGGCCCCCCTGCATGGCCATCTGCCCAAAGACCTCGAATTGGCCGCGGGAGACGTCGATCCCCGCGTAGGCCCTCATCAAGTCGTTCAGCGCCGGCAGCGAGACCTTCTTCACCTCGAGCGCGAGCTGGAAGTGCGCCTGGTCCGCGAGCGGGTCCAGCTTGGCGTAGAGCCGGAGGTCGCCGTCGCCGGCCGTGCGGCCGGAGAGGTCAATGTAGGCGGGGAACGGCTGCCCGGTCTCAGCGGGCCGGTTGCGCAGGCCGGTGGCGACGACCCTCAGGTCCCGGACCGCTATGTCCACGCGGGGCTCGTGGGTGGTGTCGATGAACTCGATGACGCCGCCGTCGATCACGAGGTGCGTGATGTCTATCGGGAAGATGTCGTTGATCGCGTCCTGCCAGCGGGAGTCCGCCGTCAACTGGCTCTCCTCCTCTGTCGGCCCGCGAAGGAATACCAGCTGCCCGTCGGTGATGCGGATGTCCGCTACAAACCTGCGCCGGACAAGCTCCCGCCAGGCGATGGACAAGTCGATCTCTTTTGCGGCGAAGAACGGCTCCCGCACCTTGCCGTTTCTCTTGACGATCCGGATCTCGGTGAGCCGGTAGGCGCCTCGCCAGAGATGCAGGCTGACCTCTCCCACGCGTCCGCCGTAGCCCGGGATCTCGTCCAGCCGGTGATTGATCGACCTTTGGATGACGTGCGGGGCCAGGATGCGCGCCACCAGGGCGACGGCGAGCAGGGCCGCCAGGGTGAACAGGGCCGCCCGGAGCAGGCGCGAGCCCCTCCGGCCCTCGCGATTCCCGACGCGCTTTGAGGATGGAGCCATCAGGTGACACAGTCTATCGGGGACGGCGCCTGTTCCCTGAAAAACCTCGAAATTCTACGTGCAGAGCCGAGGGAGATTGGGTGGAGTCATCCCTCCCACCCATGCCGAACCGCGAGAACCAAGAGGGAGCCGATGGCCGCAATATCCTGCTGGCGTATCCCGCCTACGGGTGGTTCTGGTTCGCGCGCGTGTGCTCGGGGGTGGCGTTCCAGATGCAGGCGGTCGCGGTCGGGTGGCAGATCTACTACCTCACGCACAGCACCTTCCAGCTAGGCATGGTCGGCCTGGTGCAGTTCGTCCCCATCGTCCTCTTCACGCTCGTCGCGGGCCACGTCGCGGATCGGTACGACCGGCGGCTGGTCTATGGCGTCGCCCTCGGCATCCAGGGACTTGCCGTGTCAATCCTGGCCCTGGGGGCATGGGGCCACTGGCTGGGGATTCCGGGGATATTCGCCATGGTGGCGGTGATCGGCGCCGCGCGCGCGTTCCAGGGGCCGGCGACGCAGGCCCTCCTGCCGACGCTGGTCCCGGTGCCCCTCGTCCCCAAGGCGATCGCCTGGGCCACCGGGGCCTTCCAGACCGCGTCCATCGTCGGCCCATCGTTCGGCGGCCTTCTGTACGCGTTCGGCGCCGCGGTTCCCTATGCCGTCTCCGGGGCGCTTGTCCTCGTGGGCGCGGGATTCATCGCGATGATGCGGCTGGCGCCGAGCACCCGGGTGCGCGAGCCGGCGACGTTCGCCTCCCTTTTCTCCGGGGTGCACTACATCGGGCGCCATCCCGTGATCCTAGGGAGCATCTCCCTCGACCTCTTTGCGGTCCTCCTGGGGGGCGCCACGGCGCTGCTGCCGGCATTTGCCCGCGACATCCTGAACGTCGGCGTGTGGGGCCTCGGGGCGCTCCGGTCCGCGCCGGCCATCGGCTCCCTCGCGATGGCCGTCCTCCTCGCCCGCCGGCCCGCGAGGCGCCAGGTTGGGCGAAAGATGTTCGCGGCGGTGATTGTGTTCGGGATCGCGACGATTGCCTTTGGCCTTTCGCGCTCCATCTGGCTCTCCTTTGCGGCGCTGCTCGTGCTCGGGGCGGCCGACACGGTCAGCGTGGTCATCCGCAGCTCCCTGGTGCAGATCGAGACGCCCGACGCGATGCGCGGGCGGGTCGGGGCGGTGAACTCGCTCTTCATCGGGACGTCCAACCAGCTGGGCGAATTTGAGTCCGGCGTGACAGCGTCCCTCTTCGGCACGGTGCCGGCGACCGTCCTCGGCGGCGTAGGGACCCTCGTTGTGGCCGTCCTGTGGATGCGGTTCTTCCCGTCGCTGCGGAAATTTGACCGCTTCGAGAGGAAACGGGGGCGCGCCGCCGAGGGGGAGGCCGCCGCCGCCTAGATGGCGGCGGCCTCGCGGCGGGTTTCGGTGGCTGCCTTGTCGTTTCGCAGACCGAGGAAGACCGGCTGCCGCAGGATGCCCTCCTGAGTCCACTCGGCAAACTTGACCTGCGCCACGAGCGTGGGACGGAGCCAGGTGACGGTGCGCATGACCGATCGGGTCATGCCCTGGCCGAAGCGCGAGCGGTTGTCGAGGGGCAGGTTGGCGAACGGACACGCCTTGGCTGTCAGGGCCCGGAACCGGTCGTGCAGTGTCTGCAGGCGCCTCCGGTCAAAGCCGGTCCCCACCTTGCCCGCATAGAGCAGCCTGCCGCGCTGATAACGGCCCACGAGTAGGGCGCCGAAGAACTCGCGGCTGTTCTTCGGCGGGGTGAACCCGCCGATGGCGAATTCCTGCTCGTTGACATTCTTGACCTTCAGCCATGCGCCCGAGCGCCGGCCGGGCTCATAGGCCGATCCGCGGCGCTTGAGAATTATTCCCTCGAGATGCTGGCGCTTGGCCTGCGCCAGAAGGACCCCCGGTTCCACGTCAAACCACGGCGAGAGCTGCAAAGCCCCGGCGGCCTTCCTCAGCAGCTTCTCCAGGGCGGCCCGCCGCGCCTCGATCGGCTCCCCGCGGAACGATTGTCCATCCAGCTCGAGCACGTCGAACAGGAAAAAGACGATCGGCGGACGTTTGCCGAGGTCCCGGCCCTGCAGCGTCTGGAAGCTGGAGCGGCCGCGCCGGTCCAGAGCGACGATTTCCCCGTCGAGGACCGCGTCGGCGCATTTCAGCGCCTCGAGGCCCGGGATGACCTCGGGGTAGTCGAGCGGCTTTTGGTTGCGCGACCACAGCTGGGCCTTTCCGCGCTCGAGGACGGCGATGGCGCGGTATCCGTCGAACTTGATCTCGCAGTGCCACTCGCCCGCCTGGACGGAGGGAACCTTCGCGACGCCAATCGCCTTCATCGGCTCGACGAAGCTCGCCCGGCCCGAGCGGGCGCCTCGGGTTCTCATGCCTTCACGCCGTCCGCCGGCTCGTCCACTGCGCATCGTTGTCCCCGGAAATCCGCGCCATCGAGCGTCCCGTCGTCGCAGACCGGTCGTCCTGGCGCGCGCTGATCGCCTTCGCCCGGGTTCCGGACTTTGCGATCAGCCACACGGGCTTGCTCTCCTCCGAGCGGATCCGGAACATGTGCCATTCGCCCTTCAGCTTCTTGCCCGACAGCATGAGCTTCAGGTTTCCCTCGGCATGGCTTCCGCCGAGCAGCCGATAGGTTCCGATGTCCCAGACCATCACCGTGCCCCCTCCGTACTGGCCCTTGGGTATGGTGCCCTCGAACTTGAGGTAGCCGAGGGGATGGTCCTCCACCTGGAAGGCGGCCCGCTTCATTCCCAGCTCCGTGGGGACGCCCTTAGGTATCGCCCACGACTTGAGCGTCCCTCCCATTTCCAGCCGAAAGTCATAGTGAAGGTGCGAGGCGGCGTGCTTCTGGATCACAAAGCGGCCGCCGCCTGGGCTCTTCGCCGGCGCGGGAACGGCCGGTCGCGGCTCACGGGTCTGCGTGAAGTCGCGCTTCTCGCCGTAGCGCTCCAGCGGCTCCGGCTGCCGTGCAAACGCCTTGGGAAGCGCCTGTTTCAGGGTGAGGACCGGCGCAAAGAGGTCGCCCCTCTTTCGCAGCCGTGCGATCGCGGCCTTCGGGGTGAAGAAAAGGGATTTCTTGCTCCTCGACCGGACCGCCCTCTTGAGCTCGTCCCAGGAAACCGGCATCGAGACGAACGGCGACTCCCCCTTTCCCCGCATCGAATAGACGGCGACGGTGGTTTTGGAGGGTGAGTTCTGGCTCCAGTCGATCAGCACCTTGCCGCGACGCCGCGCCTTGGCCATCCCGCTGACGATCAGGTTCGGGTGGCGCCGCTCCAGCAGCTCGGCCACGGCCTTGGCGAAGGCCGACGTCGCCGCGTAGCCCACGTTGACATTGAGCGGAACATAGAGCTGGAGTCCCTTGGAACCCGAGACCTTGGGGAATCCCTCCAGCCCGAGCTCATCGAGGATCTCCTTCACGCGGAATGCGGCCGCCGCGCAGGTGAGCATATCCGATCCCTCCCCGGGATCGAAGTCGAAGACGACATGGGTCGGCCGGTCGAGATGGGGGACGCGGTGCAGGAACGGGTGCAGCTCGAGGGCGGCGATATTGGCGCACCACGCCAGCGTCGCCGCGTTGTCGATGAGGATGTAGTTGATGCTCCCGTCCTCGTGGCGCCGTCGGACTTGGCAGGTCTTGACCCACCCCGGGGTGAAGCGCGGGGCGTTCTTCTCGTAGAATTTCTCCCCGTCCACCCCGTCCGGGAAGCGGATCAGCGTCACCGGCCGTTTCCGCAGGTGCGGCAGCAGGTAGGCCGAGACGTCGAGGTAGTATTTGATCATTTCCCCCTTGGTGAAGCCGGTCCGGGGAAAGAAGACCTTGTCCAGGTTGGAAAAGCTGACCGCCCTCGCCTTCGGGATCTTTGGCATGCTTCCTCCGCCCTTGCGGGAGCTAGGCGGCCCTGCGGCCGCCTCGGCCCTTCCTCCGCCTCGCCTGCTTGGGCGATTTCGCGCCGGTGGCCTGCGCGAGGCTTTCCTGCAGGACCGCCGCCAGGTCGATGACGTTGGTCGCGCCCTTCGGCTTTTTCCCCGTTTCAGGGAGAACCTTGCCGCCCGAGGCGACCTTCCTGTCGATCAGCTTCATCAGCGCGGATTTGTAGTCGTCGGCGTACCGGTGGGGGTTCCATTCGTCGCTCATCTGGTTGACGAGGGTCCTGGCCATTGCGAACTCGCGGGCGCGGGGTTCCTTTTCCTTGGCGACCTTGACTGCCGAGGGCGCCAGCAGCTCGTCCTCGAACCGCATCAATTCAAGCACCAGCAGGTTGCCGTTGCATTTGACCGCGGCCAGGTGCTGTCGGGTCCGGATGACGACCTTGGAAATGCCCGCCTTGCCGGTCTCGGCCAGGACCCTCCGCAGCAGGTTGTACGCACTGGCCCCGCCCTTTAGCGGCTCAAGGTAGTAGGGCTTGTAGAAGAAAACCGGGTTGATGTCGGCCAGCTCGACGAAGTCGACGATGTCGATCGTGTCCGTGGCCTCCAGGTCGACCCGCTTGAAATCCTCCTCCTTGAGGACGACGAAGCGGCCCTTCTCGTACTCGTAGCCCTTNNGAGCAGCCGGAATTTGAGCTCCTCGACCCGGCTGGCGTTGTGAAGCGCCACCGGAATGTTGACGAGGCCGAAGCTGATGGAGCCCTTCCATATTGCGCGCATGGGAAAGCTAGACTCCTTAAATGATGCATGGTTCACTTCCGGCGACGTTTTGGGAAGGCCCGCGACGGGGGCGCCATGCGGCGCATGGGGTAAAGGCCCGATGCGCGAGGATGATAGCCGGATACGCCGTCCCCCGCGATTCTGGGTTGTCAATCGGCGCGTTGCGAAGCAGTTGAATCGGTGTGTCACGAGCNNGTCACGAGCAACGCGATGCATGGTGGCGGTGCTGGCATTGATGCTGCCCGTCTCCGCGTCGGCCGCGCCGGAGGTTTGGTTCAAGGTCCGCATGCCCAATATCACCCTGTTCTCGGATCTATCCAGGGAGGAGACCCAGGCGTGGGCTGTCGAGCTGCACCAGTTCGAGGATGGAATGTGCTATGTCTTCAAGATCGACCCGCATTCGCTATCGCCCCTGACCGTGGTCGTCTTCCGGTCCGATCGGGCGCTGACCGCGTTCAAGCCGCTCAAGGACGGCCGGCCGGTCAAGATCGGCGCCTTTTGCTCCCGTATCCAGTTCTCGAACATCGCGGGCGTGAGCGACGAGGCCGGCGATGAGGGGCGAAGGGCGCTCTACCATGAGGCGACGCACTGGATCACCCTGTCCGGGGATTCCGACATGCCGCTGTGGATGGCGGAGGGATTGGCGGAGGCTTACTCCACCTTTTCGATGAAGGGCGACACGTTCACGTTCGGGGCGCCATTGCCGAGCCATGACATGCTCCTGAGGAGCTGGCGCTGGATTCCGATCCCGCAGCTGCTGGCAACCGACGCGGGAGCTCTCAATTACTCGGACTCGAACCGAACCACCATATTCTACGCGGAGTCATGGCTCNNCCTGCCACTATCTCGTGTTCGGGGATCAGTTTGGCTCCGGAATCAAGGGCATCGAGCGCTACCTCGATGCGAGGGGCTCCACGAATCCGGAGGAGGCGTTCGCCGACGCTTTTGGCTTCACGACGGCGGAATTCGAGACGCGCCTGCGGACCTACCTTGCCCATGGAAAATATCGACCCATCGCCGGCATCTTTCGGAGACCGGAAACAGAGCGGGACATCCACCTGGAACCGGCCTCCAAGCTCGACGTCGACCAGGCGAAGGCGGAGCTTCTGCTCGGGGCCGGGCGTGTTTCCGAGGCGAGGGCAAGGTTGCTGGAGGTCCTCGCTGCCGATCCGAGCCGAGGGCGGGTGAAAGCGCTCCTGGGCCTCGCCGACCTCATCGACGGGCAATTGGTGCGGATCGCGGGGCTCGGGAGCCAGATGGAACTGCTTACGCCCCAGGTGGTATCAGACGAGCTCCGGGAGTCGGCGATTCGAAATCTCAATGGGGCGATCGCCATGGGCGAGTCCGACCAGGGGATCCTGCTCACTGCCGCCGAGGCCATTGCGGTCGGAAAGAATCAGATGGAGCGGATCTCGGGCGTGACAGGCCTGAAAACAGACGAGGCGAGGCGTGCCGCCGACTTGTGCGAGCGGGCGACCAAGGCGAACCCATCGTCGCTGCGCGCGGCCCGTCTCCTCGGGGGGCTCATGGGGGCCCTGGACCCGGTGACCGATGCCGACGCGAGGACCATTCGCGCCGCCACGCTGCGGTTTCCGGCCGACCCGTTGGTCGGCATCGGCGCCGCCGTCCCGGCCATTCGACAGGCGCCGAGGGAGGGAGGGGAAATGCAGCTTGAGGCCCTTCTCAACGGGCCGCCGGCGCTGCCTTCAGGGCTTTCCCATTACGCCCGCGGCCTGCTCGAGGACGCGAGGAAGCTCGACCGCATGGACCGCCTGAACGAACTGCTTGGCGCCTCAAGGTTTGACGAGGCGCTTCCCTTGCTCGATGATGAGATCCGGCGGGCGTCGCCCGCCGAGAGGCCGATGCTGGAGTCGACCCGGAAAATGGCCCGATGCGCGATGGATATGGCCCGTCTTGTCGATTGGCTCAATGACGGCCGATTCGAGGAGGCGCGGCCGGAATTGCAGGCCATCGCAGCTGATCCGAGCCTGGCGCCCCTCAATCTGCAGGCGGCGCAAATCCTTCAGAAGATCGCCGAAGCCAATTCTCAGAGCGCGGTCCCGCACCGCGACAGCAATTAGGCCTACGGGGCGCGGCTCGACCCTGCAGCCGCGAGCGCAGCATGGTACTGCGGCTCGAATTCCGCCAGCGAGGAGATGCTCATCCCGATGCTTCGGAGCAGCCCGTCCTCTATCCCGTAAATCCAGCCGTGGACCGTGACCGCCTGCCCGCGCTCCCAGGCATCGCGCATGATCGTCGTCTGGCACACGTTGCCCACCTGCTCGATCACGTTCAGCTCGCACAGTAGGTTTCCCCGGGCCTGTTCCCCGCGCACGGCTTGGAGGGAGGCCTTGTGCTTCTCGGAGACGTCCTGCACGTGGCGAAGCCAGTTGTCGGCAAGCCCGACCCGATCGCAGCGCAGCGCGGCGTGCACGCCGCTGCAGCCATAGTGGCCGCACACGATGACGTGCTTCACCTTGAGGATATCCACCGCGAACTGCATCACCGAGAGGCAGTTCAGATCCGTGTGCACCACAACGTTTGCGATGTTGCGATGCACGAAGAGCTCGCCGGGAAGCAGGTTGACGATCTCGTTCGCGGGCACGCGGCTGTCGGAGCACCCGATCCAGAGATATTCTGGGGACTGTTGCCTCGAGAGCTTCAGAAAGAACTCGGGGTCCCGCGCGCGAATCTCGTCCGCCCACGCGCGGTTCTGCACGAAGAGGTGTTGAAGCTTTCCCATGGGCCCACCGATGCTTTGGGAAGCGCGGTCCCTGTCGATTGCATTTTCAGGTGTATCGCCGGGTCGGGCGCCCCGGGAATCCTGTTTTGGGGTTGCGTTGCAAAAATCGCGCCAGTCTTTTTGAACATGACCCATCGGGAACCGGCCGGTCCAGCTGTCCACCCGGCGGAAGCGGCGGCCGGCATTTCCGCCCTGTTGCCGTCGGACCTGGCGACGATCTCCCTGGGGATTTGGACCGCCGGGCGTCTCTACGCGCCAGGAACGTTCACGCGCGTGCTCACGGTCGGGGCAGCCGTGATTTGGATTCTAGCGGCCTGCGCGCCGCGCCGCTCAACCCCATTCCGGAGGCTGGCCGCCCGCTGCCTCGGCCTGGGAGCGATCGTGATGCTCGCGCACTTTCAGGGCTCGCCCGCACCGGGATGGGCCACCGCGACCTCGCTCGGGATCATGCTGGCGGCGGCCCTGACCGTGATTGGCCGGATGCTTCGCTGGGCTGCCGGCGGCCGTCCCATGGGTTGGTCGGACGGCTGGAGGGGCGCCGCACTCCAGGTCGTCGCGGCCTATGCGGTTCAGCCCTTTGTTGTGGGCGCGCATGTGGGCTCCGGAGACTCCTACCACTACTCGCTCATGCTTTCCGACAGCCTGGCGCAGATTCATTCGCGGATCTTCCCGTTGCTCGTGGGCCAGTCGCCTTACGCGTTCAACGGCAATATCCACACGCTCAGAACAGCCCCCTTTTTTGAGTACCTTGGGGCAAGCCTCGACCTCATCAGCCTGCACACCTTGCCGATATTCGGCCTGCAGGGGCTGATCCTCCTGATCAGCGCGGTGTTGGGCGCGCTCGGCGCCTACGCCGCGCTGCGTCGCTATGCCCCGGGCAAACCGTGGGAGGCGGCGGCCCTTGGCTGCCTCTACCTGCTTTCTCCCGGGATCCTCGTGCCTCTCTACGAGGGGGACATGATCGCAACGTTCCTGACGATCGCGTTCATGCCCTGGCTTGTGCTGGGCGTGGCCAACGCCACCGACGAACCGGGGCGATGGTCCCCCTGGGCTGTCCAGGCCGCCGCACTGGCGGCGCTCTGGTGGTCACACCCGCCGATCGCATTCTGGTCGAGCCTGCTCGTTTTCGGCGCGTGGCTGCTGATCCTTCTCCGCGGCGGGTGGAGCTGGCGAATCCTGCTTCGGATGTCGGTTGCAGGCGTCGTGTTCGCCTGCCTCGCGGGCTATGTGTTCGTCTCGGTGGCCTCCCTTGGGCTCCGCGCCCCGCATGTGACGGCTCCGGAGCAGGTCGCCGCCATACTGCGCAGCATCGCGGCCTCGTGGCGGCCGTCGCTTCTGCCTATCACCGGCAGCGACCTGGAAGGTGACCTTCAGCTGGGCTACCCCCTGATGGGCTGCGTGCTGCTGGGATTCATCGCAGTTCGGGCGCGACGCTCCGCCGCGATGCTGCTGGCGGGCGTGGGGGCATTCCTTGTTCTTCTGTGGCCCATCCCGGCCGTCACCGCCCGGCTTTGGTCTTGGGCGCCCTCTCCTGTTCTAACCGTCACGAACGGATGGCCCATGCAGCGATTCTACGTCATATTGTCCGCGTTGGCCGTTTTTGCGGCGATGGCGGGAATTTCGCGGATAGCGCGGGGTCGGGCCATCGCGACCGCGTCGCTGGGCGCCGCCATGGCGATCGGCCTGGCATGGAGCGCGTCACAGGCCCACGAGCTTATCCTGATTGCTCGAAGGGGCACGATGACCCGGGATTTGTCGGAAAACTCGCACCGCCTGGAGAATGTGGTTCTCACGAAATCGTCCTACCTCATATTCAACGTCATCCCTGCCTATTTCTCGGATGGCGTGATGTCCCCTATCCTCGAGACACGCCTGCTAGATCTGAAGACCTTCGATGTGATCGCCGACGGCGCGACGACCCTTCCGGGAGGAAACGCTCCTCCGATTGCGAGCTTCGACCTCAAGAGGCACGAGGGCACTTCTGAGCTGGGTGCGACGGTTCAGCTGGCACCGGGCCACACGTCGCTGCTGCGCTTTGACTTCCTGGGGCGGCAGCCGGCGGGTGCGCTCAGCCTCATCGGCCCGGTCCTTGCGCGCGAATACAGGCTCCCGTCCTCCGGCTTGGCCAAGTCGTTTGGATCCGGCCCAGAGAACAGCAGGACCATAGCCATCCCCAATGACGGGGCCGCTCCCGAGGACGCGAGGCTCTATTTCTTCCCCAATCAGCCCGGCGCGGTGCCGGACACCCTGTTCGGCCGCGTGACCGTGGAATGGCTTGACAGCGCGAGGAGGGTCATCGAGCTGCGTTCGCTCGTGCCGTTCGAGGCCGAGGTGCAATCCCGGAACGCCGCCCTGCTCGAGACGCCGAAGCTTTTCATTCCGGGATACCGGGCCACCGTCAACGGCGAGCCCGCGCCGATCGAGCGGACAGGCGAAGGCTTCGTCGGCGTAATCGTGCCGGCTGGAAGAAGCGTGGTCCGGCTGGACTATCCGGGAGGTCTCCTGCTCCGCTGCGCCTTCTGGGCGAGCGCGCTCGGCTGGCTGGCGTTCATTTCGGCCTTTTCACTGGACACGGTGAACCCTTGGATGAGCAAGGGCGCGTCCTGCGAGGAGGCCGTCCTGCAGTGGCTGCGGCGATGGGGCGTCTTGACCGTGCTCACCGCCGCCATCGCGTGCGCCGCACCCTTCCTCTGGCGCCGATTCGTCTCCCCGCCCCGCGGCGCCCTGCTTCTGGTCCTTGAGGTCCCATGGGCGACGCCTGGCGCCGCGGAACCGCTGCTTACGACCGGCCACGCCGGCGCCGGGGATGTCATCTACCTGACCTACCTTGGTGCGGGCCGGTTCACCGTCGGGCACGACAGATGGGGCACCGGAGGTGACATCTCGAAGCCCTTCGCCGTGGATCCAAGCCAGCCGCAGACGGTGCGGATCGCCATGGCTTCGCTCGGGGCCGGACCGGGCGTCCATGTCTGGTGGAACGGCCGGGAGGTGATTTCAGAGAACCACGAGTCCTTCCCGCTTGCACCACCCTCGGAAATAGAGGTCGGGGCGAATGAGATAGGAGGCACCGCCTGCGGCACCCAATTCACCGGGCGTATCCTGAAATCGAGCCGCGTCGCGTCCGATCCGGCGGCCACGCCGTAGCCCAGGGCCTTTGGACGTCGATTCGTTGTGAGGACGCGCGGCCGAATTGACACGCTCCCCCGGCGCTTCGGATGGCGACCGTCGGGGGTCTCCCCTGTCGGACAGCCGGCGACCGGCCATGGCCTCACCGCCCCGCCGCCTTGGGCCCGCCCCACGGCGCCCCAAGGCGGTTCAGCAGCCTGTGCAGCTCGACGCTGAGCACCAACGTGACAGCCAGGCCGATGAGGATGCCGACAATGAGGGAAAGCGCGGATGGATTCGATATGTTGAAAAAGCGGCCGTGGAGGTAGTAGTTGTACTCGCGAATCAGCGGTTGGTGGATGAGGAAGATCTCCAGCGAATATTTCCCGAAGAACCGGAGGAAGGCCGCGGTCGGGTCCACAAGACGGCCCGGGGCCCTCACCCGCCAAAGGAAAAGATAACCCATTGCCAGCGCCAGGGCGGTGATCTCGGAGTAGAAGACGATGCCGTGCGTGTACGGAACGTAGATCATCACCACCAGGCCCGCCGCCAGCGCCGGGGAGAGCGGAATCTCAAGATGCCCGTCGCGCAAGAGGGCGCCCAGGAGCAGTCCCGCAAAAAAGCCGGGGACGCGTAGGCCGATGTGCCCGAAGCAGCCGGATTGCCCCGTCAGGAAATACGCGTAGGCGACGACGGCCGAGATGACGCCGCCCCAGAAAATGATGAGGTCCGGCCTGACCAGGACGGGCCGCAGGAACGCGTATATCACGTACAGGCTGGCGATGAGCGTGATGAACCAGAAGGAGTCATTGATTCCCAACCCGTAGAAATCGCCGAACCAGGCCTGGATGCCGAGGTAGTGGATGACCAGGTTGAACGCTGAGTACCGGTGCTCGAGAAAATGCGTGTTGGCGCAGACGAAGAACGTGAGCACCACCCAGTAGGCGGGGAAAATCCGGAGCAGCCTGCGCCTCAGGAACGCCCCCGCCGCCTCGGCGCGGGAGCTGAGGGCGAGCCCGACTCCGCTCAGGATGACAAAAAGGTCGACGCCCACATCGCCGTGCAGGAAATTCTGCCAGACAAGGGTGCCCCCCGCGTGGTAAAGCAGGATGAGCAGGATTGCGGCGCCTTTGAGTTCGTCGATGGCATCGATGCGGCCGCCAGCGATCTTCGGTACCTTGAGTTCGAGGGCTGGCATCAAGCCGGGGTTTGGGGAACGGCAGTGAGCATCGGGCGCCCGGAACTGTCAACGATCCGGAAATGCTCCCTCCTTCCCGCGGGACCAGGGATTAGCAGCTGACACGCCGGCCGCGGCCGTCTTCGATGACACCTCTGCCGCGATGCGCGGTCATACGGATAGGTCCATAGAGTGAAAATCATCCGACTTTTTCTGGCCTGCCTGGTGGTGGCGTTCGCGCTCGTCGCCGTTCTTGTCCTCGCCGCGATTGCACCTGCGGCGCAGACATGGTTCGCGCGGATGGAGCTGAACAGCCGGCCCGGCACCAAGGGGTCGCTTGAGTCGCTGTCGGCGGGCTTTGGGGAGGTCGACGTCGAGGGCCTGCACCTGGAAACGGACGGGGCCGTGCTCACCCTGCCGTCCCTGCAGGCAAAGCTTCCGCTCACGATTGCAATCCTCCGCCGAAAGGCCGAGATCCGCGGCCTGGTCGCAAAGGGCTGGACGCTCGACCTAAGCCGCGGCCCCGGGCCTGCGGACGCCCCGGTTGCCCTGGCGGCGGCTGGGGCCGTTTCGGCGCAGGCGGCCCGGGCCTTACTCGGAACACTGAGCCGGCTGCGGCTGCCTTTCGACGGGTCGCTGGACGGGGTTGACCTGGAGGGCGACGTCCGTTTCGCGGCGCCTCCGGGAAAGACGCCGGCCCAGGTGCATATAACCATCACCGGGGGAGGCATGGCCGCCGGCCACGAGGGCACGTTTGCGGTCGAGGCGGTCGCCGTGGTTCCCGAGGCCACGCTGGCGACCGTCGATGCCCACGGGAGCGTCGCCGTGGCGATGGACTCCCCGAGGACATTCAGCCGCCTCGAGATGAAGGCCCAATTCTCGGACCTGAGCGGTTCGCACCAGAATGACCTCACCTTGTCGGCCGCCTTCGCCGCGGCCCGAGGCGCCGGCGAGGAGACCTATGCGATCGACCTCGGCCGCGGCGGCCGGCACCTTGCGACAGCACAGGGCCGATTTCCCCTCGCGGCGCTCCGGACCACGGGAACGTGGAGCGTCGACTTGCGGGATTCCGACCTGGCGCCGTTGGCTCCGGGCCGTCCGCTGCCTTCGATTTCGGCGACGGGGAATGGCGACTTTGACGCCGACGCGGCTTTCGCCCACGTGCATATGTTGGGGGACGTCACCACCGTCGCCGGGCGCCTGGGCGTGCTTGCGCCGGCTCTGGAGGGCCTTGGGGCCGTGTCGTTCGGGACCCGCTTCGACCTGGTCCACGCCGGCCGGTCGCTCCACGTCACCCGCCTGAGCGTCTCCCTTGGCGGTGCCCGGGGCGCCGCCGCGGTGGAATCGATCCAGCCCTTCGATCTCGACGAGAGGACCGGGGATGTGACGGTGGCGAACCCGCGCGGAGACTGGCTCGGCGTCTCGATACGGGCGCTTCCGCTGGCATCGCTTTCAGGCCTGCCCAAGGGCATCTCGTTGACCGGGCGCGACGCAGCCGGTGAATTCGCGGTCCTGGCCGCCGACGGGGGTTTCGCCCTTCGCCCAAAGACGCCGATCACGGCCTCGGGCGTCTCCATTCAGGGCGCCGGAAGGACGCTCGGACACAACCTCGACCTCTCCCTGTCATTGGCCGCGGACTATGACTCGAAGGGATGGAGGGTGCGCTGGGCTCCCCTTACGGTCGACAGCGCCGGCCGCCGCGTTGCCTCGAGCGAAGGCGGCGCGTCCCGCCTCGGGGGAGCAGACCAGCCAATCGCGGTCTCCGGCACATGGACGGCCGACCTGGGGGCGCTGGCGGCGCAGGCGGCTATCCCGATGCTTGCCGGGAGCGCGGCCCATTCGGCCTCCGGCGAATTCTCGGTGAGCCTGGGCGCATCGACGGATGTGGACGGAAAGGTGGCCGTGACCGGGCGCGACCCCGCGCACTCGATCAGCGCGAGCGTCCATGCGGACATCGACTCCGACGGCGGGATAACGTTCACCGTGCCGCTGAAGATTGCCATGGGCCCGAGCATGTCGGATTTGTCCGTCGAGGGATCATGGTCCGGTGAGAACGCGGGCAACTGGGTCGACGCCAAGCTCACGGGCGGGGATGTGTCGCTTCAGCAGCTGCGACTCCTGGCCGCGCCCCTGGCGGCGGCCGGAGGCGCCCCCATGCCGCCGGCCGCGGGGCTCGCGACGGGAACATCGCCGGCGCCCGGGGGGGCGCGGGACGTGATTCCGTTCTGGGGAAACTGGGGCGGCCACGTGACGGTGGCGCTGGACCGGCTCAGGACGGGCGAGGGCGACCTGACCTACGTCGGGGGAACGTTTGACGTCGATCGCGGCTCCATCCAGTTGAGAAGCGGACGAGGCGGGTTCGGTCTGCATGTCCTGACGGGCGTCGAGGGCTCGATCTCGTTCGATTCCGCCGCAGAGTTTCCCTATAGCCTGCGGGCGACGGCCCCCGTGATAAAGGAGATCGACGCGGCACCCTTGTTCGCGGCGCAGCAGCATGGGCAGGATCCGATGCTTGAGGGCCATTTCTCCGTCGCAAGCTCTCTGGCGGGAAAGGGCGTCAATCTGGGCGACCTGGTCAGCCGCGCCCAGGAGGAATTCCGGCTGACAAGCACGGCGGGGATCGTCCGCCTTCTGGGGACAAGCGTGGCCGACGCGATACCGGAGGGCTCGTCTCCGGTTTCGGACACCCTGGGCAGCGTGGGCTACGTCGTCGGCTCGTTTTTCGGGCTCAAGGGGGACTCTGTCAGCTCGGGCAAGAATCCCATCAGCAAGAACGGGGAGGCGGTGATCAACTTCACCTACCAGGTCGGGGAGATCGGCTTCGACAAGATGACGGTCACCGCGATTCGGGATTCCGACGGAACGATCCACCTCGCCGACATTGAAATGACTGCACCCGACGAGCTCCTGAAGGGCTCCGGCCAGATCACCCAGGTCAAGGGCCTCCCCTTCTTCAAGGAGCCGCTCAGCGTCGACGTGCAGCTCAGCATCCGCGGCAAGGCGGCCGAGCTCCTGGCAACCGCCGGCCTGCTGCCACCGCAGAAGGACAGCCGGGCCTTTGCCGCGCTCGATTCCTACATCCACTTCGGCGGCACTCTCGAGCAGATCGATGCAAGCAAATGGCGCGAGCTCCTGGTAAAGGCCGCAACCCGGAAGCCGGAAGGCGAAAAAAAGGCTCCGGAAGCCCCGGTTCACCCCACCCCGTGATTGGCGCCGCCGGATAGTCCGGTTTCCCTGCGCCGGCCCCGCTTGGGGGTCCGAGGAACCGCCTAGGCTCGGAGCGATTCCAGCTCCTCCCAGCGGGCAAAGGCCTCGGCGTGATCGCGCTCGCAGGCCTCGAGTCGTGCCTTTGCGGCGGATGGGCCCGAAGGTTCGCCCTTGTAGAATACGGGGTCGGCCAGTTTCCCGGCGAGTTCCGCCTGTTCCCGCTCGAGCCGTTCGATCCTTGCCGGCATGGCCTCGAGTTCGCCCCGCTCCTTGTTGGTGAGCTTTCGGCGCGCCTGGCGCGGCGCGACCGTGTCCCGTCGCGCCGGGGGACCGGGGACGGCCGCGGCCTGGGGCGCCGCCGCGGCTCGCTGGCGGAGCCAATCGGCGTAGCCCCCCACGTAGTCGCCGATATGGCCGGCGCCCTCGAAGACAAGCGTGCTGGTCACCACGTTGTCCAGGAACTCGCGATCGTGGCTCACGAGAAGCAGGGTTCCCTGGTATTCGACAAGCAGGTCCTCGAGCAGATCCAGCGTCTCGGCGTCGAGATCATTGGTCGGCTCGTCCATGACGAGGACGTTGGCGGGCTTCGTGAAGAGACGGGCCAGCAGCAGGCGGTTGCGCTCGCCGCCCGACAGGACCCCGGCAGGGGTGCGCGAGCGGTCGGGGGCAAACAGGAAGTCCTGCAGGTAGCTGATCACGTTGCGGGTGCGGCCGTCGATCGTCACGGTCGCGTTTCCGTTGGCGATGTTGTCGGCGACGGTCTTGGCGTCGTCGATCTGCTCCCTCAGCTGGTCGAAATAGACGATCTCCAGCTTGGTGCCGTGCGCAATCGTGCCGGAGGTCGGCGCGATCTGCCCCAGCAGAAGCTTGATGAGGGTGGTCTTCCCCACCCCGTTCGGCCCGATGATGCCGATCTTGTCCCCGCGGATGAGGGTGGCCGTGAAATCGCGCACCAGCACGCGGCCATCGGGCCACGCGAAGGCCACGTTTTCAGCCTCGATCACCTTCACGCCCGAGCGCTCGGCCTCGGCGAGGCGAAGGTTCACGTTGCCCGTTCGCTCGCGCCGCGCCCGGCGCTCGGCCCGCATCTGCATGAGCTGGTTGATGCGGCTCTGCGCGCGGGACCGCTGGGCCCTTACCCCGCGGCGTATCCAGGCCTCCTCCTGCGCGAGCTTCTTGTCGAACAGGGCCTGCTGGCGCTCCTCGGCCTCGAGGACTTCCTGCTTGCGCGCGAGATACGTGTCGTAGTCGCATGCCCAGCTCACAAGGCGGCCGCGGTCCAGCTCCACGATCCGGGTGGCGAGCTTGCGAAGGAAGACCCGGTCGTGGGTGACGAAGAAGAGCGAGAGCTTGGATTGGAGGAGAAACTCCTCGAGCCAGAGTATCGACTCGATATCGAGATGGTTGGTCGGCTCGTCGAGAAGCAGCAGGTCGGGCTGGCCCGCAAGCGCGCGGGCCAGCAGCACGCGGCGCTTGAGGCCTCCGGATAGCGTCGAGAACGCGGCGCGGGGATCTAGCTGGAGCTGCTCCAGCAGGCCCTCGAGCCGGACCTCGCGCTCCCAGTCCTCCTCATGGTGGGCGGCCTGCCGGAGGCCGGCGGCGACAACGTCGTGGACGGGGCCGTGCACGTCGACGGGCACCTCCTGGCTCAGCCGGGTGTAAAGGGCCCCCCCGGGCCGGAAGACCTCGCCCCTGTCCGCCTCGACCTCGCCCCCGATGATGCGCATGAGCGTCGACTTGCCGGCCCCGTTGCGCCCGAGCAGGCACACCCGCTCGCCCGGGTCTATCTGGAGGTTCACGCTCTCCAGGATCGGGGGACCGCCGAAGCTGAGGCTGATGTCGAGAAGGCTGAGCAGGGCCATAAGCGGTCCAACGTAGACCGTCCGGCGGCCCTACACAACGTTTCCCGTCGGAGCCCGCGGCAAGGGCGTCCTAAAGCTTGGGAGTGTCGATTCCCAGCGCGTCCGCCAGGTCGGTCAGGTGGTCCTGCTCCTCTGCGATTATCCTGCGCAGGATCTCGCTCAGCCCGAATTCCCCCATGTCCTCGGCCTGGCGGATGCGCTGGCGGTAATGCAGGATCGTGGTCCGCTCGTTCTCGAGGTCGAAGCGGAGATTGTCGGCGGCCTTCTCGGAGAACTTCACCGTCTTCGGCGCCAGCAACGGCGTGCCGTTGAAGTAGTCGATCTGCTTGGCGATCAGGAGGGCATGGCTCAGCTCCTGCGCGGCGTGCTTCTCCAGCTCGCCCGCGATATGCAGATACTGCGCCCCCTTCATCGTCTGGCTGTAGACGATGTAGGCGATGATCGCCTGATATTCGCGCGCCAGATCCTCGTTAAGGAGCCGGATCATCTTCTTTCGGGTGATGGGGGTGTTTTTCATAAGGTTTTCTCGGCTGAAAAGGATATCGGGACGGGCTTCCGTGGGCAATAGGGTGTTACCTCCATGGGGACGGCCTCTGCGGGACTCGGAGATCCCAGGGCGCCTTCCATCCCTAGCGCCGGTCGAACACCAGCGTCGTGTGCTGATCGCCCCTGAAGCCGGTGGTGAATCTCTCGACGGAGAGGCGTCGACCGCCATCGAGCAGCTTCCAGGTGTCCTTTATTGTCATCTTTGAGCCGCCCTGCCGGACCATGGTCACGGTCGAATCGATCAGGATCCCGTCCCCTGACGGGGACCGGCGCGCCGTGGTGACACGGGGGGAATTCATGAAGACCGAGCTGGACTCGGCGCCATCGAGCGTAAGCTTTTGCACCGTGACCTGGTCGTCGGCGCTTTCGAGGATGCGGGTGGTCGAGATCGAAAGATCGTTCCCTGCCTGGACGATATCCATCCGCGCCGGCGCTGCGCCCGCCCCCATCCTGCCCAGGTCGCTCCTGTCCTCGTCCAGCACCCATGAACCCGAAAAATCGGCCGGCTTGGGCTCAAAATGAAGGGGTGGAAGGCCGCAGGCCCTCCTGTAATCCTCCGTGGCGGCGGCATAGGCCGGGTCCTCGAGGCTGAGCACGCGCGGATCCGCCATGAGGGCCTCGTATTGCTTCCTCGGGGTGTTCCTGACCATGCCGGCCCAGGTCATGTAGTACGTCCATCGCGGCTGCTGGAGCAGGATCTCGGGCGACGGGGGTGTTCCGACCTCCGCGAGGGCCAGAGGCTTCCCCTGGGACAGGGCCACCAGTCCGTCGTAGTAGGATTGCTTGAAGTCGCTCCCGTAGACATCCAGGGCGAGGACATCGACATATTGGATCCCGGGGAAGTATTTCTCGTGCTCGCGGCCCGGCTGGCTCGGTCGATCCACGTTCCACACCCAGATCAGGTTGTTGAGGTGGTGGTGGTTCACGAAGCGGTCGAACAGCTGCCTGTAGAGGGCGAGCGTGCTGTACTCGCCCGTCCGCCCGCCCCACCAGAACCAGTCGCCGTTCATCTCGTGGTACGGCCTCCAGAGGACCGGCACATGGGCGTCCTGGAGCTGCTTCAGAAAGACCGCGATCCTGTCGACCTGCGCGCACCAGTGCTCGTAGAGGGGCGTGCCCGGGGTCAGCACATCCTTGAACTGCGAGTCCAGGAGCTTCCCCGACACGCTCGCCAGGGCGTTCGGATCGCTGTTCGGAAGGGGTTGGAACGTGGTGGGTTCGTCGGAGGTCGGGGGAACGGCATGCCAGCACAGGGCCACAATCGAGCCGAGCCGATGCTGCCGGATGGCCTCCTGGACGATATCCGGGCGGGCAAGGTAGGAGTCGGAATCGCCCGCCTTTGCATGGCCCCAATCCGAGCCGAAGATTATGGGCGTTTTCCCGATGTAATTGGCCGCAAACTGGGTATTTCTGCTCTTGGCGTTCGGAGGGTTGTGCTGGCCGGTCAGCGTGTACTTGCCCGATATGTCGTAGAGGAGCTGCAGCAGGGCCGTCGCCTCGGGTGATGCATTGGGCGTGACCGGCACGGCCGTTTCCGATGCGGGGAGCGCCGGGCCCCCGAGGAGCGCCGCGAGGGCGAGGATGCGAACACCCCAGACCTGCCGCATCCGGCCGGCCCATGCGAGGGCCCAGGTCATTTCTGGTTGTTGCCCGACTTCTGGATATTGTACTCGGGATACAGCGTGTTGGATCGGTTGTCGTTTCCAAACACGGAGATGCTCCCGTGGCCGTCGGATCCCGAGGTCATTATCCCTCGCCGCGCGCCCGACTTGTCGTTGACGAAGAGAAAGCCTCCATCGCCGTCCTGTGCGGCCGCCAAGACGACGCTGCCGTCGCGGTTGGCCAATGAAAGACGGTCCGGAAGCAGCGTCAGCGAATCGCCGGACGGCGCCCCCGCCACCGAGACGAACGGCGTGACGTCCTTGGAGCCCAGCGAGAGATAGATGACCCGCTTCGGGGTGCCGTCGGACCAGAGGCTGAACTTGGCCCGCTCATCCGCCGACGAGGTGTCGATCGAGACGTTTCCTCCGCCGGCCTGGGCCAGGAAAAAGTCGGCGCCGTCGTCTAGAATCTGGAACCCGGCGCCGTCGGTTCTCCCTGCCACGTCATCGCTCGGCCCCCTTTGGAGATAGGCCCCAATGTCGCCATAGGTCGCGATCCGGACCACCTGCGCCGGGTCGGTCCCGGTGGTCGTCTTGAAGCCCAACTTGCTCTTCCCTGGCGCCGAGGTGATCTCCGCAAGGCTGGTACCATCGCTCGATCCCACCTGGATGATGCCGCCCACATCGGGAACGGATCCAAGCGAGACGACCGCCTTGTCCTTGGCGACAATCTTGAGCGACTTCAGGGTCAGGTCCATCTCGCCGCTCTCGAGCCTCTTGGCAAGGAGCTGGATCGTCCCCTGGGTGCCGACCGCCGAGTCGTACTGCTTGATGTCCTGCTTGAAGGCATCGATGGAGCCCTGGATCGACGCCATGTGCGTCTCAAGCGTTGCGTTTGAGTACTTAACCGCCCTGAGGTCGCGGTTGGCCCCCGCCAGCTCGACGGCCAGATAGACCAGTGCCGCGCAGAATAGAACGGCGATCGAAATGGCCGCAAGCAGAGGGGGAGTTAATTTCATGCTCGCACTCATTACGGCAAACGAAGCGTGGGTTCAAGTGCCGCGTCACGATCCGATCCCCGCCGGACGCCCGTGTCTCGAGGATCCGGCGCCCGGGGTTGAGGCCGACGACCTGCCCTTCGAAATGGACACGGGCCCATTCAAGGACGTGCGGCCGGATGGCCATCGGCGCCACCGGCGGCACACGGCCGGAATATTGGTGATGTAAAAGTTTACTCTCCAAATGTATGGGGATTCTGCTATAGCCATACGATATGGGCTTCGGTTCGACCGATCTCCCGGGTTCGCACCTTTGTCGCAAACTCTTCGTCCAGCCAACACTGTCCCAACCCAAAATCCTCTTGTGCAAACTTACCCCGTAATTTCAAAAGGACGGCCCCGCGTCCATAAACGAACTGACCTACTCCTCGCCGTCCTGCTTACGGCTCTGGGGGCGTCGGTGATCATCATCGCGGTGCTCGCGGCCACGATCCAGAAGAGAAACGAAAGCATCGCGGGCCTCCGGGAAAAGATAGAGGGCATGTCCGCCGTGCATCCGCTTCGCTACTATGCCAGCCACGGTGGCAATCTTCCGATCATCGCAACCTCACGAAAGGCCCTGATGACCTCCAGCTATGTGCTGGCGATCGGGAACCAATGCGGCGAGAGCCTCCCCCTCGTGCTGACCCTTGAGGATGGGGCGGACGACCGCCATAAGACCGTCACCATAGACGTCGATCCCCGCCAAACCGCTGAATTCAGCCATTTCGACGACTGGAAGCTTTCAGAGGGCGACATCGTGGAAATTTCCCACGATGGCTTCAATTCGGTGAGGATGCGGTTTCGGTGAGGCCGCGGCGCGGCGATCCGTCTCGTCGGATCCCCTCGGGGGGTGGCCTAGGTCAATTTGGCATCGAGCGTGATTTCAGCCTTGAGGACGCGCGACACGGGGCAATTCGCCTTGGCGCCCGCAGCGATCTCGGCGAACTTTTCTGGAGAAACCCCGGGCACCGTGGCCGTCGTGGTCAGATGGATGGACGTGATCGTCCAGCTGGTCTGCGGATGATTTTCCAATGTCAGCGCCGCCGTCGTCGCCAGGGTGTCGGCAACGAATCCAGCCCCGTCCAATGCCGCCGAGAGCGCCATGGTGAAGCAGCCCGCGTGCGCGGCGGCGATGAGCTCCTCGGGATTGGTGCCGGTTCCCGTCGCAAAGCGCGACGCGAAGGAATATGGGGTCTGCTTGAGTACCGAGCTGTCGGTGGACAGCGTGCCCTTGCCGTTCTTCAGGTTTCCTTGCCAGATGGCTGATGCGGTTCTTTTCATGGATCGGCAAGGAAATGGATTATCTCCGGCTTCGCAAGGAGCGGGTCGACGGGCGCCGGCCCTTTCGGCTCGAAACCGGGCCATTCGGGCCGTGGCTTTCGGCCGGGCAACACCCCGTAAAGCCGGTGAATTTTCTGCTAATCGAATTGGCCGACACCGAGGCGAGCGGCGCCCGAATTAATTCGTTCGCGTCGCTCCATGTGCCTGGGCTGGAATGCCCCTTCCCGATGAGCCCAGCGCGTTAAGATGCACCTGACTCTCTTTACTTCTGCAAAGCGGTCGCTTCTTGCCGGAAGCGTCATCCTGGCTATCGCTATGGCTGGCGTACTCGGCTGGTTGCAGTGGAGGAAGCCGGTCCGCGCGGATGACGTGGCGGAGTTCCTGAACAAGAGCGTGGGAGCCGGAAAAATCAGTTTCTCCAACCTGGGAATGTCGATCACCCGGCTGGACGACGCGGATCTGCAGCTGGCGGTCGCCGCGACGGCCAGGACGGTCTTCGCCCTCTATGCCAAGATAGACTCGACGGACTACCTGCAGGGTACGCTCAAGATGGATCCGGATTCGACGGCCGATGTGCGCCGCTTGCTGGCCGACAACGAGGCCTCCCAGAGGCCGGAATTCTCGCGGCTGAGGCCATTCCCGCCGGACCCATATCAGGCGGTCATCGTGCGGATGACCGCGCCAGCCGGCATGTCGTTCGGCTACCAAGGGGTCATCGCAGCCCATCGCGACGGGGAACGCTGGAGCTTTACCCTGGTTTCGGGAGCATTCGGCAGCGGCTACCGCGCGGGAGAGGCACGATCGACATTCGGCAGCGCCACGTTCCTGGCGGGCGACGCCAACGACGACCTCCGGCTGCGCGCGCTCGCCTCGGGTTTCCAGGCGTTCTCGGACCGCGTCTCGGAGACGCGGAACAGCCTCGAGACGGCGCGCGCCGCCACGGTCAATCTCCGCAGGGAGGCGTTCATGGCCCGGATCGCTCCCGGCAGCGTCTTTGGCGGAGTCGCGATCCGGACCGGCGAGCAGCAGGGCACGGCGCTCTACCTGGAGATCATCGGCCTTACGCCGGGAAACGGCGTGACGGCGCTCCTGCGCAACGCCGGCGGGTGGCACTATGCGCGGGCATTCGATGGCTCATGGTCCGCCGATGACCAGTTTGAAAACGCGACGCTGAACCTTTCTTCGCCGCCCGACCAGGCCATCCGAAACGCGGGCCCCTTCCTGGAAAACACACAGACATGGACCTTCGCGCTGCGGATGGATCCCAAGGGCAACCTCTTCGAGTCAAACCGGTTCTTCCAATACCGGCTGCAGTACCTCAATGCGGGTCAGGTGCCTCCGCTGAAGGCGGCCCTGGAGGCGGAGTTCGACGGGGCCACCTCCCTCACGGCGCCCGGGTCGCTCTATCACGGCACAGCCGTCTCAAAGGCTTCCGGCGTCTCCGAGCCCGTCCTCCTGCGCTTTGGCGGACGATCGGCGGATCGCGAATCGGTCCAGGCCGCGATTGAATCCACGAGCCGCTCGTGGAAGCGGCCGTTGCATGGCACGATCATCGGGAACTCGAGGCGCTCCGGCGGCGAGCCCGTTCGCCTCCGGAGCGGCGCCAAGGAGGCCGTTGACGAGGCGCCGGCCGAATCCGTGCTCGGCGACCGCGACGACCTGGAGATCCGCCTTGGCGCCGGGGAGGGATCGCTCGAGGGGGAGGACGACAGGTTCACCTACCGGTTCGCGACGGTCCAGGCTGGCGACCTGACGAGCCTGGACGCCAGCCGCGCGGCGCGCGCAGCGCGGTTCAATGCCGTGTTGAGGGAGGGAATCGCGTACGATGGAGTGATTCGCGACGATCAGGGGTCCGTCACCGAGGCTAGGCTGAGCGTCGCCCGCATCGACAGGCAAAAGGGCACGATCGCCGCAAGCGTTCATTCCCTCGTCCAGCTGAGGGTCTATCAGGATTTTCTTGGAACGTGCAATCCGTCCGATGCCTCGATCACCCTGGACTCCACCGGCAAGGGGGAATTCGACACCAGCGACAGCCTTGCCGTCCCCTTCCTCGTGGCGCCCGTCCCCCATACGCTGCAGCTTGCCCTCATTGGAAACGCGATCACCGGCGGCATTAAGGGCGATCCGCAGTGGGCGATGGAATTCCCGGTGGGTGTGTTTCTGGCGGCTCCGTGCGAAGGGGCGGAACCGGGTTCGCCGCCGGCTGACGGCTCCGTCTTCCCGTCCTTCCCGAAGAGCGGCGGCGCCTACGTGCTCAGCGCGGGAACCTGGAAGCCTGTGCCGAGGAACAATGGCCATGTCGTGGTGGAGACGACCCACCCCATGACCGAGGACGAGCTGACGGGCGGCCCTTTGGGCCTCGTGTCCCTGGGAGTCAGGCGCCTGTCCGAGAAGGGCCAGAAGCTCAGCTACCTGGAATTCGATGGAAAGGATCCCCGCCCGGAAGCCGATGGACCGTCGGTGACCCTCCTTTTCGTCGGCCCGGCTTCGTCCGGGCCTCCCTTTGCGGAGCTGGCGCCCCTCGAGGTCCTCAAGGACGGGAAGCGGCGCATTCAGATCGAGGGCGGTTCCCCGGAGGCAAAGCGTGGGGAAAGAAAGGGGGCTTCCACGCCGACCGGCGACCCCTCGGCGGCCAAGGAGCTTCCCTCGGCTCCGATTCGGTTTGGCGAGCAGCGGTCGGCGGCATACGTGCGGCGGCCCGGGCCGGGGTTCATCCTGCTCACCACGACGGCGGCGCCTCCCGCCGGTCCCTATGCCTTCAATGCCGATGCCGGGTACGAGCTGACGATTAAGTGACGGAGGGCTCGTCCCGGCGCGGTCCGATCGGCACGGAGCCTCAAGGCCATCCGCCCTTGAACAGGCGGTAGCGGCCATCTCGGGACCGCCGGGCCGCTAATGGGTGGGCGCAGGCGACATGTCCTGCTCATCCTGCTTCAGCAGTTCCTCGGGCCGCTTTACCGTCACCGGCAGCGGCGCCGGATTGGGGATCCCGGGCCCTCCGTTTTCCGGGGGCGGTTCGGCCCTCGAGCCCGCTCCGGGCGGGTGCTGCGCCATCGCCTCGGTCTTTCCCAGCCGGGACTTGTCCCAGCCGCCCCCGAGATTGTTGACGAGGGAGACGCTGGCCGCCAGCTGGCGCAGCTGGACCTGCAGTTCGGCCAGGCGGTTGGTGAGAAACGTATTCTGGGCCGTGATGACGTTGACGTAACTGTCGACGCCATTCTGGTACCGCACCACCGACAGTTGAACCGTGTGCTGGGCGGCCACGGCGGCCCTGTGCTGCTGCTCGACCTCCTTCGAGAGAACCCTGAGGCTGGTGAGGTCATCCTCCACCGATTGGAAGGCCGCAAGCACCGTTTGGCGGTAATTTGCCACGGTTTGATCGTACTGCGCCCGGGCAAGCTCGTTGGCGGCCCGGTGCAAGCCGCCGTCGAAGAGGGTCTGCACGACGCTCGGCCCGAACGACCAGAACCGATTGGGCCAATCGAAGAGCGAGGAAAGGCTCGTCGACTCGAAGCCAGCAGAGGCGCTCAGAGTCAGGTTCGGGAAATAGGACGCCCGAGCGATGCCGATGCCCGCGTTGGCAGCCGCCACCTGGCGCTCGGCCGTGGCGATGTCAGGCCTGCGCTCGAGCAGGTCCGCGGGCAGGCCGACCGGGATTGTCGGCAGCGCCGAGTTGAAGGGCCTCACCCCCACCGAGAAATGCGCCGGGGGAACCCCGATCAGCACCGCGATCGCGTGCTCGAACTGCGCACGGGCGATGCCGAGGTCGGTCGCCTGCGCCTCCGCGGCATCGAGCTGCGTGTCCGCCTCGGCGAGATCCTCCTCGGAAGCCAGGCCGTTGTTGTAGAGCGTGCGCACCAGGTGCAGGCTGGCCTCGTAGTCGGCCAGCGTGGTGTCGAGGATGCGGCGCTGCTCGTCCGTTGCCCTGAGCGAGAAATAGTCCTGCGCCAACGCGCTTTGCGTGGTCAGAAGCGCGGTAGCGACCTCGCCGGCGCTCGCCTGCGCGTTGCGGGAGCTTTGCGCGATCGTGTTGCGCACGCTGCCCCACAGGTCCACCTGGTAGGACGCCTCGGCAGGCAGCGTGAAATAGGTGCGGGTTCCCGTTCCTCCCCCACCCCCGGAAGACGTGGTGGGGCCGGACGAACCGCCCGAGGTCACGGCCGCGCTGGAGCGCGACCGGACAACCGAGGGGTCGGCCGTGACGTTTGGGAAGAGAGCGGCCTGAGCCTCGCCGACCATGGCACGCGCCGCCCGGTAATTCGCCTCCGCGATGGCGACTGTCTGGTTTGAAATCGCCACCCGGTCCTCAAGGTCGTTGAGCTGCGGGTCGCCGTACATCTCCCACCAGTTGTTCCGGAGGGCGTCGTCCCGCGGCTCGGCGATCTTCCAGCCCTGCGCCTCGGCCGGCGCCGGCGGAACCGCTTCCTTGAAGCTCCCGGAATCCTCCGCCTTCGGTGGCTCGTAGTGCGGGGCGAGGTCGCATCCCGCGACCAGCAGGCCGGCGCCGAAGGCCGCGAGGATCGATCTTGCCCTCGCCGGCCTCATGGGATTGCCGGATCGGGCGTCGCCACGGTCTCACCCGGGGGCTGGGCAAAGCCGAATTTTCCGATCCAGTTGTTCAGGCGGTCCATGTAGAGGTATATCACCGGCGTCGTGTAGAGGGTCAGCGCCTGGCTGACGAT
>PLKS01000162.1 GCA_003140665.1 Opitutaceae bacterium
CGGCGGGAAAATCGATCGTGCGGCCGGGATCGACCTGCGCCTGCGGCGCCCCGATCGCCTGGTACGACAACATCCCCGTCCTGTCATGGCTGATCCTTCGCGGCCATGCGCGCTGCTGCGGCCGCCCTTTTTCGCCGCGCTACCCCATGGTCGAGCTGCTGACCGCCGCGCTCTTCCTCGCATGCTGGCTGCGCCTTCCGCCCGGGCCGGCGGTGTGCGGCTGGGTGTTCATCGGATCGCTGATCTGCGGGATGTTCATCGATCTCGACCACATGATCATTCCCGACGGATTCACGATCGGGCTTGCGATCGAGGGCGTCATCCTGTCGGCGCTGGTTCCCTCGCTGCACGGGCAGCACAGCGGGGTGTTCGCGCTGGACAGCGTGCGCTCGGTCTCGGAGTCCCTCGTGGGGCTTGTGGCGGGGTCCGGCATCGTGCTCTGGATAGCGCTCGTCGCCGAGGCCCTCCTAAAGAAGGAGGCGATGGGCTTCGGGGACGTCAAATTCGTGGGCGCCANNGCGCCCTGTTCTCGATCTTCGGGGGCGCCGCCTTCGGGACGGTCTGGATCGGGGCCGCCGTCGCATGGCAGAAGGCCGCCGGCACGCGTTCCTCCGGCGCGCCACGTGCCGAGACCCCGGAGGGGGTCCCGGCGGACATCGGCCTCGGCGTGCACGNNACTTCCTTTTCGTCCGGGGCTGGGTCGACGCCTGGTTCGCCGAGCTCACGGCCCTCTTGAAATGAGAGCCGCGCCGTCGTCCGCCCGCGCATGGAGCACGTCGGGCCTCGCGCCGAAGCGCGCGAGGTAGGCCTCGGCGACCCGCCCGACCCCCTCTTCTCCGAAGGCTTCGGACGCGAGCGCCATCACGGCCCCGCCGAACCCTCCCCCCGTGAGCCGCGCGCCGTACACGCCCTTCTCCGGCTCAAGGCTCTCGACCAGAAAATCGAGCTCGGGGCTGCTGTTCTCGAACCAGGTGCGGGAGCTCCGGTGGGACGCGAAGAGGAGCTTGCCGACGGCCGCAAGGTCGCCCGCGAGCAGGGCCGCGACAGCCTGCTCCACGCGCGCGATCTCGTCGACCACGTGCCGCGCGCGCTTGTAGGCCGACCGGGACAGCCTTGTCTCGGCAGCCGCGAGCATCGCGGGCGTGGCATCGACAAGGAGCGGGACCCCGATCACGCGGGCCGCCTCCAGACACTCGCGGTGCCTCTCGGCATAGAGGCCGTCGACGAGCGCGTGCCTCACATGCGTGTTGAACACCCAGAAGTTGGATCCCGCCGGCAGGGGCACGGTCGTGAAGGTCGGGCCCCGGCAGTCGATGTGGACCAGGTGGTCCCGCTTCCCGAATCCGGACACGCCCTGGTCCAGGATCCCGCAGGGAATGCCCACGAACTCGTTCTCCGCGCGCTTGCCGAGCGCCACGAGGACCTCGCGCGGGACGCTCTGGCCGGCCGCCTCGAGGAAGGCGATGCAGGAGGAGAGCTCGATGGCGGCGCTGCTGCTCAGGCCCGCGCCCGCCGGCAGGTTCGAAAGGGCCATGTAGTCGAAACCCGCCGGTATTCCGATCCCGGAGTCGCGCATCGCGACCAGGACCCCGAGGGGATAGTTCACCCACGACTGCGTGCCGGTGGCCCGCTCAAACGCGTCCGACGCGAGGTCGACCGGCCCGGAGTGGGCGTCGCTTGCGAACCTGCGCCTGCCGTCCGGGCGCCGCGCGAGGCCGACCCAGACGCTCCGGTCGATGGCGGCCCCCAGCACGGGGCCGCCGTTGTAGTCCGTGTGATTTCCGATGAATTCGATCCGGCCCGGAGCCCGCGAGACGATCTCGGGGGCGCGCCCGTGAATGGCGCGAAACCTCTCGATGAGCGTGTCCGTCATCGCCTCAGCGAAGGGTGCGAAGGCTTGATCCCGCCTTGAAGCGGATGAGCTTCATCGCGGGGATCTTCATCGGCTGCCGCGTGTGCGGATTGAAGCCCTTTCTCGCGGTGCGCTGAGCCACCGTGAATGTCCCGAAGCCGACCAGGTGCACCTCCGCGTCCCGCTTGAGCCCCCGCCTGATCGCCTGCAGCACGGAATCCGCCGCGCGTTCGGCCGCGGCCTTCGAGGTGCCGTCGCCGAGCAATCGATGAACCTCATTCACCAGTTCGGCCTTGTTCATGGGGGAGCTTGCCGCGAGGCAATGGGCTCGAATAGGCGCGGTCAAACGCATTCCGACCCAGCCGGCGCATTGTCAGGAATTTAACACCGCCTCGACCGACGGCGGCCCGCCCGGGGCGAGCGAAAGGGCTCCCCCGCCCTTCGCGGCGGCCGTGGAAACGAGGGCGAGGCCCTCATAGCCCCGTCCGCCGGCCACGGATACGGCCGAGCGCAGCTCGCCCTCCCTGCGGTCGCCGTTCCAGAGGGCCGCGGGCAGCGTTGGAGCGGCCCCGCCTCCCCTGACGCGCACGAGCGCCCGGCGGACGCGCCCCGTGGACTTGAGCCGGGCCATCACCTCCTGGCCGAGGTAACATCCCTTTGAATACGAGATGGCCTGGACCTCGAGGCCGCCCTCGTTGGGAAGGTCCGCCGGCCCGATATCGGCCGGGATCGCGGGGATGCACGCCGCGATCCGCAGGCGCTCGACGTCTGCCGGCTCCGCCATGCGGGCCCAGGACGCCGCGGCGCCCGCGGATTCCGAGTCGCCCGCCGGATGCAGCCATTCCCAGTTTTCCGCCGCGGCCCTGCGCCCGGGGAAAAAGAAGCCCGCCCGCGGATCCCGCTTCAGCCAAGCGCCCGTGCCGGCGCCGATGAGCGAGAGGCCGCGCCAGCCGGCGGTGGTGTCCTCGATCTCCACGTCGTCGGCGATGATGAAATCCCCGAGGCGGCGCGCCACGACCGCCGCGGGGGACAAGACGCTGGCGACCCAGAATCCCCCGTCCTTCCCGGCCCGGATGACATGGCTGTCGGCGATGACACGGCCCTTCCGGTCCAGCCAGAGTCCGTAGACGGACCCGCCGGGCTCGATCCCGCCCAGGTCGTTCGAGAACTGGCCCTGCAGAAAGGCCGCCGCGTCCGCACCGCTCACCCGCAAAAGACACGCGGGGACGAATGGAAATGCGAGGGCGGACCCGTGGAAATTATCCATATTTAAAATGTTGCATATGAAATGTTTGAGTTACAATGATGAAAATGATTGCACGACTGCCTTGACGACTACCGCAAACCGGTTACTTGTGTGCATTGTAATTTTTCACTTCTCCCGCCTAGCGGGAG
>PLKS01000059.1:0-19893 GCA_003140665.1 Opitutaceae bacterium
CCCAATCTTTGCACTAGACCCGTAAAGACTGCCTTCGGTCCCCAAACCGTGGTGGAGATCCGGTATAGACCCGAACTAGACCCGTCAGATGGTGCGGGAGCCGGGAGTCGAACCCGGATCAACGGCTTCGGAGGCCGCTACACTATCCATTGTGCTACACCCGCGAAATGAGCTTAGGGGCCGGATCAAACCGCTCGCCCGACAAGGCGTCAAGCCGTTGCAAGAAACCGTCCGATCCTGGCGGCGACCCGATCCCGGCCGAGCACCCGCAGCAGCCCGTAGAAGCTCGGACCGACGCCCGACCCGGACACGGCCAGGCGCGCGGGATGGATGTAGTCGCCCGTCCCCGCGCCGTGCTGCGCCGCGAGCCCCTGCACAAGGACCTCGAGCGCGGCGTCGCTGCTAAAATCGGCCGTTGGGATAGACGTGAGCAATTCGCCGAGGCGGCCCTTGGGATCCCCCTTCGCGAACACCTTTTCTTTCGCCTTGGGATCGATGGCGAAGTCATCGCTGAAGAAATAACCTATGAAGCCGGGCAGGTCCTCGATCGCCCGCACCTTCGGCTGGCAGAGCGCGATCACCTCGCGCAGGTAGGCCTCGTCGGGTGCCCCCTCTGGGAAGAAATTCCGCGCGAAGAGGAAGTCCCGCGCGAGGACGAAGCAGCGCTCCGGCACCATCTCGTGGAGGTAGACCATGTTCATGTGGGCCAGCTTCTTCTCGTCGAAGCGCGCATTGCTCTGGTTCACCCCAGGCAAGTCGAAGAGCCTGACGATCTCCGCGAGCGGCAGCTTCTCGCGGTCGTCCTTGGGGGACCATCCCAAGAGGCACAGGAAATTCACGAGGGCCTCCGGCAGGAAGCCCCTCTTCTGGTACTCCTCCACGAGGGCGCCCTGGTCGCGCTTCGACATCTTCCCGGGGCCGTTCTGCTTCAGGATGAGCGGAATGTGGGCGTAGACCGGGATCGGCTCGCCGAGCGCCTTGAAGAGCTCGGTGTGCTTGCTGGTATTCGACAGGTGGTCCTCGCCCCGGATGACGTGGGTGACCCGCATCGAGATGTCGTCCACGACATTCACGAAATGGAAGACCGGCTTGCCGTCCGAACGCACGATCACGAAATCCTTCTCCTCCGTCCGCTCGACCCGTCCCCGGATGGCGTCCTCGATCACCTGGGGCTCCCCGGAGATCCTGAAAAGGAGGGCGCCGTCCTTCTCGTAGGTCCGTCCCGAGGCCTTCAGGCGCTCCAGGAATTGGGCGTAGACCGGCGCCCGCTCGCTCTGGCGATACGGCCCAAACTCCCCGCCGGCCTCGGGTCCCTCATCCCAGTCGAGGCCGAGCCAGCGCAGGCTGTTGTAAATCAGGCTGAGGAACTCCTCGCTGTTGCGGGCCTGGTCCGTGTCTTCGACCCGGAGGATGAAGACGCCCCCCGTGTGGCGGGCGTAGAGCCAGTTGAACAGCGCCGTTCTCGCACTCCCGATGTGGAAAAAGCCGGTCGGGCTGGGGGCAAAGCGGACGCGGACCTGTGACATCGAAAGGGGTGTGGATTGCTGCTTGTGATTCGGGCGAGGGACCAGCAAGAACCAACCCATGTCCGCTGTCAAAGCCGCACCCCTTGACCCGCTCGCCCTTGCCGCGCGATTTGAGAGCGCAGGCGCCAGGGCCGCGTTCAGATCAGAGCCGTTCGGCGAATCCGGCGGCTTCCCGCTGCTCGCGCTCACCAAGCGCACCGCCGGGCCGCGGCCGCGGATCTATTTGTCCTCGGGAATCCATGGGGACGAGCCCGCCCCTCCCCTCGCCCTTCTCTCGCTGATGGAGTCAGGAGAGTTTGACGGCAGGGCCGTCTGGTTCATCTGCCCGATGCTCAATCCCCAGGGCCTGGCGCGCGGAACCCGGGAGAACGCCGCGGGAACGGACCTCAACCGCGACTACCGGCACCTCGCCTCGCCCGAGGTCCAGGCCCATGTCCGGTGGCTTTCGCGCCAGCCGAATTTCGACCTGGCCGTATGCGTCCACGAGGACTGGGAGTCGTCCGGGTTCTACCTCTACGAGCTCAATCCCGACGGCCGCCCCAGCCTCGCCGGACCGATGATCGCAGCCGTGTCGCCGGTCTGCCCGATCGACCAGAGCCCCATCATAGAGGGACGGGAGGCGAGCGGGGGGATCATCCGCCCGCACCTGGACCCCCTCGAGCGCGAAAAGTGGCCGGAGTCGATCTACCTGCAGGTGCACCATACCCGCCTGTCCTATACGATCGAGACCCCGTCGGCGCTGCCGCTCGAGACGCGCGTGGCGGCGCTGCGGGCCGCCCTTCAGGCGGCAATCGCCTTCATGACCGCCCGCCCGGGCGCCTGAGCCGCGGGGAGACCCGGCCCGGTTGGCGCGCCGGCGAAAGCGGCGCGATGGCGGTTTTGCCAGGGTCGATTGTCACAAAGAGGGAGACGACGACCCTATTCCATTTTCCACGATCCGCCGCACGACGGCCCCGATATCAAGTCCATGCAGCTGCCGAACATCCTGAAGCTCTACCTGAGGGCCCGCCCGGGCCGTCCCGGCCTCCGGTCGATCGCCCTTGTGGCCGCGCTGCTCCGGCGCCGGCACGCGGCGGCGGCCGAGAAACCTTCCGGCGCCCGCCCCCAAAGGTCGCTCGGCCTGGGGCCCCGCTCCCATGAACGCTAGGACCCGCGCCCCCGCGGCGCGGTGTGTTATCGGCAGCCCATGACGGTCACCAACTACAAGAAGTCGTACCAGGACCACGTCGCCGCCCTGGAAACCCGCCTTGAGAAGGAGGAGGCGATGCGGGCGGCGATAGGCGGGGAGTTCATGGCCGTGGGCAAGCTCGAGCACCACCTTCTTCGCTCGCTGGGGCTCATGGACGGGCAGCTGGTGGTCGATGTCGGCTGCGGCAGCGGGCGCCTTTCGGTGCAGCTGGCTCCGTTCCCGCGCATCCGGTACGTCGGATGCGACGTCGTCGAGTGCATGGTTGAGTACGCCTCCGAGATCTCCGGGCGGCCGGACTGGAGCTTCGTGTGCTCCGAGGGGACGGGCATCCCGTGCGGGGCCGGAGCGGCCGACTTCGTATGCTTCTTCTCCGTGTTCACCCACCTGCTCCACGAGGACATCTTCCGCTACTTCAGGGAATCCGCGCGGGTGCTCAGGCCCGGCGGCCAGCTGGTGTTCTCCTTCCTGGAATTCCGAATCCGATCCCACTGGACCGCTTTCATAACGACGGTGGACAACTGCGCCCCGGGCCAGCACCTGAACCAGTTCATCGATCGCGACGCGATACGGGCGTGGGCCGGGGACTCGGGCTTCGAGATCGTCCAGCTCTTCGACGGGGACACGCCGCACATCCCCATCCCGGAGGAGATCCGCTGGGAGAGCGGGATGCGCATGGGACGAATGGGCAACCTCGGCCAGTCGGTGGCCGTCCTGAAAAGGACCTAGGGCGCGATATGCCGGCCGCTCCCTGCGCCCACCCTTCCCGGCGCGTGAAATCAAGCCAAGGCGGCGGCCGCCTTCGCGGCGTCCAGGCCGTGGCGCCGGCAGAAACCGAGCATGTCCGCCGGCAGCGGTGCCTCGAAGACGAACGGGATGCCGGCGCCCCCAAGGTCGATGCGGGCGCAGTGGAGGGCCTGGCGGGGCAGGAGCAGGCGCGCCTCAAGCCCGGGCGTCCAGCCCCCGTCGATGAACTCGAGGTAGAGGCGGTCGTCGGGCCCGTAGATCTTGTCCCCCACGACGGGGTGGCCCAGCCATCGGGCATGGGCCCGGATCTGGTGCTTGCGGCCCGTCTCGGTCGTGACCCGGACGAGCGTGAAGCCCCCCGCCCGCGAAAGGGCCTCGAACCGGGTCACCGACGGCTGGCCGTCCCCGCGAACGGCCGACTTGATGAAGACGGGGCTCGACGTGTCGGCGCCGAGCGGCTGGTCGACGGTCACCGCGCCGGTGAGCTCCCCGGTGAGCAGCGTGACGTAGGCCTTCCCCACCCGGCGCTCCTGCATGGCCGTCTGCAGGCGTGCCGCCATGGCCGGATCCTTCGCCAGCACGACGACCCCGCTCGTCTCCCGGTCGAGCCTGAAGACCAGGTGGACCATTCCGAGCCCGGTGTGCTCGCGCGCGGCCCCTACGAGGCTTGACCAGGGGCCGTGCTTCGAGGGGTGGCACACGACATCGCCCGGCTTGTCGACGACGAGGAGCCGGTCGTCCTCGTGGACAATCCACGTCCGCAGCTCCGCGGGCGCGATCATCCTGGCGGGTCCCTGCGAAAGGCGCCTGGGCCACGCGGACGCCCGGGGCCCGCCGTGGCCGCCGTCGCTCACGGCTTCATCCTGCTTTTCCGCGTCCGCGCCAGCACGGCCGCCGCGAGCCTGGCGGCCAGCGGCTTGGGAAGCTTGGTCACCACGGCCGCCTGGAGCTTGTTCTTCCAGCCGCTCACCACCATCGCCTTGCCGGCCGCTATGGCCCGCAGGGAGGCCATGACGACCTGCTCGCTGGTTTCCCCGAGCGCATCGGGCACCGAGCCCTCGGCGAGCCCCGCGCGCCTGAAGAACTCGGTCGAGGTGGGTCCGGGACACACCGCGAGGGTGCTCACCCCCGTCCCGCGGAGCTCCTCGTTGAGGCCGAGGCTCCAGTGAAGCACGAAGGCCTTGGTCGCCCCGTAGGTGTCAAGGTAGGCCGTCGGCTGGAACGCGGCCGTCGAGGCCACGGTCACGATCACCCCTCCGCGCGCCTTCATGGCCGGCATGAGCGCGCCCGTCAGATGGAGGACGGCGCGCACGTTGACGTCGACCATCTCAAGCTGCTGGGCTATCCCCGGCTCCGGGAAGAGCCCGTAGACGCCGAAGCCGCTGTTGTTGACGAGGAGTATCCGCCCGGCCGGCGCCTCGCGCGCCAGGAAATCCCCGATGGCCGAAACCGCGCTTTCCACGTCCGCCGGCTTGGAAAGATCACAGGCGACATGGCGCAGATTAAGCTGTGTACCGGTGATGACCGGCGCGCGCCGAGATAGGTTGCAAAAAGCGAGCCCCGGGCGCATCTTCGAGCATAGTTCAATGAACGATTTTCCAATTCCGGAAGATCCGCCCGTGATGATGACCGCGGAGAAGCTATTGAGAGCGGCGTCGGGCGTCGGCATTGAATGGCAGGGGTTGATTATTCCGCTTCGGTCCTCGGTCACTTTGCGTCGAGTCAAACAAGAATCAAGCGCACACCCATGAACAGACAAAACCAGCAGGAACTGATCGTCTCGGGCATCCACCTCGAACTCACGCCGTCCCTCAAAACGTTTGTCCAGGAGAAGGCCGAGCGGCTGTTCCGCCATGAGGAGCGCATCCTGCGCCTGCGCGTGGAGCTCGAATGCGACCCGAAGGAGGACTACGGCACTCGTTTCAAGGCGAAGGGCCATGTCACCATCAACGGCCCCGCGATGAACGCCTGCGTCGAGTCCGACGAATGCCACAAGGCCGTGTCGCTCCTCGCCGACAAGCTGGACAGGATGCTCAGCCGGCGCGCGCAGCTGTTCCGCGCCAAGCGCCACCATCCCCACGCGGTCGACCTCGGCGTCCCACTGCCCAAGACCGTCTAGGCGCCGGCAGGGCTCACCACTTCACCTCGTCCGTCAGGCCGAGCCTCTCGACGAGGTCGGCGGGGGGGCCCTCGAACCGCGCGAGCGGCACGTTGCCGACATAGCCGATGTCCTTCATGCCCACGGGCGTCGTGTAGAACCCGCTGGCGACCAGGTTCCGGTACCGCTTGAAGAAGTCTGCGGCGGCCTTGAGGTCGGGATTCGCGGGCTCCTCGGGCGCGATGTCGTCGCAGAGCGAGGCCTGCTGGCCGGCCGACGCATCCGCGAAGACCGCGCCGAAGCGCCTGGTCGACTCGGCGTCAAGCCACGCAAGGCCGTCGACGATCTTCTTGCCGTCCCGAACGTTGTCCGGATACGGCGCGCTGACGAATTCGTCGATGAAGTCCGTCACGCCCACGGCCGACGCGCTGGGCGAGTGGTCGTCCGCGGGGATCATGATGTCGCACAGGGCCGCGGCCTCGCGGCGCTGGGCCGCCGTGAACGTGAGAGGCCAGAGGTCGCCGGGCTTGTAGCCCTTGACCAGGTCGGGATCCGTGCCGTAGCCGGTCGCCGGCCTTCCGGCGGCGGACGCGGCGGTCTCGGGGGCCACCCCCCCAAAGGACGGCGTCCGGATGAGCATCGCCCCGGCGCTGGCCGTGAGCATCCATTTGATCGCTACGCGCCGGTCGATGCGGATGGGTTCTGGAGTATTCATCGGGATGGGTGTGGTCGTTTCCTAGAAGTTTCCCTTGCGCATCTGGTCGAGGATGCGGTCGGCGGTGCGCCATGCCAGCGCCATGATCGTCAAGGTGGGGTTCTTGTCCGCGTTCGAGGCGAACACGCCCCCGTCGGCCACGAAGAGGTTCTTCACGTCCCAGGCCTGCGACCAGGAATTGGTCACCGACGTGGCCGGGGCGGCTCCCATGATGGTGCCCCCCACCTCGTGGATGATGGAACCCCCGGGCTCGATCCCCTTGCGCCCGTCGGGATCGGGTTCCTTGCGGTTTGTGCCGCCCATCGCCACGATCCAGTCGGCGAAGGTCCGCTGCATGTGGGCCGCCTGCCGGATCTCGTGCTCGGACCACTTCCAGTGGAAGCGCAGCACCGGGATGCCCCACTTGTCGACGACCTTGGGGTCGATCTCGCAGAACGAGTCCGCGTTCGGGATCATCTCGCCCCGCCCGGTGAGCCAGACATTGGAGCCGTAGTAGCGGCGGGCGTCCTGCTTGAGCCTTGCGCCGTAGGTTGTCCGTCCCCCGGAGCTGGGCAGGTAGGGCGCGTACCCACCGGGCATCCCGCGCCCCGTCCCGATCTCCACATGGTACCCGCGCGCGAAGCCCAGCTTGCCGGCGATCTGCTCCTTGTAGAGCCACCAGGGCGTGTAGACGTGCTCCCCGCCCGCCCCGTCCTCGTTGAGCGGAGGAAGGTTCTCGAGAATCGGTATCTGGCCCCCCCAGTCCGCGCCGACCGTGTCCATGATGTACTTCCCCACGAGCCCGCTTGAGTTCGCCAGGCCGTTGGGGAAGCGGTTGGACTTCGAGTTGAGGAGCAGGCGCACCGTCTCGCAGGCGCTCGCCGCCAGGACCACCGCGCGCGCCGAGGCGTGGTGCTCGAGGCCCGTCGTCTTGTCGATGTAGGCCACGCCCGTGGCCTTTCCGGCGGGGTCCAGCGTCACCTCCCGGGCCATCCCGTTGGTGACGATGTCCAGGTTGCCCGTGGCCAGCGCCGGGGGCAGGTGGACCGTCGTCGACTGGTAGTTTGCCCGTATCGAGCATCCCCTTCCGCACGCCGTGGCCCAGAAGCAGGCCGCCCTGTTCTGCATGTCCTCGGCCAGGACCCGCTGGGCCTTCGCGTTGCCGGGATGAAGCTTGGCAGGGATGGTCCGGTGGTCGAGCGGCTGCGTGAGGACGGCCCGGCGGATGGGGATCACGGGAATCCCCAGCCTGCGCCCGCGCTGGCGCACGAGAAGCTCGCCTATCCTCGCCTTCGGCGTGGGCAGCAGGCAGCCGTCCGGCGAGTCGGGCGTGTTCTCAAGCCCGCTGTTGGAGCCATAGACGCCGATCAGCATCTCGACCTTGTCGTAGTACGGCGCGACGTCCTCGTAGGAAATGGGCCAGTCGAAACCGAGACCGTCGCGGCTGCGCGGCTTGAAATCGTAGGGGCCGTTGCGGAGCGCGATGCGCCCCCAGTGGTTGGTCCTGCCGCCGAGCATCCTCGCCCGCCACCACTTGAACTCGCGGCCATGCTCCATGGACGCGTTCGTGTAGGGCTCGCCGGGCACGCTCCAGCCCCCGTCCACCGTGGCGTCATAGAAGCCGAACGCCTTGTCGGGCGTCCCGACCGCCCTAAGGGGCGCCGCATCGTTTGTCTGGAACATCGGCGTCTCCGACCTGGGATCATAGTTGCGGCCAGCCTCGATCATGAGGACCCGAGCGCCGTCCATCGCGAGCGTGTAGGCCGCCTGGCCGCCGGCCGCGCCGGATCCGACCACGATCACGTCATATTTGTCCGCCGCGGACGCCGGGGTTATAAACGCCATAGGATAGTATTTGGAAATGCTAAGGGAGAGCGACTTTAGGTCGATGTCCACCCCGATTGCGGGCCGCCGGAGCCGGCCTGGGTGCGCCCCGCATCGTCATAGGTTGCCCCTGCGCATCTCGTCCAGGATCCGGTCGGCGGCGCGCCATGCAAGGGCCATGATCGTGAGCGTCGGGTTCTTGTCGGCGCTCGAGGCGAACACCGCGCTGTCGGCCACGAAGAGGTTCTTCACGTCCCACGCCTGGCACCAGGAATTCGTGACCGAGTCCGACGCGGAGGCTCCCATGATGGCGCCGCCGACCTCGTGGGAAATGCCTCCCCCCGGCAGGATCGACGTTCGCCCGTCGGGGTCGGGCTCCCTGGGGTTGACCCCTCCCATCGCCGCGATCCAGTCGGCGAAGGTCCGCTGCATGTGGGCCGCCTGCCGGATCTCGTGCTCGGACCATTTCCACGTGAAGCGCAGGACCGGGATGCCCCACTTGTCGACCACCTTCGGGTCGATCTCGCAGAAGGAGTCGGCGTTGGGGATCATCTCCCCCCTTCCCGAAAACCCTATGAAGGAGCCGTAGTAGCGGCGGGCGTCCTCCTTGAGCCTGGAGCCGAACTCGGTCCGTCCGCCCGTGTCGTTGCCGAAGCCGCCGCGCCCCCCCGGCATCCCCCTGCCCGTCCCGAACTCGACATGGTAGCCGCGCGCGAACCCGAGCTTCCCCGCATTCTGCTCCTTGTAGAGCCACCACGGCGTGTAGACGTGGCTTCCCCCCGCCCCGTCCTCGTTGTGCGGGGGCAGGTTCTCGAGGAGCGGGATCTGCCCTCCCCAGGTCGCGCCGACGGTGTCCATGATGTACTTGCCGACCAGCCCGCTCGAGTTCGCCAGCCCGTTGGGGAACCGGTTGGACTTCGAGTTGAGGAGCAGGCGGACCGTCTCGCAGGCGCTCGCCGCAAGCACGATGACGCGCGCCGAGGCGCGGTGCTCGAGGCCCGTCGTCTTGTCGATGTAGGCCACGCCCGTCGCCTTTCCCGACGGGTCGAGCAGGACCTCGCGCACCATGGCGTTCGCGAGGACGTCGAGGTTGCCCGTGGCGAGCGCCGGCGGCAGGTGGACGGTCGTCGACTGGTAGTTGGCGCGAATGGAGCATCCGCGCTCGCACTGGGTCGCCCAGAAGCACGCCGCCCGGTTCTGCATGTCCTCGGCCAGGATCCGCTGGGCCCTCGCGTTGCCCGGGTGGAGCTTTGCCGGGAGGGTCCGGTGGTCGAGGGGCCTCGTGAGCACCGCCCGGCGCACCGGGATGACGGGGACCCCGATCCTGCGGGCGCGCTGGCGCGCCAGGAGCTCTCCGATCCTCGCCTTGGGAGGGGGAAGGAGCACCCCTTCCGGCGAGTCGGGGGTGTTCTCGAGGCCCTCGTTCGTCCCGTAGACCCCGATCAGCATCTCCACCCGGTCATAGTAGGGGGCGACGTCCTCGTAGGAGACCGGCCAGTCGAAGCCGAGCCCGTCGCGGCTGCGCGGCTTGAAGTCGTAGGGGCCGTTGCGCAGCGCGTGGCGCGACCAGTGGTTCGTGCGGCCCCCCATCATCCTCGCGCGCCACCACTTGAACTGCCGGTCCGCCTCCGCGGGACCGTTCGTGTACGGCTCGCCGGGGATCGACCACCCGCCGCCGACCGTCGCGTCGTAGAACCCGCGCTGCTTGTCGGGGGTCGCCGCGCCGCGGAGCGGCGCGTCGCCGAACGTCTGGAACATCGGGGTCTCGGCGGTGGCGTCGTAGTTGCGGCCCGCCTCCATCATGAGGACCCGCGCGCCGTCCATCGTGAGCGTGTAGGCCGCCTGGCCCCCGCCCGCTCCCGACCCGACCACGATGACGTCGTATCTGTCCTCAACGGATGCCGGGGTGATGAACGCCATGGGGTGGGTGCCTGGCTACGGTGGGGGAACGCGCCGCCAATTCAATCTTCGCCTCGACGGAATGCGCCCCCGCGGCGCATCACAGGTTTCCCCGGCGCATCTCGTCCAGGATCCGGTCGGCGGTCCGCCACGCCAGGGCCATGATCGTGAGCGTCGGGTTCTTGTCGGCATTCGAGGCGAACACGGCCCCGTCGGCCACGAAGAGGTTCTTCACGTCCCAGGTCTGCGACCAGGAATTCGTCACCGACGCCGCCGGGGCGGCCCCCATGATGGTGCCGCCGACCTCATGGATGACGGCCCCCCCCGCGGAGATCGCCTTGCGGCCGTCGGGGCTCGGCGCCCGGTGGTTGACGCCTCCCATCGCCTCGATCCAGTCCGCGAACGTCCGCTGCATGTGCGCCGCCTGCCGGATCTCGTGCTCAGACCACTTCCAGCTGAAGCGCAGGACCGGGATGCCCCACTTGTCGACGACCTTGGGGTCGATCTCGCAGAACGAGTCGTCATTGGGGACCATCTCGCCCCTTCCCGAGAACCCGATGTAGGAGCCGTAGTAGCGGCGGGCGTCCTCCTTCAGCCGGGTGCCGTAGCTCGTGCGGCCGCCCGTGTCGTTCCCGAAGCCCATGCGGCCCCCCGGCATGCCCTTTCCCGTCCCGAACTCGATGTGGTAGCCGCGGGCGAAGCCCAGCTTTCCGGCCTTCTGCTCCTTGTAGAGCCACCACGGTGCATAGACGTGCAGGCCGCCCGCACCGTCCTCGTTGTGCGGCGGCAGGTTCTCGAGGAGCGGGATCTGGCCGCCCCAGTTGCCGCCCACCGTGTCCATGATGTACTTGCCGACGAGTCCGCTCGAGTTCGCGAGGCCGGCGGGGAACCGGTTCGACTTCGAGTTGAGGAGGAGGCGGACCGTCTCGCAGGCGCTTGCCGCCAGGACGACGACGCGCGCCGACGCGCGGTGCTCCAGGCCCGTCCGCTTGTCGATGAAGACGACGCCCGTCGCCTTTCCCGCCGGGTCCACCAGCACCTCGCGCACCATGGCGTCCGCGAGGATGTCGAGGTTGCCCGTGGCGAGCGCCGGCGGGATGTGGACCGTCGTCGACTGGTAGTTGGCGCGAATGGAGCATCCGCGCTCGCACCGCGTCGCCCAGAAGCAGGCGGCCCTGTTCTGCATGTCCTCGGCCAGGATACGCTGGGCCTTGGCATTGCCGGGATGGAGCCTTGCCGGGAGGGTCCGGTGGTCGAGGGGCCTCGTGAGGACCGCGCGTCGGATGGGGATCACGGGAATCCCCAGCTTTCGCCCGCGCTGGCGCGCGAGGAGCTCCCCTATCCTCGCCTTCGGGGGGGGCTGCAGGACGCCTTCCGGCGAGTCCGGCGTGTTCTCGAGCCCGTCATTGGTCCCGTAGACGCCGATCAGCATCTCCACCTTGTCGTAATAGGGGGCGACATCCCCGTAGGATATCGGCCAGTCGAACCCGAGCCCGTCGCGGCTGTGCGGCTTGAAGTCGTAGGGGCCATTGCGCAACGCGTGGCGCGACCAGTGGTTCGTGCGGCCGCCGAGCATCCTCGGGCGCCACCACTTGAACTGCCGCCCCTCCTCCGTGGACGCGTTCGTGTAGGGCTCGCCGGCAACCGTCCAGCCGCCGTCCACCGTGGCGTCGAAGAAGCCCCCCTGCTTGTCGGGCGTCGCCGCTCCGCGAAGCGGCGCGGCGTCGTTCGTCTGGAACATCGCCGTCTCCGACACCGGGTCGTAGTTGCGGCCCGCCTCGACCATGAGCACCCGCGCGCCGTCCATCGAGAGCGTGTAGGCCGACTGGCCGCCGGCCGCGCCGGATCCGACAACGACAACGTCGTATCTGTCCGCAAGGGTCGCCGGGGTTACAAACGCCATGGGTGGGTGTTGGGGAGCACCAAGTGAGCGGCTCTTGCGCCGAATGTCGATTTTGAACGGGGACGCGGCCCGCCCCGCCGCCGGCTATTTCGCCCGTGCCGCGATGATCGCCCCGATCAGGTCCGGCGCCCCGTCGGTGCGCTGGAGGTGCGGGTACACGAGGCCGCCGGCATAGTTGAGGCGGTGGGTGGTGAAGAAGGTCGCGTTCTCCGTCAGGAGCTCGATGGGGGCCCCCGCCTTGCCCGCGGCGATCGCCGCCTTCAGCAGCTCGTCGGAGAATTTCCGCCCGTTGACGGCCACGATGTTCATGTCGGGCACGAGGCCCGCCTGGTCCGCCGCCGAGCCGGGGATGACGTCGATGATGCTGGATTTCTCGTCGTCCAGCACCATGCCCAGCGAATAGGTCAGGTCGAGCTGGTGGCCCGTCTTGTCGAAGGACGCGATCAGCCCATTCGGCTTCTCGGTGTACACCACCTTCGATCCCGCGAGGGCGATTCCCTCAAGCGGGGGGAGCGGTCTCAGCGTGTTGAGGCGTTCGGAGAAGAACGCCTGCCAGTCGTGGGGAAGCACCCGGTTCAGGGCCGCGTAGACATCCCCCGCCTGGTAGGGCACGACCCGTGGTTTTTCACCGGGAACCCTCGCCGGGTCGACCGGCCCGCTCGCCCCGTCGCCAAAAAACATCCGGGAAAAGTCGTCGAGGCTCCGGGCCCCGTGGGTCTGCCCGCGGATCAGCGCGTCCGCCTCGAGCCAGATCAGCTCGCCTTCGTCGTAGTAGTCCACGCTGCGGCGGCGGGAGGACCATGCGGGGGACGCAAAGTAGAGGAGCTGCGCCGCGTCGGCCGTATCCTGGAGCGAGCGCCAGGTGCGGCCCTTCTCGCCTTCCGCCCGTCCGGCCGTCGCCGCAAGATTCTCGCGGTATTCGTCGGCCGACAGCAGGCCGGCCCGGGCGGCCATCACGTTGCCATAATACTCGGTCAGCCCCTCGTATACCCACAGCAGGTCGGTATACATCGGTTTCTGGTAGTCCGGGCTGAGCAGGTCCTCCGGCCGGCGGAATTTCCCGTTCCACGAGTGGAAATACTCGTGGGTGAGGAGGCCGGCGAAGCCGGGAAACAGGTCGTCGTCGATCAGCGAGCGCTCCACGGAACGGTTGTCGGAGGTCTGGTGGTGCTCGACCCCGTTGGGGCTGTAGTGATCGGAAAGCGCGAGAAGAAAATGGTAGGTCTCGTAGTGGCGGATCCCCATCAGGGCCGCGTACTCAAGCGGCACGCGGGCGAACGCCCGGGTCCGGGCGTCGTTCATCGCCAGCGCCTCCGGGCTGTCGGCCGCGGTGTCGATGAAGTGCCCGGGCGTCGAGCCGGGGGTCAGGTCGAACCGCTTGAAATAGGCGCCCGTGATCACCGGCTGGTCGATCAGCATCTCCAGCGAGAGCGGCTTGAACTCCGTTGTCGCCCCCGCCGCCGATTCGATCGCCAGGGACGTGCCGACGCCCCAGCCGTCGGGCACGGTCACGCTCGGCTGGACGGTGATGTCAGCGGCCGCCGCCCCCTGCGGGTACATCGTCACGAGCTGCCAGTTCAGGACGGCCTGCCTGGGCGTCGTCGCGGGGCCGGCGCCGAACGAGCCGCTGGTGGGCCCGAGGTATTCCGTGCTCACCTCGATCCGGGACACCCCCGGCGGCACGTCCACGTGAAGGGCGTACATCCGCTCGAGGTCGCGCCGCCACGAAAGCGGGCGGCCGGCTGCGGAGATCTCGATGCCTGACAGGTTCGTAATCGGCCCCGACGGGCTGTGCTCGCCCGGGATCCATTTCGGGTACAGCAGCGTCAGGGGGCCCGCCGTGACGGGAATGCTCATGGTCGCACGCAGCAGCCCCTGCGGTGCGGACCGAAGGTCGGCATGGATCGTCATGGGATCAGCCGCCCCCGCGCCGGCAATCCCGAGGGTCAGGAGGATCCCTGCGGCCCGTGCCAAGAACCGGCCCATGCCGAGCGCTCCGCGCACCGCCGCCGCCGATTGAGGATTCATCGCAGGATGAGAATGGAAAACGGACGCCTTCCGTAAAGAAGCGAATTCGCGGCCACCCCGCGCGCGGCCCACCGGAGCGTTTCAGGAAGACCCTGCCCCCGAAGACGTTGCTTGCCTCCGCCGTCAAAGCGTGGTCACTGGGCGCGGTGCGCCTCATCCGAGAACTCGCAGCGCTTATCGTCGTGCCCGCGGCCTTCGCACAGGTCCAGACGCTGGATCCGTTGACGGTCAGCGCCACGCGCGCGCCCGAGCCCGCCTCCCAGGTGCCCTTCACGGTCGAGCTCATCCAGGGGGACGCGTTCAGCGACGGCTCGAACCTGACCGTCGACGACGCGCTCCGGGGCTCGGCGGACTTCAGTCTTTTTCGCAGGAACGACAGCATGACGGCCAACCCCACGTCGCAGGGCGTGTCGCTGCGGGGCCTCGGCCCCAGCGGGGCGAGCCGCTCGCTCGTGCTTCTCGACGGCGTGCCGCTCAACGATCCGTTCGGCGGCTGGGTCCCGTGGAGCCTCCTGCCGGTCGATTCGATCGCGCGGGCGGAGATCGTCCCGGGCGGGGGCGCGTCGGCTTGGGGCAATGCCTCGCTCGCGGGCGTCATCCAGCTCTTCTCCACGCAGCCCGCCGCGGGCTCCGGCGACGCGGTGGTCCGGCTGGGCGACTTTGACACCCGGAGCGCGGTGTTCACCGAGGCGTTCGCCCTCGGGCCGGGCGTGCTCGAGCTGCGGGGCCAGGAATTCGCGACGGACGGGACGATCCTCATCGCCCCGGGGGAGCGCGGGCCGGTGGACATCGACGCGGCCAGCCGCCACGACTCGGCGTCGGCCCGCTGGCGGGGATCGCTCGGGAAGAGCGTGGCCGCGACGGTCACGCTCCGGAGCTTCGACGAATGGCGCGACAACGGGACCGCCTACCAGCAGAACCGGACCCGCGAGGTGTTCGGGTCGCTCGGCCTCTCGGGCCATGCGGACCCGGACGAATCGTGGACCGCGACCGCGTACCTGCAGGACCAGGGGGCCTCGCAGACCTTCAGCTCGGTGAACGCCGCGCGCACCGCGGAGACCCCGGCGAGCGACCAGTTCGCCGTGCCGACGACCGCCGTGGGAGTCGCCGGGTCCTCGACCTGGGCCGATCCCGCCGGTGGAACGACGACGGCCGGCGGCGACTTCCGGGACATCCGGGGGGAGACGCGGGAGGACTTTTCGTACGCAAAGGGCGACTACACGGAGCAGCGCTTCGCCGGGGGGCGCCAGACGTTCGCCGGGCTCTTCGCCGAGCGCAGCCAGCCGCTCGGGGCCTCGGTGAACCTCCTCGCGGGCGTGCGCCTCGACCGGTGGGAGGACAGCGACGGGCACCTGAGGAACACGAGCCTCCCAACGGGCGGCCTTCTCCTCGAGGACATCTATCCCACCCGAACCGGCACCGAGTTCAGCCCGAGCGCGGGGGTCACCTGGGCGGCGTCGGGCGAGCTTGAGTTCCACCTCGGCGGGCAGAGGGCGTTCCGGGAGCCGACCCTGAACGAGCTCTACCGGCCGTTTCGCGTGGGCTCGACGATCACCGAGGCCAACCCGGACCTGTCGACCGAGCACGCCGACAGCGGGGAGGTCGGCGCGACATGGACCCAGGGCCGCCTACGCGTGGCGCTGGAGGGATTCGCGGCGCGCCTCGAGGACCCGGTGGACAACGTGACGCTGGTGCAGGGGCCGGGGACGTTTCCGGGATTCGGCACGCTGGCCGCCGGGAGCGTGGGCCAGGAGAGGCTGAACCTCGGGCGCGTCGACACCGAGGGAGCGCAGCTCGGAGCGACGTGGAGACAATCGGACGCGTGGAGCCTTGAGCTATCCGTCCTCGACGAGGAGGCCACCGTCGCCGCGGCGTCGGTGGCGCCCGGCCTGGTCGGGCTCACGCTTCCGGAGGTGCCCCGCTGGAACGCGTCGCTGGGGCTGGCGTGGCACCCGATCAAGAGGGCGTTCCTCACGGCCCGCGTCCGCCACACAGGCCCCCAGTTCGATGACGACCTGAACCAGCTTCCGCTCGCCGCGGCCACCGTCGTGGACGCGTCGCTGCGCCTCATTCTCTCGAGCCACGCCGAGGTCTTCTTGAGCGTGGACAACCTGGCCAATGCCGAGGTTGAGACCGCGCACAGCGCGGCGGGGGTGTTCAGCATCGCGCCGCCGCGCCTGGCGAGCGCGGGCGCACGGGCCGATTGGTGACCCCGAAATCCCGAGCGAGGCGGGTGACCCGGGGGAGACGCGCGCCCTTAGCACAATCTTAGCGGTTTGGATTCGGTAATTAACTAGGGTCCTTGCCGTCCTGATGCTAGGGTGCGGGCATGAACCTGAATGAACGCCTTCCGCTCGCGTCCGCGGAGCCCGCCCCCGCCCCGTTCGCGGAGTCCCTCCCATGAGCGACACCTCCTTCATCGCGATATCGATCGCGTTCTTCGTCATCGCCGCGGCCTACGCATATTTCTGCGAGAAGGTGCGCTGAACCCGACCCATCCCGGCTCTCCCATGGAAAACATCCTCATAGGCCTGATCGCCCTCGCCTGCCTCGCCTACCTCGTCGTCGCGGTCCTGCGGCCCGAGAAGTTCTAGGGCATTCCGCACATGAACAATCCCAACGCCTGGCTCCAGTTCGCGCTCTACGTCGGCGCGCTCCTGCTCATCACGAAGCCGCTCGGGCTCTACCTGGTGCAGGTCCTCGATGCGCAGGGCCGCACATGGCTCGACAGGATCGTCAAGCCCATCGAGAGGCTGACGTACCGCGTCTGCGGCATCGATCCGCTCAAGGAGCAGGGCTGGATCGGCTACACGATGTCGCTGCTGGCCTTCAGCCTCGTGGGGATGCTGGCCACCTACTTCATCCTGCGCTACCAGGATCACCTCCCCCTCAATCCCCAGGGATTCCCCGGCCTGGCGCCCCACCTCGCCTTCAACACCGCGGCGAGCTTCACGACCAACACCAACTGGCAGAGCTACACCGGCGAGTCGACGATGTCGTACTTCTCNNGGCGGCGCTCGTCCGGGGCATCGCCCGCCAGTCGGTGAAGACCATCGGCAACTTCTGGACGGACACGGTGCGCATCACCTACTACGTGCTCGTGCCGATCTGCCTCGTGTTCGCCCTTTTCCTCGTCTCGCAGGGCATGATCCAGAACTTCAAGCCCTACACGGTCGCAAAGACGTACGAGCCCTTCACGATCCAGGTCCCGAAGGTCGATGCCGCCGGAAAGCCCGTGATGGCGGCCGACGGCAAGACGCCTGCCATGGTCGACCAGTCGGTCGAAACCCAGACGATCGTCCAGGGTCCCGTGGCCTCGCAGATCGCGATCAAGATGCTCGGCACGAACGGCGGCGGCTACACCAACGCCAACGCCGCGCATCCCTTCGAGAATCCCACGCCGCTCTCGAACTTCATCCAGATGCTCTCGATCTTCGCGATCCCGAGCGCGCTCACCTACTACCTGGGCCGCATGGTCAAGAACCAGAGGCATGGATGGTCCGTTTGGGGCGCCATGTTCGCGATGTTCGTCTGCGGCGTCCTCGTCTGCTGGAAGGCCGAGTCCTCCGGCAACCCGATCCACCAGAAGCTGGGGGTCGCCGCGGCGGACGGGAACATGGAGGGCAAGGAGGTGCGCTTTGGCATCTTCAACTCCGCATTGTTCGCCACCATCACGACCGACGCCTCGTGCGGGGCGGTGAACGCCATGCACGACTCCTTCACGCCGATCGGCGGACTCGTCCCCCTGTTCAACATCGAGACCGGCGAGGTGATCTTCGGCGGCGTCGGCGCCGGCCTCTACGGCATGCTCATCTTCGTCGTCCTGGCCGTGTTCATCGCGGGCCTGATGGTCGGACGCACGCCGGAGTACCTCGGCAAGAAGATCGAGGCGTATGACGTCAAGCTGGTCATGCTCGTCCTCATGGTCCTCTCGGCCACCATCCTGGGCTTCACCGCCTGGGCCAGCGTGACCGACTGGGGGCAGGCCGGGCTCAACAACGCGGGGCCGCACGGCTTCAGCGAGATCCTCTACGCCTTCAGCTCCAACGTCGGCAACAACGGCAGCGCCTTCGCGGGCCTGACCGCGGCCCCCGCGGACGGCAACCCCCACTGGGACACGACGCTCGGCATCGCGGCCCTCGTCGGGCGCTTCCTGATGATCGTCCCCATCCTTGCCCTCGCCGGCAACCTCGCCGGAAAGAAGCTCATCCCCTCGAGCGCCGGGACGTTCAAGACCGAGGGCGCGACGTTCATCGTCCTCCTCATCGGCACCGTGGTCCTCGTCGGCGCGCTCACGTTCCTGCCCGCCCTGGCGGTCGGACCCATCGTTGAGCACTACCTCATGGGCGCCGGCACCCTGTTCTGAACCGCGGTCCCCTCACCCTTCCACCCGTCCATCGCCCACCATGAGCACCAAGTCGATTTCCCTCTTTGACCGCGACATCATGAAGAAGGCCATCGTGGACTCGTTCACCAAGCTGAATCCGCGCCTGCAGCTCAAGAACCCGGTCATGTTCGTGACCCTGGTCGGCGCGGTCCTCACCTTCCAGCAGCTGTTCACCGCAAAGGAGCCCTTTGGCTACGTCCTGCAGATCGCCCTCTGGCTGCTCTTCACGGTTGTCTTCGCCAATTTCGCGGAGGCGGTGGCGGAGGGCCGCGGCAAGGCGCAGGCCCGCGCCCTGAGGGCCTCCCGCAAGCAGCTTGTCGCCAAGCGCCGGCGCAAGGACGGGACGACGGAATCCGTGGACGCCTCGCAGCTCCGCAAGGGGGACCTCGTCGCCGTGGTCGCCGGGGAGCTCATCCCCGGGGACGGCGAGGTCATCGAGGGGGCGGCCTCCGTCGACGAGTCCGCCATCACCGGCGAATCCGCGCCCGTGATCCGCGAGGCGGGCGGCGACCGGAGCGCCGTGACGGGGGGAACCGGCGTCCTCTCGGACCACCTGCTGATCCGCATAACGGCGAATCCAGGCGAGGGGTTCCTGGACCACATGATCAGCCTCGTCGAGGGCGCCACGCGCCAGAAGACGCCCAACGAGATCGCGCTCACGATCCTGCTCTCGGCGCTCACCTTCATCTTCCTGCTCGTCATCATCACGCTCAAGCCCTTCGGCGTGTACTCGAACGTCTCGTTCACGATCACGGCGCTTATCGCGCTGCTCGTCTGCCTGATTCCGACCACGATCGGCGGACTCCTGAGCGCGATCGGCATCGCCGGCATGGACCGCCTGCTCCAGCGCAATGTCCTCGCGATGAGCGGGCGCGCCGTCGAGGCCGCCGGCGACATCGACGTGCTGCTGCTGGACAAGACCGGCACGATCACCCTCGGAAACCGGATGGCCTCCGAGTTCCTGCCCGCGCCGGGCGTCTCCCTGGAGCGGCTGGCCGACGCCGCCCAGCTCGCCTCGCTTGCCGACGAGACGCCGGAGGGCCGCAGCATCGTCGTCCTCGCCAAGGAGAGGTTCAACCTGCGCGGCCGGGATCTCTCGTCGCAGCGCGCGACATTCGTGCCGTTCACCGCGCAGACGCGCATGAGCGGCGTGGACCTCGGCGCCGCCGACGGATCGCCGGCCCGCTCGATCCGCAAGGGCGCCGCCGCCAACGTGAAGGCCTGGGTCGAGGCCCTGGGGGGGATCTGCCCCGATCAGGTCACGGCGTCGGTCGACGAGATCTCGCGCAAGGGGGGAACGCCGCTGGTCGTCGCGGAGGGACGCGAAACCCTCGGCGTCATCTTCCTCAAGGACGTGGTCAAGGGCGGCATAAAGGACCGTTTCGCGCAACTGCGGGCGATGGGCATCCGCACCGTCATGATCACCGGTGACAACCCGCTCACGGCGGCGGCGATCGCAGCCGAGGCCGGCGTCGACGATTTCCTGGCCCAGGCCACGCCCGAGATGAAGCTCGCCCGCATCCGCGAGGAGCAGGCCGCCGGCCACCTGGTGGCGATGACCGGCGACGGCACCAACGATGCGCCGGCGCTCGCCCAGGCCG
>PLKS01000059.1:19933-23358 GCA_003140665.1 Opitutaceae bacterium
TCATACCCGCGATGCTGGTCGGGGTGTTTCCCGCCATAGCCCCGCTCAACGTCATGCATCTCGCCTCCCCACTGAGCGCGATCCTGAGCGCGGTCATCTTCAACGCCCTAGTCATCATCGCCCTCATCCCCCTCGCCCTGAAGGGTGTCGCCTACCGGCCGATCGGGGCGGCTGCGATGCTGAGGCGCAACCTCTTCATCTACGGCTTCGGGGGAATCATCATCCCGTTCATCGGCATCAAGCTGATCGATGTCATCGTCAATGCGGTCCACCTCGTCTGAACATGAAGACCCTCCTCACAGAACTCCGGATATCGCTGCTGCTGACGCTCGTCTTCGCGGTCCTCCTCTGCGGGGTGTACCCGCTCGCCGTGTGGGCCGGGGCGCAGGCCCTGTTCGCGAACAAGGCCAACGGGAGCCTGATCGTCGACAAGGACGGCACCGTGCGGGGCTCGGCGCTCCTCGCCCAGAATTTCTCCAGCGACAAGTACTTTCAGCCGCGCGCCTCCGCGGCCGGCAATGGCTACGATGCCACCAGCTCCGGCGGCACCAACTTCGGCCCCACCAGCCAGAAGCTCAATGACAGCGTCAAGGCCGCCGTCGCCGCCTACCGGACCTCCAACGGGCTCGGCGCCGACGCGCCGGTGCCGGCCGACGCCGTCACCTCCTCTGCCAGCGGGCTCGATCCCCACATCAGCGTCGCCAACGCCCTGATCCAGGCCGCGCGCGTGGCAAAGGCCCGCGGGCTTCCCCTCGACAGGGTGCAGGCGCTCGTCTCGGCGTATACCGAGGGCCGAGACCTCGGCGTTTTCGGGGAGCCGGGGGTCAATGTCCTTCGGCTCAACGTCGCCCTCGAGCAAGCGGCTCCCGCCAAGTAGCGGAGTGCCGGCCCCGGCATCGGGCCTGACCCTCCATTGAAGGGTTGCCCGACCTGCCCCATTGGCGATGATTCCCCGACGTGATTGAATCGGACCGCCCCGACCCTGACGCCCTGCTCGCGTCGCTGAAACGCGACGAGGTGCGCGCCCGCCGTGGCAGCCTGAAGGTGTTTTTCGGGATGTGCCCCGGCGTCGGCAAGACCTACGCGATGCTGCGCTCCGCGCAGCAGGAGCTGGGCGAAGGGATCGACCTCGCCGTCGGCGTCGTCGAGACCCATGGGCGCGCCGAGACCGAGGCCCTGCTTGTCGGGCTGCCGGTGATCCCCCGCAAGCAGATCATCTACAAGAATATCCAACTCACCGAGATGGACCTGGAGGCGATCCTCGCGCGCAAGCCGCGGCTCGTCCTCGTGGACGAATTCGCTCACACCAACGCCCCGGGCTCGCGCCATCCCAAGCGCTACCAGGACGTCATCGAGCTCCTTGATGCGGGCATCGACGTCCACACGACGCTCAACGTCCAGCACATCGAGAGCCGCGCGGACGCCGTCCGGCAGATCACGGGCGCGACCGTGCACGAAACCGTGCCCGACTCGGTGTTCGGGCTGGCCGACCAGATCGAGCTCGTGGACATAACGCCCGAGGCGCTGCGGGAGCGCCTGAGCGAGGGCAAGGTCTACATGGACGGCCGCGCGGCGGCGGCGGCGGAGAACTTCTTCAAGGACACCCACCTGACGGCCCTGCGCGAGCTGGCCCTGCGCTTTGTGGCCGAGAACGTCGACAAGCGCCTGCGGGAGCTGCGGTCCGCCACCGCCCTGAAGACGGTGTGGCGCTCCGGCGAGCGGCTGCTCGTCGCGGTCGGCCCGAGCCCCTCCTCCACGCAGCTCGTGCGCTGGACGCGGCGAATGGCGGCGTCCCAGGGCGCTTCCTGGATCGCGGTGAGCGTCGAGGGGTCCCGCACGCTCGAGAATGACGCCCTGCGCCGCCTGGAGCAGAACCTGGCGCTCGCGCGCGAGCTGGGTGCCGAGATCGTCGTCACCCACGATGACGATGTGGCCGATGCGCTCGTTCGCGTCGCCCTGCAGAACAACGCCACGCAGATCGTGGTCGGCAAGTCCCTCAGGCCGCGCTGGCTTGATGCGCTGCGCGGCGGCAACCTTGTCGACCGGCTCCTGCACAAGGGCGGCACCATCGACATCTACGTCGTCCCGGCCGAGCGGGCCGCGGAGAAGCCGCATACCTGGATCGACTGGCGCCCCGTCGAGGCCGACCCCGCGCGCGAATACGCGGAGGTGTTCGGCACCCTCGCCGCCCTCACGGCCGCCAGCTGGCTCCTCCTGCCGCGCTCCGACTACCTTTCGGTGGGGCTTTTCTACCTGCTTGCCATCATCGGCCTGAGCCTGCGCGTCGGGCGGGGACCCATATTCGTCGCGGGGGTGGCGAGCGCGCTCGCCTGGGACTTCCTCTTCATCCCGCCGATCTTCACCTTCGTGATCGCGAAGCTGGAGGACCGCCTGATGTTCGGCACCTTCTTCGTGGTCGCGCTCATATCGGGCCACCTCACCTCCCGCATCCGCGCACAGGAGCGGAACGAGCGCATGCGCGAGGACCGCGCCACCGCCCTCTTCCACCTGACGCAGGCCATCAGCTCCGCACGCACGCTCGACGACGCCGTCTTTGCCGCGCTGCGGCAGGCGGACGCATACTTCGGCGCCAAGAGCGCCCTTCTTCTCGACGATGGCAACGGCTCGGCGCTCATGCCGCACTTTGCCGGATCCTTCACGATCACGGAGAAGGAGCGCGGCGTCGCCGACTGGGCGTGGCGCAACCGCAAGAAGGCCGGCCGCTTCACCGACACGCTCCCCTCCGCCGAGGGATTCCACGTGCCGCTCATGCGGGAGGACGCCGCCCTCGGGGTCCTCATCCTGCGCCTGCCGCCCGACTCGATCCTCACGCTTGCCCAGCGCGACCTCGCCGAGAGCTTCGCAACGCAGCTCGCGCAGCTGGTCGAGAGGGAGCAGCTTCGCGCGGTGGGGGAGCGCGAGAAGCTGCTGGCCGAGTCCGACAAGCTCCACCGCACGCTGCTCGACGGCGTGTCCCACGAGCTAAAGACGCCGCTTGCGGTCCTGAGCGCCGCCGTAGAGAACCTCGCCTCCGCCGACGAGCCGACGCGCGCAAGCCTCGCCGACGAGATCCGCACCGCCGCGCGCCGACTCAACCGCCTCGTGAACAACCTTCTCGACCAAACCCGCCTTGAATCGGGCGCGCTCAAGCCCCGGCTCGACTGGTGCGACGGTCACGACCTGGTCAACGCGGCGGTCGAGGGCGTCAGCGACTCGCTCAACGGCCATCCGTTCGAGACCGACATCCCCAAGGACCTGCCGCTCTTCCGCGCCGATGCCGCGCTGATGGAGCAGGTGATCGCGAACCTGCTCCTCAACTCGGCGCTGCACACGCCCGCCGAGACTCCCATCTTCCTGGCCGCCGGCGTGGACACCGCCAAGGCGCGGATATTCTTCACCGTGGCCGACCGCGGCCCGGGCCTGCC
>PLKS01000011.1:0-6652 GCA_003140665.1 Opitutaceae bacterium
TCGCGAACAAGTACATCCGCACCCCGCACGGGGTCTTCGAGTTCAAGTACTTCTTCACGCCCGGCTACCAGAACGACAACGGCGCCTCCGTCTCCAACACGAGCGTGAAGGAGATGATCGCGGACCTGGTGGCCCTCGAGGACAAGGCCGCGCCCTGCAGCGACCAGGAGCTCGTGAGCAAGCTTCAGGAAAAGGGCATCAACATCGCGCGCCGCACGGTCGCGAAGTACCGCGAGGAGATGGGAATCCTGCCCAGCAACCTGCGCCGCAACTACAAGTAGGCGCCCGGATCGACCCGGAGCGCGCTGCCCGAATGGCCGGCGGCGTCGGCCGCGTCCGTCCATGCCGCAAACGCGACCATGCCGGCGTTGTCGCCGGTGTGGGGCGGGTCCGCGGCGAGGAACTCGGCGCCACCCTGGCGCGCCACCGCCCCGATCGCGGACCGCAGGCCGCCGTTGTTCGCGACGCCGCCGGAGAGCCCCACGCTCCGGAAGCCCCCCCGGGCGAGCGCCGCCCCGGCGTTGTGCGCAAGGGCGCCGATGACGGCCGCCTCGTAGCTCGCGCACAGGTCGGGAAGCGCCGCGCGCACGGCGGATTCCGACATCGCCTGCACGCGGTACCGGAGGCTCGTCTTCAGGCCCGAGAAGCTGAAGTCCAGGTCGTCCCGTTTTCCGACGCCCCGCGGGAAATCGAACGCGTCGGGGCGCCCGGCGCGCGCGAGGCGCTCGATCGCGGGGCCGCCCGGGTAGCCGAGCCCGAGGAGCTTCGCGCCCTTGTCGAGCGCCTCGCCAGCCGCGTCGTCGCGCGTCGACGAGATTCCCTGGATCGCGCGTTCGGCCGATATCGAGAAAAGCAGCGTGTTGCCCCCGGAGACGATGAGCCCGAGGTGCGGCAGGAGCGCGGACAGCCGCTCCTCGAACCCGCGTCCCGACTTCGCGTGGACCCCGATGAACGGGGACCAGGCGTGGGCCCGGAGGTGGTTCACGCCGACGACCGGGATCCGCAGGTAGGCCGCGACCGCCTTGGCCGCGGCGGCTCCCATCGCGAGGCAGGCGGCAAGGCCGGGCCCGCGCGTCACGGCGACCTGCGTGACCCTCCCCCACTCGGCGCTGTCCCGGGCCCGCTCGAGGAGCGGGCCGAAATGCTTCAGGTGCTCGCGGGTGGCGATGTCCGGGACCACGCCGCCGTGCTCCGAGTGGAGCTCGATCTGGCTGTGGACCCATTCATGGGCGATGCCGGATCCCGGGTCGAAGATCGCAAGGGCGGTCTCGTCGCAGGAGCTCTCCAGGGCGAGAATCACTTGTCGTACAGCCGGACCGTCCGGAGCACGTCGAGCGCCGCATCCAGCTGCCTGTCCTCCAGCGGGGCATATCCGAACCTCTCCTTGAAGTCCGCGGGATCGCTGATGTCCGGCCGGGAGGCCTGCATCTCAAGCTTCCGGTCCTCGTCGGGGTTCATGACGACTTCCACCTGCGGCGCGATGCCCTTGGCGTGTATCATGACGCCGCTCGGCGTGAAGTAGTGCGCGGTGGTGAGCCGCAGCCCCTCGCCGTTCTTCAGCTTGAAGATCGACTGGACCGAGCCCTTGCCGAAGGAGCGCTCGCCGACGATGACCGCGCGGCCCGTGTCCTTGAGGGCGCCGGCGACGATCTCCGCGGCGCTCGCCGTGTCCGCGTTGATGAGGACGGCGACGGGTATCTTCAGGGGGTCCCCCTCGGTTTCCGAAAGGTAGCTGTCGCGGTCGGCCGGATGGCGGCCCTGCGTGTAGACGATGAGCTCACCCTTCTTGAAAAAGGGCTCGGCGACCTCCACGGCGGCGTCCAGGAGTCCCCCTGGATTGTTCCTCAGGTCGACCACGAGGGAGTCGATCCCCTTCTTGAGGAGCTGATTGAGCGCGTCGTCGAACTGCTCGCCCGTGTGCTCCGAAAAATCCCTGATCTGGATGTAGCCGATCGTGCCGTCGATCACTCGGGTTCCCCTGACGCTCTGGATCTTGATGACCTCGCGCACGAGGTCCAGGTCCAGCCGGCGCCCGTTTCCGGGCCGCACGAGCCCGAGCCGCACGTGCGTTCGGGGCTTCCCCCTGAGCCGGTTTACGACGGTTTCCATCGGAACCTCGTGGTCCACCGGCTTGCCGTCGATGCTGGTGATCTCGTCGCCGGCGAGTATGCCGGCCTTGTAGCCGGGCGAGCCGGCCATCGGGTCCACGACGGCGAAGGCTCCGTTGTGCATCTCGACCTCGACCCGGATCCCGCCGTATTCGCCGTCGAGGTCCTCCTCGAGCTCCTCGTTGTCCTTGGACTCGAGGTACTCGGAATGCGGGTCGAGAGAGTCGACCATGCCGTGGATGGAGAGGCGGGCGAGCGCGTCATAGCTCGCCGCTCCCGGATCGACATAGTTCTCGTTCACAATCTTGAGCACGTCGCGGACGTAGCTGGCGGAACGGTCGAGGTCGCGGTTCGGGAGAAGGCTCCACGCCCCCGCCATCCTGAGCGCGCTCAGGCACGCGCCAAACCCGAGGAGCGCGGCCCCCGTCAGGACCAGAATCCGTTTGAGCATGGAGGGAAGTGTGTCCATCCGCTTTGCTTTGTAAATGCAGCCTTCACCTTCGCAATCGGCGGATCCCGCGATCCTCGGGGCCCTGCGCGCCCGCGCGGGCGGGTCCGAAAGCCTGGGTTTTGCCGATTTCATGGAGGTCGTGCTCTACCAGCCGGGCGTCGGTTACTACCGCCGGGACGGACCGAGGATCGGCTACGGGCCCGGGACGGACTTCCTTACGGCGACGGCGTCCGCCCCCCTCTTTGGCCGGCTCGTGGCCGCGGCCTGCTCCCGGCTGCTCGGACCCTGCGTCGCGGAGGCGCAGTTCGTGGAGATCGGCTCCGAGCGGGGCACGGGAGTCCTGGGCGGCACCCCGCACCCGTTCAGGTTGGCCCGGGTGATCGGGATCGGCGAGCCCCTGCGGATCGAGGGGCCGTCGGTCGTGTTCTCGAACGAGCTCTTCGATGCGCAGCCGTTCCGCCGCTTCCGCTTCAGGGACGGGGGATGGCGCGAGCTCGGCGTCTCGTTCGGGGACGGGGTCCTCGCGGAGGTCGAGATCCCGCCGGAAGGACGCGTCCCCGCACAACTCCCTGGGGCCGCGCCGGAAGGCTATGTGATCGATGCCCCGCTCGCATCCGCGGCGCTTGCCCGCCGCATCGCGGAGCAGCCGTGGTCGGGCCTGTTTCTCGCCTTCGACTACGGAAAATCCTGGGAGGAGATCGCGTTCGAGACCCCTTCCGGCACGGCCCGGGCCTATCGGAACCATTCGCAGGCGAACGGGCTGCTTGAATTCCCAGGGCGGCAGGACCTCACCTGCCACGTCTGCTGGGACTGGCTCTCGGACGCGCTTCGAGGCCTGGGGTTCGCCGACCCGCGGGTGGAATCCCAAGAGGCGTTCTTCACCCGCAACGCCGGGGAGTTCATAGCCGGCTTGGCCGCCTCGGAGGCCGGCAGGATGAGCCGCGAGAAGCTCTCGCTCCTCCAGCTTCTCCATCCGGCGAACATGGGGCAGAAGTTCCAGGTCCTCTGGGCGATGCGGCAGACCGGCGGCCCGAGGGCGGTCGGATAATATTCACCTTGCGTAGCGATTGCGCGGAACGCTAACGTCTTCCCTTTAACTCATCGCATCCCACCATGGCCAAAGTCTGCGTAATCACAGGTCGTCGCCCCGTCAAGGGGAGCATCATCAACCGCAAGGGCCAGACAAAGAAGAGCGGCGGCATCGGCACGCACGTGACGAGCATCACGAAGCGCAAATTCCGGCCGAATCTCCAGCGGGTGCGCATCCGGATGCCCAACGGCGGCACGAAGCGGGTCTGGGTTTCGGTCAAGGCGCTCAAGGCTGGCTTGGTCCAGAAGGCCTGAGCGGGCTTAAGTATTTATCCCCGAATCAGTTCGGAGGATTAACGGGGTGAATCTCGCCCGACCACAGGCGGCGCGAGATGGGGTCCCTGGGCCGCGGAATCCGGCTCATGTCAAATCCGCGAGCCTCGACGTAGTCCATCCCATGGTGATAGGCGGCGAAAAGGAGCGGGTAGGAGAACACCCCCTTCGCCGCGAGGGCCCGCTTGGTCGAGGCCAGCCTGTCCATCCCGACCGCCAGATTGGTGCGCCAGTCCCATACGCCGGTATCGTAGGGAATATCCGACACAGCCCTCCACGCCTGGGGCTTGATCTGCATGAGCCCGCGCGCCTCGCCGCGCCTGGCGTGCGGGTCAAAATTGGACTCGAGGGCGACGATCGCGTAGACGAACAGAGGATCGATCCCCCGCATGGCCGCCATCGGCTGGATGGCCTCCCAAATCTGGCGCCGCTCGGCCAGCCCCCTCGGAGAGTCGCCCGGTCCGTCGGCCGCATGCGGGGCGCACCCGGAAAGAACCAGGAGGGCGGCAACCGGCGCGTACCTCACAACGCGCGAAAGATCACGGAGGCATTCTGGCCTCCGAACCCGAGGTTGTTGCTCAGGACCGTCCGGACCTTCGCGGCGCGTGCGGCGTTCGGAACGTAGTCGAGGTCGCAGTCCGGGTCCGGGTCCTCGAGGTTCATGGTCGGCGCGATGACGCCCTGCTGGATCGTCTTCACGCAGATCACCGACTCGATGCCTCCTGCGGCGCCGAGAAGGTGCCCGGTCATGGACTTGGTCGAGCTTATCGGAACCTTGCGCGCGTGGTCGCCGAAGACCTGCTTGATCGAGAGGGTCTCGTACTTGTCATTGTACGGGGTCGATGTCCCGTGCGCGTTGATGTAATCCACGCTCTCGGGGGCGGCGCCCGCGCTCGCCAGCGCGCGGCGCATCGCCATCGACAGGCCCTTGCCGTCGGGGTCCGGCTGCGTGATGTGGAAGGCGTCGCATGTCGCCGCGTAGCCCGCGAGCTCGCAGTAGATCCTGGCGCCCCGCGCCCGGGCGTGCTCAAGCGATTCCAGGACCAGGATCCCGGCCCCCTCGCCCATGATGAATCCGTCGCGGTTGCGGTCGAACGGCCTGCTTGCGCGCCGCGGCTCGTCGTTGCGCGTGCTCATCGCCTTCATCGAGCAGAATGAGGCGTACGCAAACGGCGTTATGGCGGCCTCGCTTCCGCCCGCCACCATCACGTCGGCGTCGCCGCGCCGGATGGCGTGCGCGGCCTCGCCCAGCGAATGGGTGCCCGTTGCGCAGGCGGAGACCATCCCGAAGTTCGGGCCGCGGGCCCCGTACTCGATCGCGACCAGGCCCGAGCACATGTTCCCGATGAGCGAGGGGATCGTGAACGGGGAGACCTTGCGGGGGCCGCGCTCGTAAAGGATGCGCAGCTGCGTCTCATACGTATGCATCCCGCCGATACCCGACCCGATGATGACGCCCACCTTGTCGACGTCCTCCCTCGCCATGTCGATCCCGGAGTCCGCCACCGCCTGCTTCGCCGCCACGAAGCCAAAATGGGTGTACCGGTCGTTGCGCCGCGCCTCCTTGGGGTCCATGAGCAGGTTGACATCCCAATTGCGGACCTCGGCGCCGATCTGGCAGGCGAACTTCTCGGGGTCGAAAAGCGTCACGCGGTCGATCCCTATCCTGCCGGCGACAAGCCCGGACCAGAACGAGCCGACGTCATGTCCTATCGATGTGACGACCCCCAGGCCGGTCACCACGACGCGACGCGAGGACAATCCGTGTTTCATTGATCCCAGGGGCCGGCGCCGGCCCCTCTCCAGCGTGGGAAACGTGCGGAACGCCGGTGTGCCGTCAATGGCGGCTCAGCTCTGGCCGGCCTTGCTTTTGATGTAGTCGATGACCTGGCCGACGGTCTGCAGTTTTTCTGCGTCGGCTTCCGGAATCTCCCCCTTGATCTCGTCCTTGAACTCCTCCTCAAAAGCCATGATCAGCTCGACCGTGTCGAGCGAGTCCGCCCCAAGGTCTTCGATGAACTTGGCTTCCGGCGTCACCTGATCCGCCTTCACACCCAGTTGTTCGACGATGATGTCCTTTACCCGTTGGTCAATAGGTTTGTCAGCCATAATTGTCCTGTGTTATGCCATGAATGAAAAAACCGTCAAGCCCTGAATTCTTAATTTTTTATCGTCGCGTTAAGTTGTTGAACCGCTGAATCGTCAATCGGTTCACGATTCAACGCCATCACATCACCATCCCGCCGTCCACTGTCAAAACCTGCCCCGTGACATAACGCGCCGATGAACTTGCGAGAAACAATGCCGCGTTCGCGATGTCTTCCGCCGCGCCAAATTTGCCCATCGGGATTTGTTTCAAAATGTCCGCCTTTAACTCCTCGTTCAACTCCGACGTCATGTCCGTCTCGATGAAGCCCGGCGCGATGCAATTGGCCGTGATGCCGCGCGACGCGAATTCGCGCGCGACCGACTGCGTGAACCCGATCAAACCCGCCTTGCTCGCCGCGTAATTGCTCTGCCCCGCGTTCCCGATAAGTCCGATCACCGAAGAAACGTTGATGATGCGGCCCGTGCGCGCCTTGATCATCGCGCGGCTGAACGCCTTCGTGAAAAAGAACGCACCCTTCAGATTCGTGTTCAGCACCGTGTCCCAATCCGCGTCGCTCATGCGCATTAGCAGACCATCGCGCGTCACGCCCGCGTTGTTCACGAGAATGTCCACCTTGCCGCA
>PLKS01000011.1:6671-8414 GCA_003140665.1 Opitutaceae bacterium
CGGAATTTTCCTGCGTGCGCGAAACGCAGACCACGTCCGCGCCCTCGGCGGCAAACTTCAACGCGATGGCGCGGCCGATTCCGAGCCCCGCGCCGGTGACAACAGCGATTTGATTGGCAAGCTGGCTCATAAATTATTTTTTAAGCCACAAATGAAACACAGATTGAACACAGATTCAAAGACTGGAATTAAAAGCATAGGCCATTTGTCCCATCTGTGTTTCATCTGTGAAAATCTGTGGCTAAAACTTTTTCTTTTTGGCGGTTTCGGGGCGGAATTCCAGAATTTCCCCCGGCTGGCAGTCAAGCGTCTCGCAAATCGCTTCGAGCGTGGAAAAGCGGATGGCCTTGGCCTTGCCGGTTTTGAGGATGGACAGATTTTGCGGCGTGATGTCCACGGCCTCGGCCAGATCATTCAGCCGCATTTTCCGCTGCGCGAGAACCACGTCGAGATTGACGATGATGGGCATAAACTTAAACGGTCAATTCCTGTTCCTCTTGCAGCTCCTGACCTTCACGAAACAACCAGGCGGTAAAAATCGTGACCAATCCTGAAAACACTCCATCACCGGAGAAAGTTATGTTTTGTGAATGTGCTATCAATCCTTCAGCAAGCGCAAAGAGCGCCTGAAAAAGCCCGAGCGCGATCAACCATTTGCCGGCGGTTTCCAAATATCCAATCGTCTGTGCGTCGAAGAGATGACCGTTTTTGAGCCGGTCAAAGAATCTGAAGAAATATAAATTGGCCGCAAAAACAAAAGGCATCGCCAGGAAAGCCCCGACGGTTTTACAGGTCTCGGCAGTTGTGTGCGTGTTTGTGTGAACAATAATGGGAATAAGAATGGCGGCCAAAGCTACTGGCATTGTAATTATCCACAAAATCAATCCCGCGAACAAAATGCTTCTGATGACTTTGCTGACCTTGACGATTTTGGCTTTGTTTTAAAATTTTTTCATAAACTTAAACGGTTAATTACTTTCATGGCACAAGGAATAAACCAATCAATTCCGTTAGTCAAGTCTTTTTTATTGAGAAACGATAATTAATTGCCTTTAATTGTTAATCAACTCGACTTCTGCGGATTATCCGATTATTTTCAAAGACATTTATGACCGATCCGCGTTACAAAAAGCTGGCCGAACTGCTCGTCCATTATTCCACGCAAATCAAAAAGGGCGACCGCGCTTTGCTCGACATGATTGACGTGCCGGACGAATTTTCCATCGAACTCATGCGCGCCGTCCGCGCCGCCGGCGGCACGCCGCTCGTCGAGGTGCGACACACGCGTGTTTCCCGCGAATTGTTGCTGGAGATGAATGACCAGTACGCGGCGCTCGTTCGCGACATCGAAATGTTCCGCATGAAAAAGGTTCAGGCCTACATCGCCATTCGTGGCAGCGCCAACGCGAGTGAAAATGCCGACGTGCCGAGCGAACGAATGCAATTGTATTCAAAAATCATCCGTCCCGTGCAGGATTATCGCGTCAACAAAACGCGCTGGTGCGTGCTGCGCTGGCCAACGCCGAGCATGGCGCAGGCCGCGAGCATGAGCACCGAGGCGTTTGAGAATTTATACTTCGACGTTTGCACGATGGATTACGCAAAAATGGCGCGCGCGATGATTCCGCTCGAAAAGCGGATGAAGCGCGCCGACAAAGTCCATCTCAAAGCGCCGGGAACGGATTTGACGTTCAGCATCAAAAACATCGGCGCTAAAATGTGCAAGGGCGACCGCAACATTCC
>PLKS01000230.1 GCA_003140665.1 Opitutaceae bacterium
GATGTTGACGAGGCGGCCGGGACTCGCCGTTGCGACGACGCCGAGCGCCGCGGCGACGCTCGTCACCGATCCCGCCGCGTTGGTCGCGACACACGTGTAGTTTCCGGCATTGGCCGCGGCCGCGCCGTGGATGACCAGCGTCGCGCCGGTGGCGCCGGCGACAGCGGTGCCGTTGAGGAACCACTGGTAGGTGGGCGCCGGCGTCCCGCTGGCCGAGAAGCTGAACACGACCGTGCTTCCTGTCGCCACCGTCTGGGGGGCCGGCTGGCTCGTCGCGGACGGCGCGGCGGACGGCGTGGAAAGGGACAGCACCGTCACCGAGTACGGCGCGAACGAGTCCGTGAAGCTCGCGCCCGCGTTCGTGATGGTGGAGACCGCCACGTCCGGCGAGCCCGTGCCGCCCTGGGCCGACATGTCCTGGGGGATCCCGTATGAATAGACCGCCGCCGTGGCCACCGGGCTGTACCCGCTGATCGTGAAGGCGGTGGAATAGGTGACCGTCGGGCTCTTATTGATCACCAGGATCGACAGCGTCCCGTTGGCGCGAAGCGCCGAGTAGGCCGAGAGGAGCGTGTTGTCGCTCGTCGCCGCCACGACGCGGTCCCCCCCACGCGCGAAATTCACCATGAGCTTCATCACGTAGTACGCGGGGTACGGGTCGTGGGCCGCCACCGTCACGGCCGGCGTGGCGCCCGTGGCCGCCACGTTGGCGGCGGTGCCGTTCTCGATCCCGTAGTCCCCGTAGATTCTCCAGCCGTAGAGCGAGGCGCTGTTGTTGCCGCCCGTGCCCGGGCCGTTGTGAAGGTCCCACCAGACCAGCGAGTTGAATTCCGTCTGCATCAGGTTGCACACGCTGTCCGCCAGGTAGAGCCCGTTGACGAGGCTCGTCGACTGCTTGCCGGGATTCGTGTCGACCGAGTTGTTCTCGGTGACGAGGAGTTCCACCCCGGCCCCCGCCGCGCCCAGGTAGTCGGTGAGCTGCATCCTCAGGTTGCTGGCGGCGGTGGGCCAGAATTGCGCGGTCTGCAGCAGCGACGAGTCGCTTTCCTGGCCGTCGTTCTGCGCGTAGAAGTGATAGATGAGGAAGTCGGGCATGACCCCGAGGCTCTTCATCGTCGAAAGCATGATGGGGGTCCAGCCGCTGTGGCTCACCCCCGTGACCGGGTTGACCACGGCCCGTGTGGTGCCGTCCGTGTAGCTGTCCTCGCTCGCGTCGGCGACGACCCCGACCTTGATCGTGGGGTCGACGGCCTTCATGGCCAGGATGTAGGCGGCTGCCCGGGTCGCATAGGTGAAGGCATCATGGGGAAGCGTGTTCGTGTCGTTCTCCCACGTCCCGTAACACTCGTTGCCGACCTCCCAGTACTTGAAGCCGTAGTGCTTCACGACGTTCGAGTAGGTCACCCACCCCGCGGCCTCCACGGGCGTGCCCGACCCGTAGTTCGTGGTGATGACGGCCTGCGCCGGGATCGCCTGCGCGGACGACGCGAAATTGTCGAAGCTCGTGCCCCAGGCGAAGGTGTTTCCGTCGCTCGTGCCCGTCGACCAGTGGTAGGTGTCCGCCGTGGACCCTCCCGGGAAACGAAGGAACTTCGCGTTCACCGTGGTGAGCGCCGTCAGGGTCTGGGGATCGTTGAACGCGCCGTCCCATACCGCGGTGTTCAGCCCGAACATCCGGTTGTCGACCGTCCGGACGACGTCGGCGGCATTGACGGTGACGTTGACCTGGGCCTGCGCGGCGACCGCAAGCGCGATGCCCATCAGGGACGCGGCGGCGAAGGCTCTGGGGAGGGGATAACGCATGCGAAAGGGGTAGCTCAGATGAGCCCAATGCTCAATTGACCTCGACCGATTTTGACGGTTCCCCTGAGTTCGGTCAACAGCCGCCCTTGGCACCCCAAGCACGGGCTGGAATAATCCGCCCGCTCCTGCCTCAATGACCCCATGAGAGTGTGCGTCGTCATCGCCCTGCTGAGCGCCCTGGTCCCCCCGGGAATGGCGTCCGAACGCTTCTCGAGCGGTCCCGCGCGCATCGCCCTGATCGAGCTCTTCACGAGCGAGGGGTGCAGCAGCTGCCCGCCGGCGGAACTCTGGCTCGGGCAGCTCCGGGACAACCCGGGCCTCTGGAAGGAATTCGTCCCGCTGCAATTCCATGTAAACTACTGGGACAACCTTGGATGGAAGGATCGCCTGTCCTCGCGCGAGTTCACCGCGCGCGAATATGCCTATGCGTCGGCCTGGGGCAGCGGCACTGTCTATACCCCGTGCTTTGTCCGCAACGGCGAGCAATGGAGGCCCCTCTGGGGCACCGCCGGCGGCCCGGGGCCCAGCACCGGGCTGCTGTCCGTCGTGCTCGGCGACGACGGCGTGTGCCGGGCCGAATTCATCCCCGGACCCGCGGCGAAGGCGGGCCCTGACGGCGATGAGGTCCACGTGGCCATCCTGGGAGGCGGGATCACCTCCAAGGTGACGGCCGGGGAGAACCATGGCGAAACCCTGAGCCATGAATTCGTGGTCCTCGGGATGGCGGACCAGCCTCTGTCCCGGGGTCCCGGCGACACGTCCGAGCATGCCGAGGTCGCCCTTCCCCATCCGATCGCGGCCGGCGCCTCCCGGCGCGCATTTGCCGCCTGGGTCACCCTGCGTGGCGAATTGACGCCCATCCAGGCAACCGGAGGGTGGCTCCCCTAGGACGTCTCCAAACGCCCCTGCGGCCGAGCGGCACGACCGTCCTTTCGCGGGCCGGAGCGGGGGCCAAATCGCCCGCCGACGCCTACCGTGCCGCCATGGCAGGGGTGGTAAGGCGCTCGAGCTCCTGGACCGCCAGCTCCAGTTCGGCGGCGAGTCGATTATGGCTCAGCACCTGGAATCTATCCGCCAGGGCGCGGTAGTACCAAAGGGTCCCTTCGCGTCCGCCGTTGAATCTCGACCACAGGGTGTCCCCTATCTGCCTGTAGTCCGAAATGATGGCGCGGACATTGTGGAGCTTGTCCGAAGCCGACACCAGCCGCACGGAGGATGAGGCAGACGCCAGGCGGGCGATATAGTCCTCCTTGCGCTTCCGCCATTCGGGCTTCGGTGTTTCAAAGGTATCGGAACAGCCGGCCACGATGTCGGCGGCAGCCGACCCAAAAAGGGTCCGTATCTCGTCAATGACGGGAGCTCCGCCTGCATCCTCCGCCGCATCGTGCAGCAGCGCACCTATGGCCTCGTCCTCCGTCGCTCCGTGCTCGAGCGTAATGGAGGCCGCCCCGAGCACATGGGAGACGTACGGGATGCTGGTGCCTTTGCGCATCATCCCCGCATGAACCTTGCAGGCGTGAGCCAGGGCATCTTCAAATCTGGGCGACAGCTTCATGGTATTGGGATCAACTTCCGCGGGACGGCATGAGCAGGACTAACCCATTCCCTGGGCCAGATGAAGGACGGAATGGGTCCATCCCCGGGACCCCCTTTCCTGGGGGCACCCATAACCGCCGCTCCCCTCATCCTAGGAAGCCTGTGTTGCCAAACCTTGGGCCAGATTGGCCCGCGAAGAAAGGGTGCGGCGGTCTCCAATCCGGATTCTTTCGCCTGGAGGGCCTTTCACGAGAAATGCCTTGAGATTCCGTTCAAGCCTCGTCTTGAACAGGAGCCGGCAGATTCATCTCGGATCCGCATCTTCTGCGAGCCTTCCGACCGGCAGCCCAGACTTGAACGCCCACTTCTCATGCGCCTGACTACCTCCATTCTTTCGGGCGTTCTCGCGGTGCTCCTGCCGGCCGCCGGGCGCGCGGACCCCATCAGCAGCGCGATTTCCGCCTCCCTGCAGAACGCGGCGTCCGCCCGGGTCGACTCAACCTACGCCGTAATCCTTTATGCCGACGGTAAAAGGACGCTCGTGCCGCTCGCCTCGCTGTCGGAGGCCGATCGCGCCTGGCTGGAAAAATTCGCGGCTGAGCATCCGCTCGGGCACGGAAGCTCCAAGGTCACCGTCGTCAAGGAGGAGATTGAGCGACCGATCAAGAAGACCATCGAGCGCTCATCGGTCGAGGGACCGGTTGAAACCGTGCAGCTCTGCGCGCCCGCGGTCCTGCGCGACCAGATCGGAAACACATGCCAGCTTTACGCCATCATCCATTGCATGGATATCGCCGGCTATTACGTGAAGATTGCCGACGTCTACAAGATCGTGAACATGATCGAGCTCACGAGCCCGCAAAACCCGTGGGCGGACGCCCGCTACGCACCGGCGCTCTACCAATTCCCGAGGACCTATGCGCCGGGAAACGCGTTTCACACCCGCGACCTGACCAAGCAGCCCTTTGATTGGGCGCGGGACGAGATCAGAAGGGGGCATCCGGTCCTCGCGGCCTTCCCCGAATCCATCTGGGAGGGACTGCCCCCCGCGTTCGTCGCCGCCCACAGGTGGGACGGCGGGAAGGAGGGCCATGCCATTGTCGTCAACGGGTTCACGTGGAACAAGCTCACAGGCGAGGGCACCTTTCACATCATCAACTCATGGAGGGACCTTTCGGAGTTCGACCTCCCCGTCGAATCCGCCAAGGGACTGCTCGTCATGCAGTGGAGCCTCTCGGCAAAGAACGAGGTGCAGGCCGTCGCCAGCACGGAAGTGATCGCCAACGTGGTGGTCCTGAAGAAGGCGGCGGATATGAACCTCTACGAGGTGGATACCAACCTCGGCAAACGGGAGGTCGTTGCCCAGAACGAGGCCGACGCGAGAAGGTTCGTGGAATCGCCACAGACGAACTGACTGGGCCAAGCGGCAAAAAACCCTGGCGTGGCCGCTGGTGCGAGGCCCCCCCGGGCCTACCAAGAGCTTTGATGCCCCTTCAGGTCGCCATCTGCGGGTCAACGACCTGCAAGACAGAAATGGGGGCGTCTCATTCGGTCCGTAACTTGCGGTGGAGGGCCGCAAGCCTTATACCTACCTGGAAGTAACGACATGGCCCTCCAAATCGCCCTACACCACCGCACGACCTACCGCTACGATCCGGCGATCATGCTGGGGCCGCAAACGGTCCGGCTGAAGCCCGCGCCCCATTGCCGCACCCCCATCCTCAGTTACTCGCTCAAGATCGAGCCCGCTGAGCATTTCATCAACTGGCAGCAGGACCTGCAGGGCAACTACAGCGCACGGTTGGTCTTTTCGAAGCCCACAAGGCTGTTCTCGGTCGAGGTGGACCTGGTCGCCGAGATGACGGTCCTGAACCCCTTTGACTTCTTTCTGGATCCGACGGCCGAGAAGACCCCTTTCACGTACGAGCCGAAGCTCGCGATCGAGCTGGCGCCCTTCCTGCGCAAGGATAGCTCCGCACCGGCATTCGACGCATTCCTGAAGAGCGTCGACCTCACGCCCCGCCCCACAATCGAATTCCTGGTCGCCCTCAACTTGCGCGTCAGCCGCGCGGTGCGGTACATCATCCGCCTTGAGCACGGCGTGCAGTCGCCGAACGAGACGCTGACGCTCGGCAGCGGCTCCTGCCGCGATTCGGCGTGGCTCCTCGTGCAGATGCTCCGGCACATCGGACTCGCCGCCCGCTTCGCATCGGGGTACCTGATCCAGTTGCGCCACGATGTTAAGTCGCGCGAGGACACTTCGGGCGCCGCCCGCGACTTTGCGGACCTGCACGCTTGGTGCGAAGTGTTTCTTCCCGGCGCGGGATGGATCGGACTCGATGCGACCTCCGGGCTCCTGGCGGGCGAAGGTCACCTGCCGCTCGCATGCTCTCCCGAGCCTTCCGGCGCGGCGCCTATCAGCGGCGTCGTGGGGAAAAGCGAGAGCTCCTTCGAATTCGCAATGACCGTGCGGCGCATCCTCGAATCGCCTCGGGTCACGCTGCCCTACAAGGAGGAAACGTGGGCAGCCATCAACGCCGTGGGTGCCAAGGTCGACGACATTCTCGGCAAACAGGACGTCCGGCTCACGGTCGGCGGCGAACCGACCTTCGTCGCCATGGACGGCGTGGAAAGGCCCGAGTGGAACACGGCAGCGCTGGGCCCGCACAAGCGGGAGCTCGCCGGCCGGCTGTTCCGGCGCGTCTTCGCCGAGTTCGGGAAGGGCGGCTTTGTTCATCACGGGCAGGGCAAATGGTATCCCGGGGAACCCCTTCCCCGCTGGGTTCTCGCGTGCTTCTGGCGCAAGGACGGTGAGCCCCTTTGGCGCGATCAGCGGCTGCTGCTGCCCGATCCCCTGGTTCCCGGAAGCCGCGTCACGGCAGACGCCCGCCGCTTCGCGGCCGCGCTCGCGAAGCTCCTGGGCGTCGGCGAGGAGCTGCTTGTCCCGGGCTATGAGGACAGCCTCTATCATGTCTGGAAGGAGCGGCGAATCCCCGCGGGATACGACCCCGCGGAGATCAGCCCGAACGACGCCGCCGAGCGGGCGCGGCTCGGGGTGGTGCTGGAGACCGGCCTCGACGCGCCGGTCGGCTACGCCCTCCCGGTCCGACGCGACGAAACCGGCCGCTGGTCCTCGTCGCCGTGGCGGTTCGTGGCCGGCCGGATGTTCCTGATTCCCGGGGACTCGCCGATGGGCTTTCGCATGCCGCTTTCCCTCCAGCCCTGGCGATTGCCCGGGTCGGTCGGCCCCAATCCGGAGGGTGAGGTCCGGATCGCCCTCTGCGTCGAGGCGAGGGGCGGCAATGTGGCCGTCTTCCTTCCGCCGGTCGAACGTGCCGATGACTATCTTGCGCTCCTCAGAGCCGTGGAGGCGACCGCATTGTCCCTCCTCATGCCGGTCGTCCTGGAGGGCTATTTGCCGCCCCCGGATCCGGCTTTGGACAATATCAAGATCATACCGGACCCCGGAGTGATCGAGATCAACATCAACCCGTCGTCGAGCTGGGCGGAGCTCTCGAAAAAGACCGAATGGCTCTACGCCGCCGCCCGCGACTGCGGGCTGGTGGCGGAGAAATTCATGATCGACGGCCGGCATACCAGCACGGGCGGAGGCAACCACGTGGTGCTCGGCGGCCCGACGCCCGAGGACAGCCCGCTCCTGCGCAGGCCCCACCTCCTCAAGAGCCTGCTTGCGTACTGGCACCAGCACCCCTCGCTGAGCTATCTCTTCAGCGGGCTCTTCATCGGGCCCACCAGCCAGAGCCCGCGGATCGACGAGGCGCGCAACGACAGCCTATACGAACTCGAGATCGCCTTCATGGAGCTGGACCGCAAGCTCGCCGCGGCCGGCGACGCGCCGGGCGCATGCCCGCCCTGGCTGGTCGATCGTATCTTCCGGAACATCCTGATCGACGTCACGGGCAACACCCACCGCGCCGAGTTCTGCATCGACAAGCTCTATTCGCCCGACAACGCCACCGGCCGCCTGGGACTCTTGGAATTCCGGGCCTTTGAAATGTCTCCGCATCCGCGGATGAGCCTCGTCCAGCACCTGCTTGTCCGGGCCCTCGTCTCCCGCTTCTGGGAGCACCCGTTTTCGCCGCGCCGCCTCACCCGCTGGGGCACCGAACTGCACGACCGCTTCATGCTGCCGCACTTCCTGAAGGTCGACATGGGCGAGGTCGTGGCCGACCTGAAGGAATGGGGCCTCTCGTTTGCGGAGAGCTGGTTCGCTCCCCAGCTGGAGTTTCGCCTCCCCGTCTTCGGCAGGGTGCGCTTCCGCGAGGCGGAGCTAGAGCTCCGCCAGGCTTTGGAGCCCTGGCATGTCATGGGCGAGGAGAACGCCGGGGGCACCGTGCGCTTCGTGGACTCATCGGTCGAACGTCTCCAGGTTAAGCTCACCGGCGTCTCCCCCGCTCGGTACCAAGTCGCCTGCAACGGAGTCCTGATCCCGTTGCACCCGACGGGCGCCGCGGGCGAGTTCATTGCCGGCGTGCGCTACCGGGTCTGGCAGCCCTCCTCGGCGCTGCATCCGACGATCGGGGTCGACAGCCCGCTGGTGTTTGACCTGGTCGATACTTGGAATGGGCGATCCGTCAGCGGGTGCACCTATCACGCCACCCATCCCGGAGGCCGCACTTACACCAAGGTGCCGGTGAATTCCTATGAGGCTGAAAGCCGGCGGCTCGCGCGGTTTTCTCCCTTCGGTCACAGTCCCGGTCAGCGGGAGCCCTTGGAGGCGGCCAGCGGCTCGCCGGAATTCCGCTACACGGTCGACCTGCGGCTTGCCGACAAGGCCAAAGGCGAGCAGGGATAGGCGGCTCCCCACCGCAACCCGATGGCCGCCATTTCCGCTCTGCTCGCTTCCCACGACCCGTTGCCCGGATACGCGGGGCTGCCCGGTCGCTACGACGAGTGCAGAGCGCCGGACGGCTCCGTGCGACCGCACTGGGCTGCATTCCTCCGGGGATTGGGCCCCGATTCATCCGCGACCTTGAGGTCCGCAACCGATGCCTGCGCCCGCGCCGTCCTGGAGCAGGACGTCAGCATGAATGTCTATGCGGGAGACCGTTCGGAACCCAAGCCCTGGCCGCTCGATGTCGTGCCGCACCTGGTGAGCAGCGACGACTGGGAGGTGCTGAGCAACGGGCTCCGGCAGCGGGCGCGCCTGTACAACACGCTCGCCGCGGACCTCTACGGCCCCCAGAAATTCCTGCGCAATGGGGCGCTGCCGGCCCAGCTCGCAATGGCGAACCCGCATTTCCTGAGGCCCTGCTTCGGACTTGGGAACCAGCCCGGCGTGTTCCTGCACCACTATGCGGCCGACATCGCCCGGGCGCCGGACGGACAGTGGTGGGTGCTGCAGGACCGGTTGGATGCTCCCTCCGGATTCGGCTATTCGCTGCAGAACCGGGTGATCGTCCGCACCGCCCTGCCCCAGGCGTTTCACGGGGCGCAGGTGGAGCGGCTCGACAGATTCTTCCGTGACTTCCAGTCCTCGCTCGCGAGGCTCGCGCCGTCCCCGGCCCGGGGCGAGGAGCCTCGCGTC
>PLKS01000087.1:0-23686 GCA_003140665.1 Opitutaceae bacterium
GCGAGGGCGGCGAGCAGAACGCCCCGCTCGGACGGGCCGTCATCGGGGGGCTCCTGGCGGCCACGTTCGCCACGCTGTTCTTTGTTCCCGTCGCCTACAGCCGGCTGCGCGACAAGCCGCTGGAGACAAAAATAGAGGAGGAGCTCAAAGAGACATGAAATCCGGCGAAGAAATCCCAAAGAAACTGCCCAAGGTTGCCAAGAAGACACTCAGGCTCATCGCCATCTGCGTCATCGCGGCGATGGCCGCGCTCTTCATCCTGGGCTTCTGGGTGCGCCATGAGCGCGTCAGGAAGCGCGAGAAGATGGCCGAGGAGATCCGCGACCAGAAGCTGGTGGTCCAGGTCGTGCGGCCAAAGGCCACGCAGCAATCGTTCGGGCTGACCTTGCCGGCGGACATCCGGGCGTTTGCCGCGACGGCACTCTACGCCCGCACGAACGGCTACCTGGCGTCGTGGATCGTCGACATCAACGACCGGGTCAAGAAGGGCGACATCATGGCGGTCATCTCCGCGCCGGATACCGACGCGGACCTCGAGCAGGCGAAGGCCAACCTGAACCAGCAGCAGACGAACTACCAGCTGGCGGACACGACAGCCGAGCGCTACCAGGGACTGGTCCCCATCCAGGGGGTCACCCAGCAGCAGCTTGATCAGTTCGACTCGGCGAGGAAGCAGGCCAAGGCCGGCGTGGGGTCCCTGGCGGCTTCGGTGGACCGCCTCAAGGCCCTCGTGGGTTTCGAGAAGATCATCGCCCCCTTTGACGGAGTGGTCACCGCCCGCAACTACGACGTCGGCGCCCTCATCTCCGCGACGAGCACCGCGCTCGGCCAGGAGCTCTTCGACGTCGCCGAGGACGACCAGCTGCGGGTGTTTGTGAACATCCCGCAGAGCTATTCGCAGCTGGTGAAATACGGTCAGGACGTCGAGCTCGTGCTCGCGAGAAACTTCCCGGGCCACAGGTTCAAGGGCCTCGTGAAGCGCTCGGCAGGCAGCCTTGACCCGGTGACGAGGACGCTGCACACCGAGCTCGACTTCAGGAACGACGACGCCGCGCACCACATCTATCCCGGGATGTACGGGGAGGCTGTCTTCGACATCCATCGGGACAAGCCGGTGCTGACCGTCCCGACCAGCGCCCTCCTGTTCGAGTCCGACGGGAAGCAGGTCGCGATTGTCGACGCCAACAACAAGATCCATTTCCAGAAGGTCGTGCCCGGAAATGATTTCGGGACCGAGATCGAGATCCTTGACGGCCTCAAGGGCGACGAGCGGGTCGTCTCCAATCCCGGCGAGCAGCTGACGGAAGGCATCCCGGTGATGCCGGAGGCGGAAAAGGAGGATGGCGAGGCGCCGGACAATAAAGGCAAGCAGGGCCAGGATTCCCCCAAGGATTCCCATTGACGCCCATGCCGAGGACGATCACCGGACGAGGCTGGATCTCGGCGACGGTGCCGTGCCTCTGCGTCGCGGCAGCCCTGCTCGCGGGCTGCGTCGTCGACCAGGGAAAGGAGGTCCAGACCTATCGCGACGTGCTCGATGGGAATCGTCCAAGGCCGAGGCGCCTCGAGCTGGGTGAGGCGCTGACGCTGGAGCGCGCCCTGGCGCTCGCCAATGCCGACAACGAGCAGCTTGCGTCCCAGGGCGAAACCTACCTGCAGGCGCTCATCGCCAAGAACCGCGCGTTCTCGGCGTTCCTGCCGACGGTCAGCTTTCAGCCGAACTTCACGGTCGAGCAGGCGCCGCGGGGCAACGCCACGCCCGCGACGCCGGGGGCGCCGGCCACGAGCGCCGCGACGGTCGCCGCCACGGAGGGGGGCTTTGTCCAGGATGGGAGCATACTTCGGCGCTTTGAGGCGCCCGTCGTCGGCGGCATGAATTTCTCCTTCCGCAACGTGCCCCTCTACAAGGCCGCGGAAATCGAGGTCGCCCAGCAACGGCAGCTGCTCCTCGACGCCCAGGCGACGATCCTGCTGAACGTCGCCCAGACCTACTACCAGGTGGTGATTGCCATGAGGCAGGTCGGGGTGCTGCAGCATTCGCTCGCCCTCCAGGATGCCAGGCTGGCCGACATGGAAGGACGCTTCAAGGTCCGCCTGGCCCTGGACCTGGACGTGGCGCAGGCGCGGTCCAATGAGTCCGCGACCCGGGTGCTCCTGAGCCACGCCTCCAATGACGTTCGAAATGGCCGGCGGACTCTGGCCCTCCTGATAGGCGCCCCGCAGGTCGACGGGCCCCTGGTCGCCACGACCCTGGTGCCGGATCCCGCCATCTCGGCGACGTACTATGTCGACCGGGCATTCGCGCGCCGGCAGGACCTTCTGGCCGCCGGGGATGCGGTGAAACAGGCCCGCTACGCGGTCAAGGCCGCGATCGCCGAGTACTACCCGACCGTCTCGCTCAACGTCGCGGCTTACCTCTACCTCGAGAACTATGCCGATGCCAGCAAGTGGAACGGGATCCTTTCGGGAAATCTCCCCATCTTCACCGGAGGCGCCATCAGGGCCGATGTCCGCGACGCCTGGTCGAGGCTCAGGCAGGCGGCGCTATTCGAGTCCTACCTGCGGAGGGAGATCGACCAGGGCGTCCGCACCGCCTACGACAACGTCCTGACGAGCGGAATCGTGCTCGCCGACCTTCGCAGCGAGGTGGAGGCCTCGTCGGAAGCCTACCGGCAGTCCGTCCAGCTCGTGAAGAGTGGCTTGGCGATTCCGCTCGACGTACTCACCGCACAGGACTCGCTGCTCAATGCCCAGCTGCAATACGTCAGCGAAAGCTTTGGCCGAACGGTCTTCCAGCTGGACCTGATCCGCGCCGTGGGCGACCTGGACCCGACCACCACCGAAAAGCTCCCCTGGGCCTATCCCGAAGCGATTCCTTCCGTCCCCTGAGGTGGCCCGGCCGGAACAGGAACAGGGGCTCGCCTCGCAATGATGCTCCGGCCTGGCTCGAGTCAGGGAACAACAAGCCCAAGCGGGGCAAAGGCCGCCGCGGTGATGGTGATCTTGTCGCCGGCGGAAGGGTCGGAAATCGTCCAGACCTGGCCTGCATCGATGGCGTGCGAGGGAATGTTCCGGTCCTTGGTATTGGCGTGGAACGCCACGCTGAGGCGGATCTTCGCGCTCACTTCAACGGCGTCCCTAGAGACGTTTCTTAGGCCCTGAAGTCCCACCCACCCATCGTGCAAACCGTGATGCTTAAAGACGGACAATGGGAGCCATCCCGCGCACGGGGAACGCCACCGATGAGAACGCAGTCTCGCGACCGCACCGAGGCCGGCGATCCATTGGCGGCTCAGCGGACCTTGAACTCGACTTCGTGCTCGAGGCGATCGTCTAGCAGGGGAAATGCCGTTCCGGGCACCGGCTGACCGTCCACGGAGAGCAGGCTTGTTTCAGCCGAATCAGCGGCGATCCGCGTCAAGGTGATGTGATAGAGCGTCTGGCGGTAGCGGTAGTGCACCTTGTAGGTCGTCCAGGCGGCCGGCATGCGGGGGGCCAGGCGCAGTTGATCGCCTTCCAGGTTCACGCCCAGCAGGACCTCGATCAACAGCCGGTACATCCAGCCGGCTGACCCCGTGTACCACGTCCAGCCGCCTCTGCCAACGTGGGGCGCGACCGCATAGACGTCGGCGGCGACGACGTAGGGCTCGACCTTGTAGGTGGCGATTTTCGCGGGCGTGTCCCCGTGGTGCACGGGATTCAGCAGCGCGAAGAGCTCCCACGCGCGCTCGCCCTCCTCCATCAGGGCAAACGCCGTGGCGACCCAGACCGCCGCGTGGGTGTATTGGCCGCCGTTCTCGCGCACGCCCGGGATATAGCCCTTGATGTAGCCGGGGTTGAGGGAGGACTTGTCAAAGGGGGGGTCAAAGAGCTGGACCAGGCCGGCCTCGCGGCGGACCAGGCGCCGATCGACGGACTGCATCGCCAGGCGCGAGCGCGGCGGATCGCCCGCGCCGCTGATCACCGACCAGCTCTGCGGCAGGGAGTCGATCTGGCATTCCGGGTCGGACTGGGACCCGAGCGGCTCGCCGTCGTCAAAATAGGCCCGGCGATACCACTGGCCGTCCCAGGTGTGCTCCTCGATGTTGTGCTGCAGCTGCCGCGCCTGGGCGAGGCAGCGTTCCGCGAAGGCGGGATCGTTGTGCAGGCGCGCCAGCCCGGCAAACTGGGTGAGCACGTCGTAGAGGAAGAACGCCAGCCAGACACTCTCACCGCGCCCCTGGTTTCCCACCCGGTTCATCCCGTCGTTCCAGTCGCCGCAGCCCATCAGCGGCAATCCGTGCTCGCCGAATCGCAGGCCCCGCTCGATGGCGCGGACGCCGTGCTCGTAGAGCGTGGCCGACTCCTCCGAGCGGTTCGGCAGGTCATAGTACGCCTCCTCCTCCGGCTTGAGGGGGCGCCCCTCGATGAAGTTGACCTTCTCGTCGAGCACGCCGATGTCGGCGACGCAGGCGACGTAGCGGCAGGTGGCATAGGGAAGCCAAAGGTAGTCGTCCGAGAAATGAGTGCGGACGCCGCGCCCGGCGGGCGGGTGCCACCAGTGCTGCACGTCGCCCTCGCGGAACTGGTGGGCGGCCGCCCGGAGCAGGTGCTCGCGGGTGAGGGCCGGCTCGGCGTGCACGAGCGCCATCACGTCCTGGAGCTGGTCGCGGAACCCGAAGGCCCCTCCGGATTGATAGAACCCGGTCCGTCCCCATAGGCGGGAGCCCAGGACCTGATACATCAGCCATCCGTTCGCCATCACGTTCACGGACGGATCGGGAGTGTCGACGTTCACGGCGCCAAGCGTCTTGTTCCAATAGGACCAGACCCCGTCGAGCGCGACGCGGCTGGCGTCCGCGCGCCGGAAGCGCTGGATGAGGTTCTGCACGTCCGCCGGGTCGCGGCCGACGCCGAGGCGAAAGCTCGTCTCCCTCTCCTGGTCGTCCGGGAGGTCGATGACGACCTGGACCGCGCCGCAGGGATCCAGCCCCGCCCCGACCCTTCCCGAGAGACGCAGGCGCTTCAGCGCGGCGGGCTGCGCCAGGCTCCCGTTCCTGCCCAGAAATTCCCTCCTGTCCCCGGTGACGGTGCGGGCCCCGTCGTTGACGTCGACGAACGCGATCCGGCCCGGCAGCTCGGTGTTGTAGTAGTTGCGGGCCAGCAACGCGCCGGTCCTCAGGTCCACTTCGGTCTGCACGTGCAGGAGGCTCTTCTGCCGCAGGTCGCCCAGCACCCACTCCCAGTACCCGGTGACCGACACCCGGCGAGGGCGCCCCGAGGTGTTGCGCAGTTTCAGGACGCTGAACTTCACCGGGGCGTTCATCGCGACGAAGACCCACAACTCGCAGGCTATGCCATTCTCGGCATGCTCGAAGACGGTGTAGCCGAAGCCGTGGCGGATGACATACGGGGTCGCGCCGCGCGCGGGAAGGGGCGTCGGGGACCAGAACTGGCCGGTCTGCTCGTCGCGGATGTAGAGGGCCTCCCCCGTCGTGTCCTGAACGGGGTCGTCGCTCCATGGGGTCAGCCGGAACTCGTGGGCGTTTTCCACCCAGGTGTAGGCGCCGCCGCTCTCGGACACGACCGACCCGAAGAACGGGTTGGCGAGCACGTTGATCCAAGGGGCCGGGGTCATCTGCCCGGCCCGGAGGGTGATCACATACTCGTGCCCGTCGCGGGTGAATCCTCCGAGGCCGTTCTGGAAGATCAGCTCACGGACTGCGACCGGCTTCGACGCATCGGGCCATGCGGAACGGCCGGGCGTCAGCGCCTGGACCGGCGGTTCCACCAGCGTCCGCCGATCAAGCTGCTCCGCAAGGGTTCCATTGTCGTCGTCCAGGACGATCCGCGCCGCGGACCGAAGGAGCACGCGATCGTCGTTGGGTATCTGCTCGAGGCGGCGGACGAAGATGCCGCCCGGTTTGTCCAGCATCTGCGCCTCGACCCCGGACGCGATCAGGCCGGTGATCTGGTCGTGCAGGGAGAGGCGATAGGCCGAGACATCCTCGTTGAGGATGACCAGCTCGACCGTCAGCCCCTTCATGCGCCAGTAGGAATGCGCCTGGACCAGCTGGCGAACGATCTCGATCTTGTCTCCGGAGCTGATGTGGAGCAGGACGATCGGCGCGTCGCCCGATATGCCGTAGCTCCAGAGGCCGCTTTGCCCGCGACGGTTGCTGCGCAGCACGCTCGGGTTGGCCCGGCGCGCGGGATCGGCATAGACCAGCGCGCTGGCCAGCCGGCCGTAGAGCTGGGCCTCGCCCTCCGTGGCATTGAGGTGGCGCAGCGTCACCTGGCTGTGGGTCCACGCCAGATCGAAGACCCGGTCGGTCATCCGTGTGTTCTGGTACTTCCCCACGAGCGCCAGCGCCGATTCGCGGCTCTCCGTCACCCCTATCATCACGTCGATGATCGCGGTCTGGTTCGGCTCAAGCGTCACCGTGCGCCGAAGCGCGATGATCGGGTCGAGGACCGACCCGGTCGTGTTCGAAAGCGGGGCGGCCTTCCGGAGGGCCGCCGGCGCGGCCGGGGAGCCGCCCCTTCCGATGAACAGCGAGCGATCGGTCTCGCATGAGACTTCGCCCATCTCGCCGCCCTGGCCCACCATGAGATGAAACAGCCACGGCGGCTTTTCCTCCGGGGAGCTGGCGCGACGGGTGCAGAGAATCGCCGATGCCGGGCTCGTCAGTTCCGTCTGCACAAAAAGGTTGCCAAACGCGGGGTGCGCCGCGTCCGACGACGGGGCGGCAAGCACCACCTCCGCGTAGCTGGTCAGCTCGATGACGCGCGCCGCCGATGAGTGGTTGGTAAGCCTGACACGCCGGAGCTCAACGTCGTCCTCCGGCGAGACGCTGATCTCCGTGTGGGTCTCGAGACCCGACTGCTCCTGGCGAAACTCGGCACGGGCCTGCGTGAATATCGCCTCGTACCGCTTCGTCGGGCGACGGGCCGGCTGATAGGCGGCGGACCAGAAATCGGCCGACGCCACGTCGCGCAGATAGACGAACGCCCCCCAGCAGTCGCGCGTGGCGTCCTCCCTCCAGCGGGTGACCGCAAGGTCGCCCCAGCGGCTGTAGCCGCCGCCGGCGCTGCTGATGACAACATGATAGCGGCCGTTTGACAGCAGGTGGACGTCCGGCGACGCCGAGTTGGGGTTCGTGGATATCCGCATGACGCTTTCGCCGCCGCCGGGGAGGGCGCGCGTCTCCTCCACCACCGCCTCGGTCAATACGCTCGCGGTCGCCTTGGGCACGCGCTCCTGCAGCAGCAGGTCCGCCGCCTTGAGCACCGGCGACGACATGAAGCGTCGCGGCATCGGGCTTTCCCGCAGCAGGTTCACGAGGGACAGCAGGCTCATCCCCTGATGGTGCGCCATGAAGGACCGGATGGTGACGCTCGACTCGTCCGGGGGCAGGCGCGACGTCGTGTAATCCACGGCCTCGTGGAAGCCATAGGCGCCGTCGCGGCCCTCGGAGGCCATCCGCTGCAGGTTTTCACAGGCCGGCTTCGGCGCCACCATCAGCGCGAGCGCGCTGGCGTAGGGGGCGACCACCAGGTCGCTGGAAAGCCCCCGCTTCAGGCCAAGGCCCGGCACGCCAAAGGCCCGGTATTGGTAGGTCATATGCACGTCGGTCAGATTGTACCCGGACTCGGAAATGCCCCACGGGACACCACGCGAACCCGCGTATTCGATCTGCTGCTGGACGACCGCCTTGCAGGTGTGCTCCAGGAGCGTGTTCGGGTAGCTCGGCATGACCAGCATCGGCATGAGGTATTCGAACATCGAACCGCTCCAGGAAACCAGTATCGGCCCGCGGGGCGAAGGGACGAGCAGCCGGCCCAGCGTGAACCAGTGCTTCTGGGGAACCTGTCCCAGGGCGATGGCTATGTAGACGCCCAGGCGAGCCTCCGAGGCCAGCAGGTCGTAAAAGCTGGTGTCCCTCCGGAGCTCGGAGACGTTGAAGCCGGTGGCAAACAGGTCCCGCTCGGGATCTGACAGGAATGTGAAGTCCATCTCGGCCATCTCGGCGCTTTGCTGCTCCAGCCTGTCCAGCGCGAGCATCCGCTCGCGCGCGCGCTCGCCGGCCTCATGCACGCACCGGGAGAATTCGGACAGCCACGCGCCCTCCGGCCCGGCCGGGAAGTCCTTCTGGGCGTCCTCGATGAGCGGGGACAGCGAATGATCCAAAGCCGACAATTCGCGCAGCGTCGGGGACCGGTCGAGCCAGGCCAGCCTTTCCAAGGCCATCGCCGACGCCGATGCCACGGGGCCGGGCTGCCGTCCGGCAGGCGCGGTTGAGGCAGGCCAAGTGCCCCCTTCCCGGCCGCCGAGCGCGGGGGGTGGCGGAGCCAGGGCCAGCCAGGGTGCCATGTGAAGCAGGTCATCACGGTGCTCCTCGCAATTTCGTTTCAGGGTCTGCCCCCAGCCTTTCAACTCCTCGGCCTGGTTCGCTAGGCCTTCGGCGATCCCGCCCGCCTGCACCGCGGCCCGCCCCAGGAGAGCATACGCTGCCGCCAGCGAAGCGGGCCCGCGCGCGAGTTCGGCGTCAAGCTGCGCGATCGCCGGATCTTTTCCGCCAAGGTCCCCCATGATGCCCACCGCGTCACGGAGACCCGCAAAGACCTGCCGGGTAAAAATCCTTTCGTCGGGCAATTCTCTCATCCCCGAGGCGTGCGTGAGCAGGAGTCCCGCGAGATTTCCGCTGTCCACGCTGGAAATATAGAGCGGATTGAGGATGCGGAGCGTTCGGGTGTCGTACCAGTTGTAGAAGTGCCCGCGATACCGCTCGAGCCGCTCCATCGTGCTGAAGGCGTTTTCCGTTCGCTGGATCATGGCGCCCAGCGCCAGGTAGCCAAAATCCCAGGCAGCAAGGTTGGAGAGGAGCGCCAGGCCCATGTTGGTGGGCGACGTCCGCGAGGCGATCGTCGGGTCGGGGATCTCCTGGTAGTTGTCCGGCGGAAGCCAGTTCTCCTCCGTGGTGACGAAGGTCTCGAAGAAATGCCACGTCTTGCGGGCAGTGCGCCCCAGGAAAGCGAGCTGTTCCGGCGTCAAATCCGGGGGCGCGGCCACAGATGGCCGGCTGATCCACCACGCGCCCCAGGGACCGATGAGCCAGAGTCCAAGGATCGGCAGGGCCGGGGCCAGTTCGTCCGGCCGCAGCAAGAGCAGCAGGAAAATGCTCGACAGGGCGGTGACCGGCGCGACCCACATCTTGGAGTAATAGCCGGCCACGCCCGCGCTCGATGTGCGCTCGGATTCGAGCGATGTCTGCCATTCCAGGAGGCGCCTGCGGGTGACAAACAGGCGCAGCAGCGTCCGGCTGATCGCATCCAGGCTGACGAAGGCATCGTAGGGCAGCACCGAGAGCGCGAGCAGGGCCTGGCCCATGTGGCGGGCGCCCGACTCGGCCGCTCCGCGAAGGTGCATCGACCAGGGCAGGTCGGCCGGCTTGCGAACGCCGTCGACAAGGCCCGCGAGCAGGCCGGGAAACGCGAGGATCGCGAGAACCAGCAGCGTTCCCATGCTGCCGAATCCCGGAAGAACCAGCCAGCCGCCGAGCAGCAGGAGCATCAGGGCGGTCGGGACCAGGCTTCGGCGAAGGTTGTCGAAGATCTTCCACTGGGAAAGCGGGGAGAGCGGGTTGACGATGCGCCGCCCGTCGGCCGCCGGAACCCGCGTCAACAGCCATTGAATGATCTGCCAATCGCCGCGAATCCACCGATGACGCCTGTTGACATCCACATCGTACCGGGAGGGAAATCCCTCGTAGAGTTCCACATCGCTGACGAGGGCCGAGCGCGCATGGCATGACTCCAGCAGGTCGTGGCTCAGAATGGTGTTTTCGGGGCAGCGCCCCGCCATCGCCCTCGTGAAAGCGTCCACGTCGTAGATCCCCTTGCCGATGAAGGAGCCCTCCTGGAAGATATCCTGGTAAACGTCGGACACCGCCCGGGTATACGGGTCGATCCCCGCATCCCCGGAGAAAAGCCGCGCGAACCGGGACCGGCCGGCGCTCGGCAGGCTCACCCCGACGCGCGGCTGCATGATGCTGTAGCCTTCGACAACCGTGCCCCTCACTGGGTCGAACTCCGGCCGGTTCAGGCAATGGGCCATCGTGGCGACCAGGCGCCCCCCGGCCTCCCTCGGGAGGTGGGTGTCGGTGTCGAGCGTGATGACGTACCTGATGTCCGGCAGGATCGAGGTATCCCCCACGATCTCGGAAAAGCGCTCCCGGGAGCCGCCCCGCAGCAAGGCGTTGAATTCCATGAGTTTCCCCCGCTTTCGCTCGTAGCCCATCCAGCAGCCATCGCTTGGATTCCAGCGGCGCGGACGGTGAAACAGGAAAAACAGGGCGCCTTCACTGGATTGATACTTCTGATTCAGCGCCTCGATATCCGCCCTCACCCGCTGCAGAAGCGCTTCGTCTCCAGGCATGGACTCTGCCGGCGCGTCGCGGAAGTCCGTCAACAGCGCAAAATGAAGAAACTCATCCCTATTCGAGAGGTGGTGAATCTCAACCGACTCGATGAGCCTCTCGATATCGTCCACGCTGGTGAGCAGCGTGGGGACCACCACCATCGTGCGGCTATCGGGGGCGATGCCGGACGAGAAGTCCAGGCGGGGAAGCAGGCGCGGACCCACCAGCATCGTGGACAGCCAGTTCATCAATGCGACGGCCAACTGGCTCATGCAAAGCAGGAGAACGAGGGCAAGAGGGATGAGCCTCCATCCCTGGGCGCCGAGCGCCATCGCCCGATCGATGAATGCCGCGATGCCAAGCAGGCACAGCATGGCGACGCCTCCCATATAGAATGTCAGCGGGAAGCGGAGGATGCCTCGCTCGACGATGGTCCCAAAGAGCAAGCGGGCCTTTGAGGCGCGCTCCAGCATGGGCTGGCCCCGGTCGACCAGGTAATAGCCCACGTGGGCGGTCCGGTCGGCGCTCCCTTTCAGGCGGGCGCCTTCCTCGGCGAGGTCGACAACCTTTTGCGCGACGTCCGACTCCGAGAGCCGGCTCCGCCGGCAGATTGCCTCGACCGCATGGCGATAGCGATCACGCGTCGCAAAATCCATCCTCCCGTATACGTCGGCCGGATCTTTTCGCAGGGTGTGGTCGACCAGGCTGAGGCCCTCCACGAATGCCTTGGAGTCCATCGCGCCCAGGAACCGGAGGCTGGCAATGCTGTGGCTGACCGAAAGCTGATCGGCCGCCTGGCTCTGGCTATCCACCTGCACAAGCTGCTCGATCGACAGCCCCTGCTCGACGAGCCGCTGCTCAAGCCAGCTGCGTGCCAGGTGAAGCACGGGGTTCTGCCGCGAAAGGCGCTGGCAGAATTCCGCCACAAACGAGCTGGACAAGGGGAGGCCTGACTTCGCCATGTCCGCCACCACGACGACCAGGTGCGACGGGTTCCTTTCCGCCATGTCCTGCAGGCGGTCCACCCACAGGTCCGCCAGGTTCCTGTCGTACCGGGCAAACGTCAGCCGGGTGGTGATGCGCTGCAGATTCTCGATCAGCCCGAGCCGCAGCATGATTGGGATCGCCCAGAGCTCGCCCAGTTTCATGGGAGACACCGTTTGATAGGCGGCCACGAAGGCGCTGAGCGGCTCCACGTCGATCTGCGCGTCAACGTGCGAAATCAACTCAAGCACGATGTCGTAAACCCGCGGAAACCCGGCGGAGCGGCCATTGCTTAGGCGCGGCAACTCGCGGCTGTAGCCCCTGGGCAGGTGCCGCCGAGCCATTTGGATCTGCTCCTCGATCAGGTAAAAATTATCGAGCAGCCACTCGGCGGCCGGGGTGACTCGCCGGATCGGATCCACGGCGAGGGTTGCGGTGTTGAACGCCCGGAGGCTCTCCTCGTTCGTCTCCAGCCGCGCCAGGAGGCTGTTTGACGAGCGACGGGTGACGACCTGGTGCTCCGCCGCCAGCGCCAGGGCGTGCCGCGCGAGCTGTTCGACGCTGAACAGTTCGGCCCGCAGCGGAGGCTCGCTCGCCCGCGGGCGCGGACGCACCTGCATGGCTACCCAGGTTTGCCAGCGTAACGACAGAGTCTGCATGTTGTTCTTATTGTCCGGCCGCGATTCCCGAGCCTGGCGTACCCTTGGGAGCTGATCCGGCCGGGAAACCGCGGGATCCCCGTCGAACCCCAAACCGGATGGCAGGGGCCGCGCGGGTTGGAGTCAACAAGGTGCACCCAACTCCCGAATCTGAAGGAAACGCCGGGTGAAGCTAAGGAGGAACTCGCCGGAGGATGCTGGTTTCAATTTAGGATGATTGTGCGCCTTTGCATAGAAAGATAAAATAGGGCGTGGTTCCCGCGAGGCAATCGGGCGTTTATCGGCATCCATCGTCGCTCGTAGAGGGTTACACCCCATATCGCGCCAGGGGCTTTTGGCGCAAGCTGGGGTCGTCGGGCGAGACACCCGCGGCTGTCCCCAATGGCCTCCGGGGTGAGAGCCTCGGCATCACGAGTTCCCGCAGTCCCCTTGGGGACGCGGCGAAGCCCGAGCGAATCGAGCTTGAAAACCATCCTCCCCCCTCCCGCCGAACCCGGCCCCAATGAAAACATGAATTCGACACCGATCCTCAGCGGCTCGCATCTGCACACCTATGACAGGATATTCCAGCATCCCGCGTCCCACAACCTGGATTGGCGGGCGGTTCGCGCGCTCCTGGAGCATCTCGGCAGCGTCGAGGAGGAATCCAACGGCAACCTGAAGGTGACGCGCAACGGGCAGCTCCTCGTCCTGCATCCGCCCCGCACAAAGGATGTCGCCGAGATCGACGAGATCATGACCCTGCGCCACTTCCTCGAGCGGTCGCAGGAAGCAGCCCCGGCGACGGGCGACAAGGATGCCCCTTGGCTGCTCCTGATCGACCACCATGAGGCCCGGATCTTCCGAACCGAAGTGGGCGCGCCCGCCTTCCAGCGGATCCTGCCGCACAAGCCCGAGGATTTTTTCCGGCACGCGCACAACTCCAAGGATTTCTCAAGAGGCCGGGAAAAACCGGACCCCAACAGCTTCTTTGAGCCGGTGGCCAAGGCGCTGCAGGCCGCGGGCAAGATCCTCGTCCTCGGAAGCGGAAAGGGCTCGGGCAGCGAAATGGAGCAGTTCGTCGCGTGGGTGAAGCTCCATCATCCGGAGCTTGGCAAGCGGATCACCGGGTCGTTGGTCGTGGACGAGCACCACCTGAGCGATGGCCAGCTCATGGCGAAGGCCCGTGATTTTTACGAGCAATCCCAGGTGCCTCAGGCATAGGCCAAATGCCGTTGGCGCGCACGTTCCCGCGCTCCGCTCCGTCGCGAGGGTGGCCGGCGAAGATTGCAAATCCACGCGATGCCGATAAACTCGAAGCCATTGTGGAATCCGCCCTACCCCCTCCCGTTGTGCCTTGCCGGCGATATCCAGGCGGCCGCGTCAGAATAGCGCTTCGGGCGGCCTAGCGCCGGGCTGGACCACGGGCGACGCGCATGGCCGTCAAGTTTCAGGACTACTACGAGAGCCTGGGCATCCCGCGCACCGCGTCGCCCGAGGACATCAAGCAGGCCTTCAGGAAGCTTGCGCGAATCCACCATCCCGACGTGGCCAAGAACAAGGTCGCGGGCGAGGCGAAGTTCAAGGAGATCAACGAGGCCTACGAGGTCCTGAGCGACCCGGAGAAGCGGCGGCGCTATGATGAACTCGGCGAGAACTGGCAGGAAGCCGGGCGCGGCCCGACCGCCCCCGGCGGCAATCGCGGCCGACCGCGCGCGCCCGGCGACGAGTCCGACTTCGAATTCGGTGGCACCGGCTTCAGCGACTTCTTCGAGTCGTTCTTTGGCAGCGGGCGAGAAGGCTTTGGCTCCTTCCGCCGGTCGGCCGGCAGCATGGACGACGAGGGGGCTTCCGCGCACCAGGGCCACGACGTCGAGGCCGATCTTCTGGTCACGCTCGAAGAGGCGCTGCGCGGCTCGCGCCGCAAGGTGACCCTGCGGCGCACGGCAGGCAACGGCACGGCCGACCGCACCGACACCTACCAAGTGCGCATTCCACCCGGTGTGCGGGAGGGCCAGCGCATCCGTCTCGCCGGCCAGGGCGGCACTGGCGTCGGGGGCGGCCCCGCGGGTGATCTCTATCTCCGCGTGCGCCTCGCCCGGCACCCGGATTTCAGCGTCCAGGGTTCCGATCTCCATTTCGACCTCGACCTTGCGCCCTGGGAGGCGGTGCTCGGCGTGCAGGTCAAGATTCCCACGCTCGACGGGCCGACCACGCTCCGCGTCCCGCCGGGCACCGCAGCCGCCAGCCGCCTTCGCCTGCGCGGCCTCGGGCTGCCCCGCGAAGAAGGCGGCCGGGGTGACCTTTACGCCACGGTGCGGATTCAGGCGCCGACCTCCGTGTCAGAGGAGGAGCGCGCCGCCTGGGAGCAACTGTCCCGCGTCTCGAACTTCAAGCCCAGGAAACCATCATGAGCGATTCGGATTTCGCAGGCCCGCGCAGCCTGGCGCGGGTCAGGGTGATATCGTCATCCCCATCGGTTTATTCGCTCGAGTCCGCCGCCCAGATCGCCGGCGTGCACCCGGAGATGCTACGGCACTACTGCCGCCTGGGCATTTTCGGCGAGGCGCGCGCCCAGCCCGGGACAGAGCCGACTTTCGATGATGACGCGCTCTACGAGCTTCGCCGTTTTGAACATTACCGCCGGCACCTGGGCGTGAGCCGGAAGGCGGTGCGCCTGATATTCGGCCTCCTGCGCGAGGTCGAACGCCTGCAGGCGGAGGTCCGCTTCCTGCGCGGGCCGTGAACGCGGCGCTGCGTCGGGGACGAGGGCCGCCGGGAATTTCGACCTTTTTCTTGGGGTAATACCCCATAGCCCAAATTCGCCGTTGGATGTAGATTCGGGTGGGCAGGGGCAACGGGCCTTTCCCAGAACCCAAGGTCCGCCAAGGGGAACCAACGACGCTTCAAAAATATGCTACAAAACATCAAGAATTTTTACGGGAAGAGCCTCGGCGCGTCGGATGGGGAGATAGGACACGTGAAGGACTTTTACTTCGACGACGATTCCTGGGCCGTTCGGTACGTCGTCGCGGACACGGGGACATGGCTGGCCGGTCGGCTGGTGCTGCTTTCCCCCCATGCCTTCTCCCGTTTCGACCAGGGCGCGGCGAGGGTTCATGCAAACCTGACCCGCAGGCAGATTGAAAAGGGACCCCCGATTGGCTCGCACCTGCCGGTCTCGCGCCAATACGAGGAGGAGTACTACAGCTACTACGGCCTCCCGGAATACTGGCAGGGAGGCCAGATGTGGGGAATGGGCGGCTTCCCGGTCGTGGTGCCCCCTGCCGCAAAGGTTGAGGCGAAGAATAGGGCGCGTGAGAAGGCGGGCGAAGCCCACCTGAGAAGCGCACGTGCGGTGACGGGCTATCACATCCAGACGGTCGACGGCGCGATCGGGGACGTGAGCGACTTCATGCTGGACTCCGAGAGCTGGGCGATCCGCGACCTGGTCGTCGAGGCCGGCCATTGGTTTTCAGGCAAGGAGATCCTGATTCCCACGGGCAAGGTCGAACGGATCAGCTATGAGGATTCAACCGTGTTCGTGAGCCTCACAAAGGCGGATATAGAGCGTACCGGGGAAAACGAGGTCGTCCAGGCGGGCGGCATGGTCTCAGGCGCGGCGGATTTCTTCGACTGAGGCGGCGGCCCGGCCCGAGCGAATCATCAATATGGAAACCAACCCGATAAACAAGGGCATCATCGCCAAGAACATGACCGGGATAGGCGCGGTCACGCGCGGGATGATCCAGAAGCGCGCGCGGGAGCTGGCATTCCTGTCGGGCAGGATCCCCCCGCACGCGACGGAGGCCGACTACGAGCAGGCCCGGCGCGAGCTTGCCGGCGGACCCAGCCTCGACCCGCGGGAAGAGGCCCTCGAGTCCCTGCCCGAGTCGGATCGCTGGAACCCCGTGCCGGGATCAGAGGGGCGCCAGGACCCGGAGCCCCCCAGCGAGGACGAGGACAGCGAGGGGCGCAACGAAAGCGCGCAGCTCGTCGAGGAGGGCGCCCAGGAGGCTGAGCACGACCAGATGCTTAAGGCGGAGCAGGCCGCGCAAACCGCGGAAAAACGGGATCGACAAGGCCGATGATCGGCTAGGGAGTGGTGTCGCTCATCATGACGACAGACACACCGGAGTCGACGATCAGGGCCCTCCTTGCCGAGGGCAAGGGCATCCTGGCCGCGGACGAGAGCTTCCCGACGATCGAAAGGCGATTCAAGGAACTGGGTATTGCCTCCAATGAGAGGAACCGCCGGGCCTACCGCCAGCTTCTGTTCAAGACGCGCGGGCTGGGTGAATCTATAAGCGGCGCCATCCTGTTTGATGAGACGATCCGCCAGAGGACCTCCGGCGGCGTGCCGATGCCCGAGTTGCTCGAGGCCCAGGGAATCGTTCCGGGAATCAAGGTCGACGAGGGCACGGCGCCGCTGCCCGCCTTCGACCATGAGAAGATCACCCAGGGCACCGACGGGCTTCGCGAGCGGCTAGCCGAGTACCGGAAGCTGGGCGCACGCTTCACCAAATGGCGGGCGGTCATCGCCATCGGCGAAGGAATCCCGACCGAAGGCTGCATCGAGGCGAATGCCGGCGCGCTTGCGCTGTTCGCGGCCCTGAGCCAGGAGGCGGGCATGGTGCCGATCGTGGAGCCGGAAATCCTCATGGACGGCGACCATTCGATCGCCCGCTGCGAGGAGGTGGCGACCTTCGCGTTGAAGGCCGTGTTCAACGCGCTGTCACGCCGCAGGGTCGTCCTGGAGAACATGCTGCTCAAGACGGGCATGGTCCTGCCTGGCGAGGAGAGCAGGAAGCGGCCCGATCCGGCGACCGTGGCCGAGGCCACGCTGCGGTGCTTTCGGAGATCCGTCCCGGCGTCCGTCCCCGGCATCGTGTTTCTCTCGGGCGGCCAGGGCGCCATCGAGGCGACGCAGAGACTGAATACCATCTGCCGGGAGAAGGGGCTGCCATGGAAGTTGACGTTCTCGTTCGGAAGGGCGCTTCAGGATCCGGCAATGAAGGCGTGGAAGGGGTCGCGAGGCAACGTCGCGGCCGCGCAGGAGGCCCTGGGCCTCCGCGCAAGGCTGAACGGGCTCGCTGTCCGGGGTTCCTATGAGGGGCGGATGGAAAAAGCGAAGCCTTCGGCCTAGGCCGGGCGACCGCCGCTGACCGCCATGAGCCAAACGCCCGGCACGGATGGAGCGCCGGCCACGGGCCGGATGGCGATCGGCATCGCGGCCGACCATGGCGGCTATGAATTGAAGGAGCTTCTTGTCGGCAGGCTTCGGGAGGCCGGCCACGCGGTGACTGATTTCGGGGACCCGCTGAGCCTGCCAGGTGATGACTATCCGGACTTTGTCGTCCCGATGGCACGCGCCGTCGCCGCCGGCGCCGTGGAGCGCGGCATCGCAATCTGCGCAAGCGGCGTCGGAGCCTGCGTCGCCGCCAACAAGGTGGCCGGCGTCCGCGCCTGCCTCATCCACGAAAGCTACTCGGCGCATCAGGGCGTGGAGGATGACGACATGAACATCATCTGCCTTGGCGGCCAAGTGATCGGTCGCGCGCTCGCATGGGAACTGGTCGATGGATTCCTCGCCGCGCGGTTCAGCGGCGAGGCCCGCCACCGCCGCAGGCTGGGGAAGGTGGCGGCGCTGGAGGAGAAAGGCTGATTCCGCCGCCACGGCAAGAGCTCCCGCGCCGGCGGGAAATCGGAGCTGGAAGCCGGGCTTTCTACCACTCAAAAGACCCACGGCAATGGTCGAGCAGATCTTCATCATCCGTCACGGGGAAACCCAGTGGTCCCTCGACGGCCGGCACACCGGCCGCACCGACCTGCCCCTCACCGAGAACGGGGAGCGCCGGGCAACCGGGCTCCGCAGGATGCTCAGGGGAATGAACTTCTCCCAGGTGTTCACCAGCCCCTTGCAGCGCGCCCGGCGGACCTGCGAACTGGCGGGCTTTGGCGAAGCGGCCCGGATTGCGCCCGACCTCCATGAATGGGACTACGGCGACTATGAGGGCCGCACGTCCGCCGACATTCGCGCGCAGCGGCCCGGGTGGAACATCTTCCATGACGGCTGCCCGCAGGGTGAATCGGTTGAGCAGATCTCGCGGCGGGCCGACCGGGTGCTGGCAGGCCTGCGCCCGCTGGAGGGAACGGTCGCCCTGTTCTCCCATGGGCAGTTCCTGCGGACGCTCGCGGTGCGCTGGATAGGGCTTCCGGTAACGGATGCGGAGCACCTCGCGCTGGATGCCGCCGCGGTGAGCATCCTGGGCTTCGAGCACCACAGCGGTGAAATCCCCGCCATCTCCCTCTGGAACGCCGGCCCGACGATATCCCCCGGGCTTTCGGCCCCGCCTGCCAAAGGGGAGCGGAACGCGACAGTCTCTTCGGGCAGCCCTCGGGCCCGGGAATAGGCGCCGGAGGACCGTCCGCGAGATCGATGTTGATCGACCGTGGGCCATGAAGCAGCCTCCAACATGCCCCGCTCCAGGTATGAGGACGAAATCATCGTTTCATGGGTGGAGCTGCATCGCGACGCGCGCTACCTGTCGGAGCTCCTCCACGCAAAGGGCACATGGAAGGGAATCATCGCGATCACCCGCGGCGGTCTGGTGCCCGCGGCGCTGATTGCCCGCGAGCTCGACATCCGCCTCGTCGACACGATCTGCGTCACGAGCTATTCTTCAGCGGGTGCCGGGCAAGCCGCGCAGGTCCAGGCGCAGGTCGAGGTACTGAAGGGCGTGGCGGGTGACGGCGAGGGATACCTGTTGATAGACGACCTGGTCGATTCCGGAAGGACCGCGCAGGTCGTGCGCCAGCTTCTGCCGAGGGCCCATTTTGCCACCCTTTACGCCAAGCCCGCCGGCCGCCCCATCGTCGACACCTGCGTGAAGGAATTTAAGCAGAACAAGTGGATCTACTTCCCGTGGGACATCGAGTACAAGTTCGCGACGCCGATCAAGGAGGGTGGCCGCACGGCGTCGGGCCCGGGTTGACGGGCCGCTATCTCAGGCCGAGGACGTTGAAGACGATGTAGAAGCCGGACGCGAACAGCACGGCGCCGAGGAAGATGCACACGGGAAGCGTGAGCACCCAGGCCAGCAGCAGGTTGCGCAGCGTCTGGGTCTGAAGGCCCGAATGGTTGGCGGCCATCGTGCCGGCGACGCCGGAGGAAAGCACGTGGGTCGTGCTCACGGGAAGGCCGAAATAATCCGCGGCGCCGATGGTCGCCATCGCCACCAGTTCGGCGGACGCCCCCTGCGCATAGGTGAGGTGCGCCTTTCCTATCTTCTCGCCTACCGTTACGACGATGCGCTTCCACCCGATCATCGTCCCCAGTCCCAGCGCGAGCGCCACGGAGACCTTCACCCAGATCGGGATGTATTTCGTGAGCTTGTCGGCGTCCGACTTGTACTGCGCACAGACCTTCTGGTCGGCCGGGTCGGTGAACCCGTGGGCCTTGGCCAGTTTCCCGATCCCCTCCCCCACCAGGTAGAGACTCGTCCGAAGGGCCCGCCTCTCGCCCTGGGTCAGGTCCGAGAAGCTGCCCACGGTGTCCAGTTTCGAGGAAACGACTTCGTTGAGCGCGGCCAGCGCGGGAATCGTCGCCGCCGACTGCTTGCTGCCGCCCTTGAGGAACGCGGAGATCTGTCCCGCGGGATCAGCCGGGGTCGTGGCGCCGGCCATCTCGTGGCGGAGGGCCATCGTCGCACCATGGGACTCGGCGGCGATCTGCCGGATGACGGCGGTATCCGTGTTCATCCTCAGGGCGAAGGCCCCGGGAACGACGCCGATCATGATCAGCATGATCAGTCCCATTCCCTTCTGGCCGTCATTCGACCCGTGCGCGAAGCTGACGCCCGTGCAGGTGAGCACCAGGATTGCGCGGATCCAAAGGGGCGGGGCCTTTTCCTTCTCGGGGGCCCGGTACAGTTCGGGCCGCTTGATCAGCGCCTTGCACAGGAGGAAAAGCAGGGCCGCGCAGGAAAATCCCACCACAGGCGAGATGACGAGCGACAGGCCGATGTTCTTGGCCTGCGCCCAGTTGACCCCCTCGCCAAAGACATGGTTGGGGGCCATCAGCGAATTCGCGAGGCCCACGCCCATGATCGACCCGATCAGCGAATGCGAGCTGGAGGCGGGGAGCCCGAGGTACCACGTTCCGAGATTCCAGATGATCGCCGAGAGCAGCAGCGAGAACACCATGGCAAAGCCGGCGCNNCCAGCTCCACCGGCAGGAGGCTCACGATACCGTAGGCCACAGCGCCGGTCGAGGTCAGCACGCCGATGAGGTTCCAGATGCCCGACCAGACGACGGCCATGTAGGGCCTGAGGCTGTGCGTGTAGATGACCGTCGCNNCGGTATCGTGGAAGCCGTTGACAAACTCGAAGCTGAGCGCCAGCGCCAGCGCCAGAAACAGGAAGAGAGCCGAACCGGTTGTGAGAAATTCGCCCCAGAGATGCATCCGTGAGCGCGGACCATAGATTCCCCCGGCGTCGATCCCGCGTCGTTTGAGTGACGCTCCAGTTACAAGACGCGCTCCCCGGCCCGGCATGGCCTCAGTCAATTTGCGCAGCCTTAACGAGATCGTCGCGGACACGACACGCTGGAGGCGCACGCTCCCCAGAAGCCCCGAAACCGGTGCCCTCATCAAAAACCTCAACCACAGATAACATGTCCCACCAAAAGAAGATCGACCATCACAAGCACGACGCCACGCACCATCACGCAGCAGCCGCGGCGCATGCGGCCGGCCATCACGAAAAGGCCGCCCACCACGCCCATGCGCACCACCTCCATGCGGAGCACCACGGCGATGAGGCGGGCAAGCTGCACGCCGAGCACCATGCCCACAAGGCAAGCCACGATCTCGCAAGCCACGCCGCGGGGGTTTGACCCGCGCGCGAACGCCATCGCCCGCCCCTTTTACAGCGGGGGGCGGATTTTTCGCGGGCTGAAAGGCCGCCCGCCTGCGCGTCCGGGCAGGCGCAAAAGCACGCGAACATAATTCTCGACGCGTCTTGTCCCGTCCTCTAGCCCTCGGCGCCCGCTCTTACGTGGGCTCAACTTCACTCGATTAATCGCCAAGACTGTGAAAAATTCAATTCGAAGTCTTGTTCGATCCCTTCGCGGCCTTCTCGCCGCAACGGTTCTTGCAGTCCTGTATTCGACGGCCGATGGGCAAATTTATGTCGCTGATTCGGCTGGTCGCCTTGTGGAAAGCGGAACAATCAGCGAGTTTTCCACCTCGGGGACTTTGATCAATCCTTGGTTGATTACAGGGTTAAACGGCCCGAGTGCCATCACGGTCTCTGGATCGAACCTATTTGTCGCTCAAAGTATTCCCCCGCACAGCAATTTCATTAGTGAATACACGACTTCGGGCGAGAGCGTGAATCCAACGCTTATTACCGGCCTTCCCAGTTCTGACCTGGGATGCATTACCTTGTCGGGTTCAAATATCTTTGTTTCGGATCCAAGCAATGAGGTCGTTGGCGAATACACGACTTCAGGCGACACCGTGAATGCGTCGCTTATCTCGGGGTTGCTTCCTGTCGGCCTCGCTGTGTCAGGCTCCACCTTGTTTGTCGCCAGTTCGAACGTCGGGAGCACGATTGGGGAGTACACAACCTCAGGAGTCGCGATCAACTCCTCGCTGATCACGAATCNNGCTGATCACGAATCTGAATATGGGGGGGGGTATTGGTGCTGACTCCCAGATTTTGCTGTCCGGCTCGAACATTTTTGTCCTTAACACTAATGTCGGCACGATTGGCGAATACACAACCTCAGGCGAAACGGTCAACGCGTCCCTGCTTTCGGGATTTCCTGGTCCCCCGGTCGCCTTTGCGCTAGCGGGTTCGAACCTGTTTGTCTTATGTCAGGTCAGCTTTCAGGGGTACAGTTCGATTGGGGAATACACGACCTCTGGGGATACGGTAAACGCGACACTTATCCTCGGATTGGACCCTGAAACCACGGCTTTCGCCGTAGCAGCCGAAGCCCCCACGCCCACGCCAACACCCACGCCCACGCCCACGCCGACTACGCCGCTTGGGCCGCCTACGCCGCCCAATTATTCAACGCCGTATACGTTCACCACACTGGCGCTGGCATATTCGACAGTTCCTTATCCCAATTATCCTCAAGGACTGGATTTAAGCACTCCTCACGGGGTGGCAATCGATAGCTCCGGAAATTTATATATAGCCAATTCGGGGAGCAATTCAATCGACGTAAGAAGTCCGGCGGGAGCAGTGAACCTGTTAGCGGGAGGAAACCCCATCCCCCAACCCATTGTCATTGTGAATGGGCAGGGCAGTGCGGCGACATTCAACTTACCAACCGGAGTGGCAGTCGATTCCTCGGGCAATGTTTACGTTGCAGATCTCCAAGGCGGCGTCATCCAGATGATTAGTCCGACCGGTTATGCATCTATTATTATTCCTGGAAATATCTCAGGCGCCGTGTTACAGGAGCCATTGTCAATCGCCGTTGATTCCAGCGGGAATATTTATGTAGGTGAATCTTACGCCGTCTGTAAGGTGACTCCTGCCACCGGAGGTGTCACCATTATTGCGGGCTCGTGGACGCAGGGGTACGCAAATGGGACGGGAAGCCAGGCACAATTTCGAAATATCACAGGCTTGGCTGTAGACAGCAACGGAATAATCTATGTGGCCGATGCCTTGAGCGCCACGATTCGACGAGTGACGCCGGACGGTGTCGTGACGACTATCGCCGGAACAGATAGCACATACGGCAATTTGGATGGGCCAGCTGCTACCGCCCTTTTTTCCGCTCCTACCGGTATAGCGGTGGATTCAGCGGGCAATCTCTTTATAACGGATAGCAATGTTGGACCTACCGATCCCCCTCCCGTTATCGGGTACACCATACGCATGATAACATCTTCGGGCGTTGTTTCAACTCTTGCCGGGAGTCCTGATGGTACCGCCGGAAATTATGATGGCACTGGCGCCTATGCCTTGTTCAATAGTCCTTGGGGCATTGCGGTCGACTCAAACGACAACCTATACGTCGCTGACGTCAGTGCTGGCTGGGACCCCGACGAGGGCGCCTTCCTCCCCGGGACCATCCGATTTGGCGTACCCGGCAGCCTAGCCACAGCCACCGTCACATTGGGCGCCCTAGTTCAAGTCTACAGCGGAATGCAGGAGAGCGTAACGGTAACGACTAACCCTTCTGGTCTTGCCTGCAGCGTAATCTATAATGGCAGTTCCACCGCGCCTACCGATGTTGGCACTTACGCTGTCGCAGCAACGATTACTTCTAGTGGTTACCTGGGCTCCGGTTCTGGTACGCTCGCGATAACCCAGGCATTTGCTACAGTTACGCTAGGCTCTCTGACACAGACGTATGACGGTACGGAAAAGAGCGTAACGGTAACAACCGATCCTCCGGGTCTAGCCTACACCGAAACATATAACGGCAACCCCGTCCCGCCATCCGGAGTTGGCACTTACGCTGTCACAGCAACGATCACCGATCCCAACTACTTTGGCTCCGCTTCCGGCACACTCACGATCACCTACCCACCGACGCCAACACCAACACTGACGCCGACGCCGACACCGACGCCAACACCGACGCCCACGCCAACACCGACGCCTGGAACCCTTCCGACCTCCAGCCTATTCTGG
>PLKS01000087.1:23721-23859 GCA_003140665.1 Opitutaceae bacterium
ACATCCTTTGGACCAACACGACAACGGGCGAGCGGGTGATCTGGCTTTTGAACGGCGCCGCCTACTCCTCCACCGTGTCCCTGGGAGTGATCCCGACCAACTGGATCATCTCCGGCGTCGGCGCCTTCGGCGGTGGCA
>PLKS01000087.1:23883-44062 GCA_003140665.1 Opitutaceae bacterium
CCCGACATCGTCTGGACCAACACCGCAACCGGCGAGCGGCTGATCTGGATCATGAACGGCACCATCTTCTCCTCCAGCGTGTCGCTTGGGATCGTCCCGGCTGAGCTTCGGATCTCGGCGGTCGGCAACCTGAACAGTAACGGGTCGGCAGACCTGGTTATGACCAACGCCGAAACCAACCAGCGCACCGTCTGGATCATGAACGGCACCAACTATGTGAGCACGGTTTCGCTGGGAACCGTCACCAACAACTGGGTGCTGGGTCAGTCCGGCCTGCAACCGGTCGAACTCGCGAAGCTCAATTTCAATGCCGACAATAGCCCTGACATCCTCTGGGAGAACACCTCAACCGGGGACCACTATGTCTGGCTGATGAACGGCACCGCGTTCTCGTTCAGCGTCTCCATCGGCAATGTTGCCCCGCCGTGGCAGATCGTCGCGACCGGCGACTTCAGCGGCAACGGCAGCCCCGACATCCTCTGGCAGAACACCTCGACCGGCCAGGTCGTGATCTGGGTGATGGCAGGAACAAGCTATGTATCCACCGTTTCCGTTGGCGTAGTCCCGACGGAGTGGTCGGTCTCCGCCGTCGCCGACTTCAACGGCGACGGCTACCCCGACATCCTGTGGACCAATACGTCGACGGGCGAGCGCGTGATCTGGCTCATGAGCGGCCCGTATTTCCAGTCGAGCGTCTCGCTGGGCATCGTGGGCACGCAGTGGCGGATCGCCGATGCCGCCGACTTTACCGGCGACGGCCAACCGGACATAATCTTCCAGAACACCTCGACCGGGGATTGCTATCTCTGGCTGATGAATGGGACCGCTTTCTCCTCGGGCGTCGACTTGGGCAACCCCGGCGTCCAGTGGCAGCTCGCTGCAGCCGAGAATTTCATGGGAGTGGGCCAGCCGGACCTCGTCTTTGAGAACACCTCGACCGGCGACCGGTATATCTGGCTGATGAACGGCACCTCCTATTCCTCCTCCGTCTATCTCGGAAATATGCCAACGCAGTGGCAGATCAGGAACTGATCTGGCTGCGTGCGCACAAGTCAAAAGATGAAATACCAGCCCCGCGGCAATAGGCGCGGTGGGTTGGGAAGGCCTCCATTGGGCGGCAAAGGACAGGGACCAGGCGGTTTTTGATAACGCGTGCGTGGGTGTGCGAATCGCGGCTGTGCCGTGACTGTTCTGATCTTCGTGGGTTGGATACCGACCGTACATTGGTGCGTCGTGCCCGCATGGACTAGATCCGTCTCGTCGATGAAGACACGGCGACGGCAATCCCACTCGGGCTGCTCGTGCCGCCAAAGCTTCCGAGCAGCCGCTACGTCAGGCCGGTCCTGCTCGGCGGCGCGCGTCATTTTTTTAAAGCTGAGGCCGAGACGGAGCAGCTGATGCCAGAGGGCATTGATGCCCATCGTCATGCCGAGGTCCGTCAGGCAACGCTCCTTCAGCTCGGCCACGCTGATGTCCGACTTGCGGCTTATCCAGTGGGCGATCATTCGACCGTGCTTCTCAAGCCTCGAGCGCCGGTAACCCCCGATCTGCTTGGGCCGAAGCTCACCGCTGCGTTCAAACTGACCGTACAAGCGCGCCACCGTCCGGCGGCTCACGCGAAAGCGCTCGCTCACCTCGACCGAACCGGCTCCTGCCTGCCGGGCCTCGATGAGCCGACGCCGCAAATCATCGCTCAAGGGTGTCATGGGTATGCCTCCATGGACACCCATTGTAGCACATTCACTCGTTATGTGACTATCTACATCGAAAATGCTCTAGCGTGCCGGCGGATCGTCGATCCGCTGCCAATACCCGATCGCCAGGTTCCTGTTGTCGCCGTACATGTGGTGCCAGAAATACCGCGAGCTGATCGCGTCGGAGACGAGGGGGTACCGCGAGTTGCCGTCCACGTTGTCCCGGGGCAGCCAGAGCACATACTTGACGTTGTTATGGAGGAGCCACGACAGGGAATCGGGAAGGGTTCCCTGGTAGAATTCCGCAATCTGCAACTGCCGCTCGCGGATCTCGAGGAACGGGCCCCTCCATGTCGTCTCGTGCCAGGGCCATCCGAGCAGGCTTTGCTTGCCGGCAAAGAGGGTGACGGCCGGAGATTCCGTGTTCGCCAGCACGAGGCCGCTCTCCAACGTGACACCGTCGGGACGGGCCGCCAGGAGTATGATCAGGTCCTTGATGACGGGGTCCCTGTCGATCCACATCGATCCGGCCAGCTTCCCGACCGTCTCCTTCGGGATCTTCCCGAGATCCCTCGCGAACTGCCTGCCGAGATCAACGCCGAAGATCAGCACGGGCAGCAGAAGGATCAGCGTCCCGTATCGGCACACGCGGGACTTGGAGCCGAGGTTCATGGCGCCCAGCGTCAGTATGATGCCCGCGTAGACCCACGACCACCACTTGAGCGTAGAATTGAACCGGTTCCATACACCCCCGTAAACGTCGTGGTTGTAGAACAACTCGGTCACGGCGAGCTGGAGGATCCAGACAATCAGGAAAAACAGGGTCAGCGAGCGGCGCTCGCGATTGAACAGGCTCAGGACCATGATCCCGACCACCGGCCAAAAGACCATCATCCAGCCCAGCCACGGCGTGTGGTCCTCCGACGCGGTCCATTTTATCGACACGTTGTTTCCAATCGCCTGCTGGGTGAACTGAATGAGATAGGGGTATTCCAGCGCGGCGGCGCCGCATGCGCCGGCCAGCCCCGCCAGGAGGCAGCGCCGCTCGCCGCACAGAAAACGATATGCGAACCAGCCTGCAACGAGCAGGAACTGGAGCGGAAAGACCCAGGCGTTGGAAATGAACGCGATCGGAATGGTCGCGGCCAGCAGCACATGGTTCACCGCCCTCTGCCTGCCCTCCGCCCCCGTCGACTGCGCCGCGATCAGGGCCGTGGCAAGCGCGAGCAGGAGGAAGCCGGCAAGCGGCGGATGGTAGTCGCCGTTGATAAGCACGTAGCTCAGCGGCTCCATGGGAAGATCGCGGGGGACCACGCCCGGCGTCGTCATCCAGGAGGCGACGCTCTGCCCCAGCGGGTTGGCGAACTCATGGATGATCGCCCCGCCGAGGAACCGCACGACGTCGACCGGAAACGCGCGGACGAGGAGCACGTGCGCGGCGACGGCGGTGCCGCTGCCCCCGACGAGAAGCGCCAGGATCCCGGTCCATCTTCCCAGGGGCCAAGCGCAGAGGCGGCAGATGGATGCGCCTACAAGGAGGGCGATGAATCCGGCGAGCGTGCAGTAGGCAAGGTGGTAGCTGACGCCGGGCCCGACTCCGATCAGGCGCCCGAGCAGCGCCGCGCCGTAGTGCTGGAAGCTGTAGTAGCAATTCCCGCGGAACGGCGAGAGCCACAGGTCGGGGGGAGGCAGGCGCGTTCCCCTCATGTACGCCTCGATCATCATGAGGTTCGGCATCTTCTCGCCGGTGTCGTCGATGTTCGGGAAGGTGAACCGCCACATCAGGCAATAGAAGAACCCCAAGCCAAAGAGAACCTCGGCCCTCAGGTTCACGCGCAGCACTGTCCGGTCCCTCCAGATGAGGAATATCGAGATCGCCGTCGTGAACGGCAGGAGCGGCGGGCGGGGACCCCAGCCGACGAAGTGCTCCACGAAAAAGCAGGCCAGGCAGACCGCGATGACCCCGACAACACGCGCGATTGGGTAGCTGTCGACGAACCGCCGGGCGGCCAGTCCCGCGCCCAAAAGGTTTATCCAAAGCGCGGCGATGGCCAAACTTAGAAATACCAGCGGCATCCCCTAAAGGTTTGCCCACCCGGCTGATCCCTGCGAGCCCGGAATTGGCGGCGGCGCGCGAAAGCCCGCAATCCGTCAGCCTTTCGCCTTCAGGTAGCCGTTGTCGGCAATCCAGTCGTAAAGGCGGTCGCCCCAGGTCCCCACGGTATGCGGGTTCGGCTTGAAATTGAACGCATGGCCGACCCCCGAGTAGATGTGAAGCTCGGCGGGCACCCCCGCCTTCTTGAACAGGAGCCATGCCCGGGAAAGGCCGTCGGCGAGGTCGTCCAGGGAGCCGGCGACGAGAAACGCGGGCGGCGAATCCCTTGTCGGCACAATCTCGTCCGGCTCGCCTGGATAGACAAGGGCCTGAAAAGCGGGCTTGGAGCCGGCACGGTCGACGGGATCAGGGGCGGCGGGGTCCCCGGTGTCGTAATGCATGCTCGCCATGGCGGCCAGGTGGCCCCCGGCGGAAAACCCGATGATCCCTATCCGGGCCGGATCGACGCCCCACTCCGCCGCGCGGCTGCGGACCAGCCTGAGCGCGCGGGTCGTGTCCTGCATCTCCTCGACCGCGATCCGGTACGGCGAATGCGCCATGGTCTGGTCCTTCGCCAGCCTGTACTTGAGCACGAATCCCGCGACGCCCTTCGATGCCAGCCACCTGCCGAGCGCGTAGCCCTCGACGTCGATGTTCAGGTAGCGGTGGCCGCCGCCCGGTACGATCACGACCGCCGCCCCCGTCGCCTTGCCGGGCGGCGGCAGGAAAACGGTGAGCGAGGGATTGTTGATACCGGCGATCCCGTACTGGACCGCCACCTCCGGCGCGTCCTTCCTCGATTCGAATCCCGGGGCGCCGTTGTCCCAGAGATGAATGACCGGGGGCGCCTCGGCCGCGCCCGGTGCCGGTCCCATTGTCGCGCAACCGGCGAGCAACCCGGAAAGGCCGCACGCGACAAGGGCGGAGCGGAGGAACGTTCTTTTTGTCATGGGGCGATGGGGTTTCCCGGTAGGGTGGGCCGCCTCGGCGCTAAATACAAACTTTGCAAAGCGGGCGCCGGGGCGATGGGCTGGCGGCCGCATGCGACAGGTTCCGGACCACCCTATCCCGCGGAGGCGCTGGGGCATCGGCGTCCTCCTGGGATCCGGCATCCTTGTCAGTTTCCTGGACAGGATAAACCTTTCGATCGCCGCGCCGCAGCTGCAGAAGGTGTTCAGCCTCGGGCCGGCCGAAATGGGGTTCCTCTTCAGCGCGTATTCCTGGACCTACACGGCCCTCCAGATCCCCATCGGCCTTGTCGTCGACCGCCTGGGCGTCACCCGGGTGGGACGCTGGGGCTCGCTGCTCTGGACGATCGCGTCCGCCGTCACGGCGATCGCCGGCGGGTACTGGGGGATCGTGGCCGCCCGGCTGCTGCTCGGCGTGGCCGAGGCCCCCTCGTTTCCCTCCGTGTCCAAGGCCACGGGCCACTGGTTCCCCCGCGGCGAGCGGGCAAGGGCGACGGCGATCTTCGATGCGTCCGCGAAGTTCTCAAATGTGGCCGGCATACCGATCATAGCGTTCGCGGTGGTGCGGTTCGGCTGGCGGTGGGGCTTTGCCATCACGTCCGCGATCAGCCTCGTCTATTTCGTCGCGTTCTATTTTCTCTACCGGGACCCGAGCGCGGACCGCCGGCTGAGCCGGCGGGAGCACGAGTACATCCTTTCCGGGGGCGCGGTCCCCGAGGGCAGGTCGGACTCGGGCGCCCTCGACATGATGGGCTATCTCCTCAGGCAGCCCAAGGTCTGGGGCCTGGCGATAGGCTTCGGGGCGTACGGGTATTCGTTCTACCTCTTCCTGACTTGGCTGCCCGCCTACCTTGTCAGCACGAGCGGCATGAGCGTCCTGAGATCCGCAGGCTACTCGGCGACGCCCTGGGCCGTCGCGACCCTGACGGACCTGGCGGTGGGGGGATGGCTGATCGACGCGCTGATAGCCCGCGGGGCCGATGAAACCAGGGTTCGCAAGGCCGTCCTTGTCACGGGAATGCTGTTTGGCCTGGCGGTGGTCGGAGCGACCTGGACCAACGATCCCGTGTGGGCGACCTTCTGGTTCTCCCTATCACTGGGAGGCCTCGCCGCGGCGGCGCCCGTGGGCTGGTCGCTGCCGTCGCTGATCGCCCCCAAGGGGGGCGTCGGCGCGGTAGGCGGCATCATGAATTTCGCGGTGAATCTCATGGGAATCGCCGCGCCGATCGCGACGGGCCTGATCAAGAAATACACGGACTCCTTCACCTATGCGTTCCTCGCGGCCGCGGCGATCCTTGTCATCGGCATCCTCGCGTTTGTCTTCCTGCTGGGAAGGATCGAGCCCATGGAGGGCCCGCAGCCGCGGGCGGCGGGTTGATGTCCCATTCTTTCCGGGAGCTGAATTTCGTGGAAGACGGGCCCGTTTCCCGGATAATGGGCCGGCCAGAGAATCGACTCCCCTGCCCACCGAATGAAGAAGACCCTCATCTATCCGGAGAAACACCCCGCCCCCCGGGGGGCCTACAGCCCAGGCCTGCTGGTGGAGCACAACGGCTCGAGCACCCTCTACCTCACGGGCCAGCTTCCGATCGACCGGGAGGGCAATGTCGTCGCCCCGTTCGACGCGACGGCGCAGACGGAGTTCGTGTTCAGGCTCATCGGCTCCATACTTGAGGCGGCCGGCATGGGATTTGGGGACGTCGTGAAGGTGCAGACCTTCCTCACCCACATGGCTGACTTTGAGAAATTCTCGGCGGTCAGGAACCGCTACTTCGCGGATTCAAAGCCCGTGAGCACGCTGCTCGAGGTGAAGGGGCTCGCCCGTGAAGGATGTTGCGTGGAGATCGAGGCGACGGCCATAAAATGAGCGCGTGACGGCTCCAGCCATTCCTTCCGCGAGCAGCCCGGCGCTCTGCGTGGCCGACGATGCCACGTTCTGGCCCTGGTTCTCCTCGCCCGCCATCGACGCGTGGCCGGACCGGGGGGGAACGGTGGTCATCCTGCCCCTGGCAGGAATGGCGGACTGGGGACTCGGCCATCCCCTCGACGCGGAGGAGACGGTGCTGATGCACGCCATCCGGGACGCCAGCCGCCTCGTGCCGAGGGACCGCAAGCCCCTTGTCACCCCCCCGCTGCGGTTCGCCTTCGGCGCCGATCCGGGCTGCGCATTCCCCGTCGACCAGCCGACGGCGCACGCGCTGATCTCGGAGGTGGCGGTGTCGGTCGCGGCCGCCGGCTTCAGGAAGATCGTCATCATCAACTCAAGCCCCTGGAGCGAGGAGCTCTGCAGCGCCGCCGCGCGCGACCTTCGCGTGTCGCGGGGCCTGCACATGTTCCATGTCCACCTGAGCGCCCTCGACCTGGATTTTCACCCCGTTCGCAGCCGCAGCCGCCGCAGGCTCCAGACCCTTCTGACCGCGCTCTGCGGCAGCGAGCCCGAGGCCGCCACTCCCGGAACACCCGACGCTCCGGCCGCCTGGGGCGACGAATCCGTCGCTCCGCTCGCCGGCGCACCGGTTCCCATCGAGGAGGCCCGCACCGAGGGCGCGGCCATCCTTGCGGCTGTCGCAGGTCGCCTCGCCAAGCTCATCTCCGACATCCACGAGCGGCCCCCCCTGAGCGCAAAGCTGACCCCGGCATGACGTTCCCGAGCTATCGCGACCGCTATCTGCCGGCCATGACCCCGCGCCGCATCCGGGCCCTTCCCGACCGGTCCTGGGCTCCCGTCATCCTCGCGACCGGCGCGATCGAGCAGCACGGGCCCCATTTGCCGGTGGCCGTCGACGCCCTCATGGGCCAGGTGTGGCTCTCGCTCGTGCTCGCGCGCCTCCCGGCCGGCGCCTCATGCTATGTCGCGCCGCCGATCACCATCGGGAAAAGCAACGAGCACACCGGCTTCCCCGGCACGCTGATGATTTCCAGGGACACGCTCCGCTCCCAGATCCTCGCCGTCGCGCGCCAGGTTGACGCGTGGGGATTCCGCTCGCTCGCGGTCATCAATACGCACGGCGGAAACATGCCCGTCCTCGTGCCCACGCTGCGGGAGGTCCGCGCCCTCTACGGGCTCCGCGCGGGCGTCCTCCAGTCGAAGCCCGTTTCCGACATCCCGGCGCAGGAGGCGGCATTCGGGATCCACGCGGGCGAGGTCGAGACCTCTTGGGTCATGGCGGCAGCTGGACGCCTCGTGGATCCCTCGAGGGCCGTCTGCGAATTCCCCGCCCGGATCGAGGATCCAGGCGAGGTGCGCCCGGTCGCCGCGCCCGCTCTGGTGGCATGGGCGTCCAAGGACGTCTCGAAGTCGGGGATCATGGGAGACGCCACCGCCGCGACGGCGGAAAAGGGCGAGCGCTGGCTTGGGCAGGGCGCGGCCAGCCTCGCCGCGGCGATCGCCGAGATCTGCCGCCTGGGCAGGGAAACGGCGCGATAGCGGGCGGATTCCCCTAGAGCCGCAGGAAAATCCTTCGGCGGTAGAGGAAGCGGGCGACCGCGAAGCAGAGGAAGATGCTGAAGACCGCCTCGGCCAGGCCGCTCAGGCCCGGCCGCATCCCGTCGAGCCACGAGGTGATGTTCCCGCCGACGAACCGGCGTGCGAGCGCGCCGAAATCGACGATATCGCACAGCAGGTAGATCGTGATCGCGTTGGCGCCCACCCAGACGAAGGGCGCGGCCCAGGCCCGGATCCTCCATACGTCGATCACGAGATAGAACGCGGCCATCGCGAGGGCGCTTATTCCCCCGGCGACGAGAACGAACGACGACGTCCATATCTTCTTTATGATGGGGAAGGGAATCCCCCAGAGGAGACCCAGGCAGAGCAGGACTGCGCCGGCGGCCGCGAGCGTCGCCGCCCTGCGTCTCGGGGCGATGCTCCCATCGCGAAGCCGCAGCCCGCAGAGAATGCCGAGCAGGCAGGAGGCGATGGCCGGAAACGTGCTCAGGTAGCCCTCGGGATCGTGGTCGCCGTCCCACATGCGGCCCGGCAGGTACCTCCGGTCTATCCAGTTCGCGAGATTCTGCCCCTCGGCGTAGTGCCCGGCCCCGATGCCCGGGACGGGAACGAACCTGAGAAGGGCCCAGTATCCGACAAGGAGCACGGCGCAAACCGCCACGAGCCCGCGCGGCCTCACGTAGAGAAACAGGAGCCCCGCGCCAAGGTAGCAGAGACCGAACCGCTGGAGCACGCCGGCCCACCTGACATCCGATATCGGGTGGGACAGGCCGCCATAGTAGAAGACGCCGAGCAGGAAAAGCAGGGCGGCCCTCCGGAAGATCCTGGCGACGGCGGCAGGCCGCCCCGAGACTTCCACGGTCCGGGAAAGCGAGAACGGGATCGCGACCCCCATGAGAAAAATGAACAGGGGGAAAATCAGGTCCTCGAAATGGAGGCCGGCCCATGGCACGTGGTCGAGCTGACGGGCCAGCACCCGCGCCACCGGGCCTCCGTCGATATGCCCGAGCGCCCCTCCCAGGGAGTCGGCGCCCGCGATCCACATCATGTCAAAGCCCCGCAGCGCGTCGAGCGACACGAGCCGCTCGGAGGGCGGCACGCCGGCCGGCTCGCCAGAGGGGGAAAACGAAGCCATCGGGGGTCAGGGACCCATCGTATGCGCCGGAACTGCCGGTGAAAGGACTATTTTCGCCCGCCGCGCGTCTTGCATGTGCGTGCGCGACCCGACACCGTTGCCCATGGCACTCCGCAAGGCGTCCCCGGCCCTCTTGTTTGCCGCGGCTTCCGTGGTTTGCCTGTCCTTCGCGCCGCATGGTCGGGCTGCGGGGGACAACCCGCCCCCCCAGGCGCCATCCTCCCCCGCAAACCCGACCGACCAGCTGCTGGGGCCCATCGCGCTTTATCCGGATCCGCTGCTCGCGATCATCCTGCCGGCTTCAACCGTGCCCGCGGACATATCGGCGGCCTCGGCATACCTGGTCCAGTACGGCGACCCCACCCGGCTGGACGGACAGCCCTGGGATCCCAGCGTTCGTGCGCTCGCGCATTATCCCGCGATCCTCACGTGGATGGCGGAAAACATCGAGTGGACGGAGGCGCTTGGCCACGCGTTTCTCTCGTCGCCTCCGGACGTGATGGCGTCCATCCAGCGCCTGAGGGCCCGCGCGGTGGCCTCGGGCGCGCTTGTATCCACGCCCCAGCAGCGGGTGATGAATGTCGGCAAGAACATCGAGATCCTTCCCGCGCAGCCGGATTCGATCTATGCGCCCGCCTATAATCCCGACGCCGTCTACGCCGACGAATCCGGCACGGGCCTTGACGGGCCGCTCATCGACTATGGCGCCGCGCTCCCCGTGGGCCTCTGGCTTTCCTACTGCTTTGACTGGGGCGGCAACTCGATCTGGGTCGGGGGCTGGGACGCGTGGCGCGGGCCCGGCGGATGGCGCTACCCCCATTTCGGCGGAGGCCACGGGCCGCCGGGCACCCGGCCATGGCACCCTTCGGGGCACCATCCCGGATCTTCGCCGCCCAACCGGGACCGGCATGGAGAGTCCATACCCCTGCCGCGTCCCATGGCGGGCGCGCCGAATCCGCCGCCCACCCATACCGGCGATCTCCGGGTCCAGGAAGGCGCAACGGGCGCGGCCGTGCCGCTCCCCAGGACGGCGGCGCCCCCGATGGACCGGCCCAGGCTGCAACCCGCCTATGCGCCCCCGCCCGGCGAATCTCGGGCAAACGAATCCGTGCAGGTCGCCCTTTCCCCGGCAGCCACGCCGCGGGCCCAGGGCAGCGTCCCGTCGCCCGGAAACCCGCCGTCGCCCGCCATTGCCGAAGCCGCGGCGCCAGCCGGCCATCCGGAGACTGCCCGCGACGCCGCGCCCCGCGAATCCGTCCCGCCGCCGGCCCATGAGTCGGCCCCGGCTTCCCACGAATCCGCGCCGGCGCCCTCCCACGACTCCGCCCCGGCGGCGCCGGCGACCCCGGACACGAGGAACCACTGAATGAAACGGGCGGCATGAACCTGCCCATCTACTGGATCGATGCTTTCACGGACCGGCCCTTCGGCGGCAACCCGGCCGCGGTGATCCCGCTCGGCTCCTGGCTCGAGGACGCGCTTCTTCAGCGAATAGCCAACGAGAACGGGCTCTCCGAAACCGCGTATTTCGTGCGGACGGGCCCCGCGCGCGCCGACCTTCGCTGGTTCACGCCCGCGGTCGAGGTGGATCTCTGCGGTCACGCGACGCTTGCGACCGCCCATGTCCTCTTCAACGAGCTCGGCCAGCTCGAGTCGCCGGTCGTCTTCGACACAAGGTCAGGACCCCTCTCCGTCTCCTCCCGCGACCCGCTGATCGAGCTCGATTTTCCGGCACGGCCCGCGGGTCCGGCCGAACCGACCGATGTGCTGCTGCGGGGCCTGGGCGCCAGGCCCGCCCAGGTCCTGAAGTCGGAGCGCATGTGGCTCTGCGTGTACGGGACCGCGGACGAGGTCATCGGGCTCGCGCCCGATCACGCGGCGCTCGCTCCCGCGACCCCCGGAAGGATCATCGTGAGCGCCCCGGGAAAGGACTGCGATTTTGTCTCGCGGTTCTTCGCGCCCGATGCGGGGATCGCTGAGGATCCCGTCACCGGCTCGGCTCACTGCACGCTCGTCCCCTATTGGGCCGACCGGCTCGGGAAGGCAAAGCTCCACGCGAGGCAGCTCTCGAGGCGGGGTGGGGAGCTCTGGTGCGAGCTCGACGGGGATCGCGTGAGGATGGCCGGCCGCGCGGCCCCCTACCTCAAGGGGCGCATCACGGTCTGACCCGCGGGCCTACTTTTCCTTCATGTGGTAGACGCCGTCCCAATCCGCATGGGGGGGCCCCGAGCGGTAGTCCTCCGCGATCCTGATGTAGACGAGGGACGGATTGCTCTCGGATCCCGGCGCCCGGCCCACGCCGTTCGCCTCCAGGGCCTCCGAGCGGCGGAAGAGCGCGATCGCCCCGTCCCAGTCGCGGCCATAGTACTTCTCGAGACCCTGCTCGAAGATCGCGATGCATTCGCGCAGCGGGTCGGTGGCATGCTCCGCCAGCGACGCCATCTCATGGATCGGGAGCGGCTGGGCGCGCCCCTTCACGACGATCCGCCCGAGCTTTCGGAAGACCACCCTGCCCGGCTCCAGCCTCTCGCACTCGGACCGCGTCGCCTCCGTGCACATCGAGTAGACCCCCCAGCTCTTCGCGCCGCTCTCCATGCGGGCCGCGATGTTCACGGTGTCGCCCATCATCGTGTAGTTGAACCGCGTGTGGCTTCCCATGTTGCCCACGACCGCCGAGCCGGTGTTGAGCCCGATGCGGGTCTGGAGCTTGTGGACGATGTCCGGCCACTGGTCGCCCTCGCGGGTCCATTTCTCGCGCAGCTCCGCGACGCGCCTGTGGACGCGGAGGGCGGCCACGCAGGCCCGCAGTGGGTGGTCCGGCAGTGCAAGCGGCACGCCGTACATGGCGACCACCGCGTCGCCGATGTACTTGTCGAGCGTGCCGCCCTCGGCCTGGACGATGTCCGTGCAGGCCGTCAGGTATTCGTTCATCAGCTCGACCAGGCGCGGCGGCGAGAGCCGCTCGGAGAAGCTCGAGAACGCCTGGATGTCGCTGAAGTAGGCGGTGATGTTCTCCTCGATCCCGCCGAGCTTGGGCTCCTCCCCGGAGCTCACCATCCTCTCGACCAGGGCCGGCGACAGATAGGCCCTGAACATGCCCTTGATCCGGCCCTTCTGCTTCTGCTCCTCCACGATCTGCCAGACGAGGTTCGCAAAGCTGGTCGTGAACGCCGCGCCCAGAGGCGCCACAACCGGGATGATGACGTGGCTCACCTTGAAGAGCTGGAAGGCGACGGCCACGTAGACCGCCGCCGAGAGGACGGCCATCGCCTTCATGAAGCCGGTGCGCCCCCCTCCCGCTACGGCGAAGGCGGAGACGAGGAGGGAGAGGCCGAAGATCAGGGCGTAGGCTCCGACCTCGGGAAGGCGCCGGATGTATCGGCCGGACACGATGGTCTTCAGGAGATTCCCGTGGACGCCGACCCGGGGCACCGGCGCATCGTCAAACGGGGTCGGCGCCAGATCCTGCAGGAGCCTGTCGGTGGGGCCGATCAGGACGACCGCGTCCTTGAAGAGGGGATCGGCGAAGAATTCCTCGGCGCTCCTGCGTTCCGCGGGCTTGTCGGATCCCAGGAGCTGGGAATACTCGTAGACCACGCTGAAGCTCTCGCGGGGATTGTAGGCCGCGTTGAACCAGGGCGAGAACCAGTTGATCTCGAGCACCTGCTTGCGGGTGAGCGGGATGCTCGCGGCGAGGGACCCGTCCGCGCGCACCATGTCAAGCTGGTCGCCTTCGACCTTCATCCCGCTCCGGTCGATGCCGTAGTAGATCCGGGCGAGCTCGACCGCCATCGCGTAGTACGTCCGCGAGGCGGTCGGCGCATAGAGCGCGACCCACCGGGTCCCCTCGTTGACCGTGTCGATGAGCCCGACGCCGGGCGGGCTGACCGTCCTGCCCGGGGCGATGCTCAGCGACGGAAGCTCCGGCGGCTCGATCTGGTGCAGCGGGGGCAGGTCGGGCCGGCTCACGTCCGGGAATTCCCGCATCTTCTTCTTCCCGTTGAGATCGTGGTAATCCATCGCGGTGAAGGACGCGGCGACCACGACCGACGGGGTCTTCCACAGGAAGGCTCCCAGCGCGCGGTTCCCCGCGATGTATTTCGCCCGGTCGACCGACTCCGCGACGCCCGCGTCGGAAAACACAAAGTCCATCCCGATCGCCTTGACGCCCGCGCGATCGATCAGGGTCCTCGCCACCGTCGCAAAATATTCGCGGCTCCACGGCATGTTTCCGATCGAATCCAGCGATATCGAATCCACATCCACGTAGACGACCTTCACCGGCGCCTCGATCGGCCCCCGGTAGCGGAAGCGCCAGTCGACCATGTTGTTTTCCAGGGACGTGAGCACTCCCATGTGCGCCATCACGCACCATGCGAGCGGGATGCACGCAAGAAGCAGCCAGCGCAGCCGGAATAGCGCGGACTTTTTCAGGGATGCCACGGGCCCGAACGCTATTCAGCGCCGGCCCGCAATGAAAGCAGATTGCGGGCCGCGGCCCTACGGGCCGCCGGCGCCAGGGGTGGGCTGATCAAGGCGAGGCGACGGCGGCGGGGGCGGCAGCGGCTGCCCGCTCGGGAAAACGATTCCCTCGAGGGCGGAGAAGAACTTCTGCAGCTCGAGCTGGAATTCAGCCGCTTCAGCCGGGGAAATAAACAAGCCGTTAAGGATCAGCGTCGTTGGCGGCGGCCAATCCTCCGGGTTGTCCGGGTCATTCGGATTATAATCGAGGTCGGCCTCGTACTTGTGGCCCGCGGCGATGTCTATGGGACCCGAGGCCAGGCCCGTGAACTGGATCAAGCCTTCATACGTCTCCAGGGAAAGGTGCGCCTTGTGGTGCTTGAGGAGGATGAAAACGTGCTTGAAGAAGGTGCCGCGTATGCCGGCCGCCCCTACGGGGTCCCGGACCGTGAATTCCGAGCCCTTGTCCACGTTCAGGTGCGCGACCCTCCCGACCAATTCACCCTTCGTAAGGTACAGCTTGGTCACGGACGTGCCCGGCTCCTCCTTGATGTCGGATGCCTTGAGGTCGGTGGAAAACGGATCCTGCTCGAATTCATTGATCTTGAGCCGTGAATCGCCGGCCAGGTCCAGGGTCGCTCCATTCGAAAAAACAAGGATGACGCTGGCGCCGCCTGCGGTGACCACCGTGGAATCCTCGGAGACCTGGTCACCGTCGTGAAGCAACCGCCCATCAGGATTGACCTTGGAAACGGCGGTGACATGTCCCTGCACCCGCGCCGCGACGATTTGCCCCTTGATTCTTCCGGGGGCGGCCGCCGCGGGCTGCGCGGCCGGAGGAGTCGGCGATTGCGCGCCGGCTGGAGCCAGACCCGCGACAGCCCCTAAGACGGCGACGCACAATATCTTGTTTAACATGAAGGTGGCGTTTAGGGAGGTTGCTGGAGCCTTGCGGCTAGCCGCTGACGCAATGGTTGTGCAAGACGGAAGTCGGGGTCAAGACGCAAGCAGTGGTCGGCGGCCTCCAACGCGTGCCGGGTTTCCGCCGGCACCAGGCTTAGGTGGTACGCCTGATAATACCAGCAGTCGGGCCGGGCTGGCGCGAGCTCCAGGGCGCGGACGAAGCAGTCGCCTGCCTTGAGCCAGCGGCCCTCCATGTCGAGTCCCACGCCGCGGCGAATCCAGAATTCGGCGATGACCTGGCAGAGTCGCAGGGCGCGGCCGGCATCGTAGGCCGCCTCGGTCCCGAGCTCCCTGGACCCCGGGGGGTCGACGAAGGCCCAGAGCGAATCGGCGAACGCCCGGTCGCACCAAGCCTGCGCGTCCGAGGGATCGAGCTCGACCGCCGCGTCGAGCTGCGCGCGGATGACCTCCAGGTCCCCGCGCTTGCCGGACATGTCGGCGCCCGACCGGACCATGCCGTCGATTTTCTCGCTGGCGCTTCGCCGGAGCTCGTCGGCCCGGTACCTCGGGATGACCCAGAGGATCGTGAACCCGAGGACTGACGCCGCGGCGCACAGCGAGGCGGCCCGGGTTGCGCGCCGGGCGGTTCCTGCGCCGGTGTCCTGCGGCTCTTCCCGCGGCCACGCCTCGCGCGTCACGAGCGCCGCGACCGTCGCGAAAATCATGGCCAGCGCGGGAATCTTGAGATCGAAGTCGACGAGCAGGTGAAGCGCGAACGCGAGCAGCCCGGTGAAGGCCGCGCCGGCAAGCCCCTGCGCGCGGGCGCACCGCCATCCCACGATTCCCGCGGCGCCGAACAGGAGGACGAATCCCGCGGCGCCGTAGTCCGAGAGCGTGTTCAGGTAGTCGCAGTGGGCGTAGNNCGCGCCACATGACCGGGCGCGAGCGCTCTCCCGCGTTCCTCACGAGCTGGTCGACGCGGGCGCGCATCGCCGGAAACGCGAGATAGAACGCCGCGGCGACAAGGACGGCCGCCGCGGCCGCGCCCGCGCCGGCCGCGAGCCGGCGGCCGATGCTGCGACCCGGCGTGAGAAGCGGCTTGAGCGCAAACGCCGCCGCGAGGGCGATCCATGCGCCCCGGCTTATCGCAAGGACAAATCCGGCCGCCAGGGCGAAAAGGGCCACGCCGCACGCCGCACGCAACGCGGCCGGGCGCCCGGGCCCAAACGCGAGGGCGCCCACGGGCGGGATGAGAAGCGCCATGAACACCCCCAGGCTGTTCGGTATCCCGAAGGGCCCGCTCGACCTGCCGATGAACTGCGCCGCCTGCGTGCGGCCCAGCATGATCCAGTCCGGTCTCACGAAGTGCTGGTAGCACGCCAGGGCACCCGCCAGCACCCCGAGGACGACGAGAACGGCGCACAGGAAGCGCCTGCAAGCCGGCGTCACCACACCGTTCAGGACGACCCAGAACACCGCGGCCGCCTGGGCCCAGTTGAGCCAGTCGGTCCAGCCCAGCCAGCGCGTGGGGGTCACCCACGCGACGTTCGCCGCGGCGTAGGCCAGGAAGGGAACAAAGAGCCAGCCGGCCGGGTGGGCCCGCGTCCCGCGCGCGGGATCGGCAAGGTGGACGGCGATCAGCGCCCCGGTCATCGCGGCCATCCCCACCCGGGCGGCGGGAAGGTATCCGCCGAGGCAAAGCGTCGTCCACGCCAGGTTCGCCGCCAGGAGCGCGACGCGGGCCCACTCGAAGGCGGCCTGCGACCGGGCGGACCCGCTGTTCATGGCGCCGGGTCGCCGCCGGCCGCGTCCGGGTATCTCCGGACGGTGAGGAACTTCGCGCGGAACAGGTCGTCCAGGATCCCGCGCACGTCCGCGGGCACCTTTTCCACAAGCTCGGCCAGGGGCGGCAGCCTCACGCCGAGGGTCGGGGCCGCGTTCCTGTCGCGAACGGGGACCTGGGCCTCGCCGCGCGCAGCCGATTCCGAGAGGAAGGCGGATTCGTCGGACTCGTCCGGCCATTCGCCCTCGCCGCCCGCTGCCCCGTCGGATGCGGGGGCGCCCGCAGCCAGCCTCGCCTCCAGGCGATCAATCAGCCCTTTTTTTTTTCGTCNNGCCCTCGCCCGGCTCGCCTCCACGGCCTTGAGCAGCGTGACCTCGAAATTGATCTTCTCGGCAAGGCCAAGCTTGACGCTTCCCTCGCCCTCGCGAAGGCCGTCGAGAAGGCGGGTCAGCTGCTCGGTCGTCATCGGGGCGCCCCCCAGCCGGCCGCTGCGCCCGCCCGACGCGATCGATTCCAGTAGGGCCGACCGGACCAGCGACTGCAGGTCGGTCAGGAGCCGGACAAGGTCCCGGCCCGCCGAGTCGCACTCGTCCACGATGGAGACGATCAGGCGGTGGTCGCCCGCGGCAAGCGCGGCGGCCAGCTCGGCGACCTTGCCCTCGGCCACGAGCCCGTAGACGTCCAGCACGTCGGCCTCGGCAATCTCGCCGCCGCAAAACGCGATCATCTGGTCCAGGATCGACTGGGCGTCGCGCATTCCTCCGTCGGCCAGCCGCGCGATGCAGGCGAGCGCGGCGGCGTCCACCTTGACATTCTCGGCCGCGGCGATCGCCTTCAGCCTTCCCGAGATCAGGTCGGCCGGTATCGGCTTCAGGTCGAAGCGCTGGCAGCGCGAGAGGATCGTTGGAAGGACCTTCTGCACCTCGGTGGTCGCGAACATGAACTTCACGTGCGGCGGCGGCTCCTCCAGCGTCTTGAGGAGCGCGTTGAAGGCGGCCGTCGACAGCATGTGCACCTCGTCGATGATGTAGATCTTGTACTTTCCCTGCGCCGGCACGTAGCGGGAGGTCTCCCGGAGGTCGCGCACCTGCTCCACGCTGTTGTTGGAGGCCCCGTCGATCTCGATCACGTCCAAGTGGCTGCCCTCGGCGATCGCGACGACCGCGGGGTCAGCCGGGTCAAAATCGGCGTTCGGGCCGCCGGTGCAGTTGAGCGCCTTCGCGAAGATCCGGGCGATCGACGTCTTGCCCGTCCCCCGGGGGCCGACGAGCAGGTAGGCGTGCGCGATCCGGCCGCGCGCGATCGCGTTCCTGAGTGTTCGCACCACATGGTCCTGGCCGACGACGTCGCCGAACGTCTGTGGCCGCCATTTGCGCGCGATGACCTGATAGCCAGATTCGGACAAGGGTGGTATCGGAGGAAAGATGAAGTGGCCAGGCACTCCACGGCACTGGTAGAACGTCGGTACCGTTGCTGCCTTCCGGCCCTGGCGGGGTTCGCGCGCCTGCCCATGCATGGCGCCTGGCCGACGCGGAACATGCCCCTCCCGGCGGGGCGCGCAACACCTATTTCGCGGGAGGCGGCTGAGCCGCCAGGGCGTTCTGCTTCATCTGCTGGATCCGGGCCCTCTGCTGGCTGATGAGCTCCTCGAACTTTGCGCGCTGCTCGGGCGTCAGAACGTCCGAGATCTCGTCCTGCATCTTCTCGATCGCGAGCGCGGAGGTGAGCTGGATCTCGCGCCGGTCGCGGGTCAGCTGGCCCACGGCGCGCCTGACGATGGGGACAATCCGGGCGCGCTGCGCAAGCGTGAGGTCGAGCTGCTTCACGAAGCTGCGCATGAGCTGGACGTTGAGCTGCTGGGGCATGTTTCCAGGGCGCGGGCCGGGCGGCATCAGCTGTGCCGGGTTAACCCTGGGGTGGCGGACGACCCATCGGACGATGCCAAGCGCCGTGGCCCCGCCGGTCACGAGGCCCGCGAGGAAGATGGCGACGGTGGCCAGTATGACCTGCCAGGTTTTAGCCACGGGTCAGGAGCCCTGGTTGATGACCTCCGCGATCGGATCGTCATTGGCGGCAACCGCCGAGTCGTCGTCGAAAGCGCCGGTGATCGCCGAGAAGTTGACGGCGACGGCCACGATCGCAAGCAGGCAGGCGACGACCGCCGCGCGCAGGGAAAGCCTCGCGAACGCGGAAGGCGACGGCGGCTGCGCGGCGAACGCCAGCGCGGCGACGCGGGTCGAAAACCCGTAGGGCGCCGACTCATCCCCGGCGGGCGGCGTCCGCCGCGCGGCGGCGGCTAGCTTCCGCCATGTCCTGTCAAATGTGCTCATAATCTCTCACTCTCCGTAAGTTCACGGTAAAACCGTTGCAACTTCCGTCTTGCGCGGAAGGCGCGCACCTTGACCAGGGTCTGGTTCCAGCCGGTGAGGGCGCTGATTTCGGCGATGGTCTTCTGGTCGAGGTCCAGGTACTGGATCACGAGCCGGTCCTGGGGACTGAGCCGGTCGAGGAGCTTGTGGACGAGCTCCCGGGCCTCGAGGGCGTCGTCCGGGGCGACATCGTTCTCGTTCGAGACCGCCGAGTCCAGAACCTGGGTCTCGCGCTCGGAAAGGTCCGCCCAACGGAGCTCGGGCCGCCGCTTCTGGGCGCGCAGCTGGTCGATGCAGGTCGTCACGGCGATGCGGGACACCCAGTGGGTGAACGGAACGTTTCCCTGGTATTGGTCGATTCGGGTGAACATTTTCAGAAATATCTCCTGGGCAAGGTCTTCCTCCGCGACCCTGCGGGGCAGATGGGCGCGGGCGATGCGGATGACGAGGGGGTGAAGGTGCTCGACGAGGTCCCGTGCCGCGTCCTGATCTCGTTTTCGGACGCGATCAAGGCAGCCGGCCAGATCAAACGGCTGGTCTTCAGGCATGTTAGGATCGAGGCATCATCGGACATATTCTGCAAGACGCTGGTTGCCAGGCCAAGGTTACCCTGCGGCGACCTCCTGTTTCTTGACTTTCCGCGGCTCCCGCCGATGAATCAGGGCAGAGATGGCACCCGCCCTCCAGGCCCTCCGACTTACCCGCGCGCACGACCTTTGAAGGACGCCGCCTAGCGGCGGGTCGTGCGTAGGCCTGGATCCCTGTTTCGCCGCGGTTTCTTGCCGACCGAGACGGCGTTGTACTCCCTGCGGAAAGCCGCCACTCTCAACCCTCCCATTCCATGCAGCCCGAAACCGTTTCCAAGTACGCCCCCTTCCCCCCGGTCCCCCTGCCCCACCGCAAGTGGCCCGACCGGACCCTCTCGCGCGCGCCCATGTGGTGCAGCGTCGACCTCCGGGACGGAAACCAGGCCCTCGCGCAGCCGATGAGCGTCGAGGAGAAGATCGAGTTCTTCGAGATGCTGGTGAGGATCGGCTTCAAGGAGATCGAGGTGGGGTTTCCCTCGGCCTCCCAGATCGAGTTCGATTTCACGCGGCGCCTGATCGAGGAAAACCTGGTGCCGGACGACGTCGCGATCCAGGTCCTTTGCCAGTGCCGCGAGGACCTGATCGCGCGCTCGCTCGAGTCCATCCGGGGCGCGAGGAACGTGATCTTCCACCTCTACAACTCAACGTCGCCGAGGCAGCGCGAGTACGTCTTCAACCTGCCGAAGCAGGAAATCGTCCGGATCGCCGTCCGCGCGGTCGAGCAGCTCAAGCGGGA
>PLKS01000087.1:44074-55371 GCA_003140665.1 Opitutaceae bacterium
CCCAACGTCCATGCCGACCAGATCGAGTGGATGTGCACCCACCTGACCCGCCGCGACTCGACCATCGTGTCGCTGCACACCCACAACGACCGGGGAACGGGGATCGCCGCGACCGAGCTCTCGCTCCTGGCCGGGGCCGACCGCGTCGAGGGAACGCTCTTCGGGAACGGCGAGAGGACCGGCAATCTCGACATCGTCACGGTCGCCCTCAACCTCCTCACCCACGGCATCAACCCCGGCCTGGACTTGAGCGACCTGAACGCGATTCGCGACGTCTACGAGCGCTGCACGCGGCTCGAGGTGCCCCCGCGCCAGCCCTACGCGGGCGAGCTCGTGTTCACCGCCTTCAGCGGCTCGCACCAGGACGCCATCAAGAAGTCGCTTTCGCACCAGAAGGCGGGCAAGCCGTGGGACGTACTCTACATCCCGATCGATCCCGCCGACATCGGGCGAAGCTACCGGGCGATCATCCGGATCAATTCCCAGTCCGGGAAGGGGGGGGTCGCGTACATCCTCGAGAAGGAGTTCGGCTTCCAGCTGCCCAAACCCATGCACAAGGAGATCGGACGGATCGTCAACGACCTGGCCGACGAGAAGGGCACCGAGCTCACCTCTGCCGACATTAGAGACGCCTTCCGCCGCGAATACCTGGAACGGACGGCGCCCGTGGCCCTCGAGCATTTCAAGACGACCGAGCGCGACTCGACCGTCAGATGCGAGGCGCGCATCGTCGCGAACGGGACGCCCCACACGCTCACCGGGGCCGGCAACGGCCCGATCGACGCCTTCGTCCGGGCGCTGGGGTCGGCGGGCCTCCCGAAGTTCGACGTCGTCAGCTACGCCGAGCACTCGCTCGGCGCGGGCGCCGAGGCAAAGGCCGTTAGCTACATCCAGATCAAGATGGCGCGAGGAGCTGCCTATTTCGGCGCCGGCATCGACACCAACATCGAGCTCGCCTCGATCAAGGCGATCGTGAGCGCCATCAACCGGGCGGTCTCGAAACGATGAAGTTTGAACCCGCGAAGCGTCCGCTCACGGGCGAGACGCTGGAGTCCCTGGCATCCTCCCTCGCCGAGCGGGGCGAGAAGCCGTTCCGCGCAAGGCAGATCCTCGACTGGGTCTACAAGAAGCGGGCGCGCAGCTGGGACGACATGACCAACCTTCCCAAGGGTCTGCGGTCATGGCTTGACGCGACATTCGCGCTCATGCCCGCGTCGCTTGTCCTCAACCGGCACTCGGCCGACGTGACGGACAAGCTCCTCCTCGAGCTGGAGGACGGCTCGCTCATCGAGACGGTCATCATCCGCGCGCCCCAGGATGGCGTCGGCGTCGACCACTCGCGCAAGACGATCTGCATCTCCACGCAGGTGGGATGCGCGATGGGGTGCGTGTTCTGCGCAAGCGGCCTTGAAGGGCTCAAGCGGGACCTGGGCGCCGGGGAGATCGTCGCCCAGCTCCTCCAGGTGTGCTATGCCGAGGACGCGCGGACGCCGCGCGCGCGCGCGGAGCTCGCCTCGTTCGACAACATTGTCGTCATGGGGATGGGCGAGCCGCTCGCGAACTACGACGCGCTCATCAGGGCCCTCACCATCGTGAATGCAGACTGGGGCCTCGGGTTCGGCGCGCGCCGCATCACGGTCTCCACGAGCGGCCTGGTCCCCAAGATAATCCGGCTTGCCGACGAGCCGCTGGGCTTCCGGCTGGCGATCTCGCTCCACGGGGCGACCGACGAGGTCCGGGCCCGGATCATGCCGATCAACAAGGCCTACCCGCTGGCAAAGCTGCTGCCCGCGGTCAGGACCTTCAGCGAGCGCCATGGAAGGATGGTCACGCTCGAGTTCATCCTCATCGAGGGGGTGAACGACTCCATGGACCAGGCGCGAAGGCTCCGCGACATCTCGCTCGACCTGCACGCGCACGTGAACCTGATCCCGTACAACACCGTGGAGGGCCTTCCCTGGAAGCGGCCCGAGGTGGTCCGGCAGCTGGCGTTCGCGGACATCCTCGAGCGGTCGGGGGTGTCGGTGACCCTGCGGCGCGAAAAGGGCCACGACATCGCGGCTGCGTGCGGGCAGCTGAGGCTCAAGACGGAGCGGGAGCGCGGCGATTCGCGGGTCGCCGCGGAAGTTTCAACTTGAAATAGGCATGGAACTAACGGTCTTATGTCCGTTTCCCACGGATCTTCCGCCCCCCGCCCGCGTCCTACAAAACCCATGATAGAAGTCAAAGGCCTCGTTAAGAACTATGGCTCGCTGCGAGCGGTCGACGGCGTCAGTTTCTCGGTGAAGCGCGGCGATATCCTCGGTTTCCTGGGGCCCAATGGAGCCGGCAAGTCCACGACCATGAAGATGATAACCGGCTATGTGCGGCCGGATGCCGGGACCGCGATGGTCGACGGGATCGACGTGTCGAAGGACCCCGTCGCCGTGAAGGAAAGGCTCGGCTACCTGCCGGAGAACGCCCCCGCGTACCCCGAGATGACCGTCGCCGAATTCCTCGGCTTCATCGCCGAGATCCGCGGGTTTCGCGACGCCGCGTCGAGACGGGCCCGTGTCGACCGCGCCGTCTCCCTCACCCACCTCGTCTCCGTGCGCAACCAGACGATCGAGACCCTCTCGAAGGGCTACAAGCAGCGCGTCGGATTCGCTCAGGCGCTCCTCCACGATCCGGCGACCCTCATCCTGGACGAGCCGACCGACGGGCTCGACCCGAACCAGAAGAACGAGGTCCGCCTTCTCATCAAGAACATGGCGGCGCAGAAGGCCGTCATCCTCTCGACCCACATACTCGAGGAGGTCGAGGCGATCTGCACGCGGGTCATCATCATCTCCCGGGGCAAGGTCGTCGCGGACGAGTCTCCCGCCCAGCTGCTCGCCCGCCGGCCGGGATCGCGGATGGACGAGATTTTCCGCAGCCTCACCGACTCGGACGCATGAAGCAGGTCGCCCCCATCTTCAAGCGGGAGTTCGTCGGCTATTTCCGGACGCCGGTCGCCTACGTCTTCCTGGTCGCTTTCCTCCTCATATCCGTGGCGCTCGCATTCTCGCGGTTCGGCGGCTTTTTCAGGGCCGGGGTCGCCAGCCTCGACACCTATTTCGGGTTCTTCCCGTGGCTCTTCCTCTTCATCGTGCCGTCGGTCGGCATGCGGCTCTGGTCGGAGGAGAAGCGGTCCGGAACGGCCGAGCTCCTATTCACGCTGCCCGTGACGACGCTCGAGGCCGTGATCGGCAAGTTCCTGGCGGGATGGGCGTTCCTCGCCCTGGCCGTCCTCCTGAGCTTTCCGATGGCGATCACCATCGGCTACCTGGGCAGCCCCGACTGGGGCGTCGTCTCCACGAGCTATTTCGGAGCCATCCTCATGGCGGGCGGGTTCCTCAGCGTCTGCTCGCTCACCTCGGCGCTCACGAAGAACCAGGTGATCAGCTTCGTGATCAGCCTCCTGATCTGCACCGTGCTCGTGTTCCTCGGCTACAGCGGGTTCACGGCCTTCCTCGAGGGTTTCCTGCCGGTCGGCGCGGCGGACGCGATCTCGAACTTCAGCTTCATCACGCACTTCAACCCGATGGTCCGCGGCATCGTGGACATAAAGGACGTGGTGTTCTTCCTGTCGCTCATGGTGTTCACCCTGTTCCTCAACGTGATCGCGCTCGAGCGCTGACCCCCGACGATCCGCCATGTCATCCGGAAGCAAGGCCCTCGCAATCGTCCTCCTGCTGGTCGGGCTCGTCCTCGCCAATTACCTGGCGACCTCGGTCCCGGCGCGGTATGACGCGACGTCCGAGAAGATCTACACGCTGTCTCCCGGGACGAAGGCCCTGCTCGCGAAGATAACCGAGCCGACGACCCTTGACCTCTACTTCTCCCGCAACACGAGCGGCCAGTTCGTCGAGTACAAGAACTACGCCGAGCGCGTGAGGGAGATGCTGCGCCAGTACGTGCGCGCCTCGAAGGGGAAAATCCGGCTCAACGTCATCGATCCCGAGCCGGACACGCCGCAGGAGGAGAAGGCGACGGCCGCCGGCATCGAGCCGCAGACGATCCCGGGGGGCAGCCAGTTCTACTTCGGCCTCGTCGCGACGCAGGCCGAGCAGCAGAAGGTGATCGGCGCCCTCAACCCGCAGCGCGAGCAATTCCTCGAATACGATGTCTCCGAGCTCATCTACGGAGTCGGACAGACCGAGAAGAAGAAGCTCGGCCTGATCACGAGCCTTCCGCTCCAGGGCTCGGCCGGCATGCCGATGATGGGCCAGCAGGGAACCGAGGGCCAGTATGTCGTCAACGAATGGGAGGATACCTACCAGATCGTGCCCGTCGAGGCGTCCGCCACGGAGCTGCCCGCGGGCCTTGATGTCCTCGCGGTCATTCATCCGGAAAACCTGGCCCCCAGGCTGCAGTTTGCGATCGACCAGTTCCTGCTTGCGGGGAAGCCCGTGTTCCTCGCGGTCGACCCGTCGTCGCTCTATTTCAAGCGCCAGGGCGGACAGGCCGCCATGTTCGGCGGACCGCAGCCCAATGTCTCCAGCGATCTTCCCGTGCTCCTCGGCGGCTGGGGCATCGCCTATGATCCTCAGAAGGTCGTGGGCGACCTCGAGAACGCCGAGGAGGTGCAGCTGCGCGACGAGTCGCGCGTGCGCTACCCCGTGTGGATCAACCTGACCCAGGAGGATTTCAATGCAAAGGCGCTCCCGACGGCCCAGCTCGGCTCGGCGCTCTTCGTCGAGGCGGGCAGCGTGGCCCTCAAGCCCGGGACCGAGCTCACGTTCACGCCCCTCGTGGAGACCTCCCCGAAGTCCGGCGAGATACCCGTCGCCGCGCTCCAGTTCGCGCAGCCCGACGAGGTCGCCCGGCAGATCACGCCCTCGGGCAAGAAGACGATCGCGGCGCTCGTGACGGGCCGCTTCCGGACGGCATTCCCGGACGGCGCGCCAAAGGACGCCGAGCAGCCGGTCCCCGAGAAGAAGGATGACAAGGCCGCCGCGAAGGCGCCGGCGCCGGACTCGCTCAAGCAGTCCAAGACCTCCTCCATCCTGATCATCGTCGCGGACACCGACTGGCTGTTCGACGACTACAGCGTCCGCAAGTTCAACTTCATGGGCCAGTCCGCCGCCGAGCCCATCAACGACAACCTCTCGTTCGCGGCCAACTCGCTGGATTTCCTGGCGGGTTCCCGCGACCTGATATCGATACGCGGAAAGGGCAACTCCGTGCGCCCGTTCACGGTCGTGCGCGCGATGGAGGCCGACGCCGCCGAGAAGTACAGCGAGAAGCTGACGGCGCTCGAGGCCAGGATCAACGAGGTCCAGGGCAAGCTTTCGGAGCTTCAGGGCAAGAAGAGCGAGGGCGGACGGCTTCTCGCCTCGCCCGAGGCGACCCGCGCCATCGACGAGTTCCAGAAGCAGGAGGCGGCGCTTCGCGGCGAGCGGCGCGGCATCCGGCTCTCGCTCCGCCAGGGGATAGACGCCCTGGAGAACAAGCTCCTGGCGATCAACCTGCTCAGCACCCCGCTGCTTGTCTGCGGATTCGGCTTCCTGTTCTACTGGCGCCGCAGGCGCTGAGGGCGGCCCGTCCAATGAAGAGGGCACTCCAGACCCGGCGATGAAACTTCGAACGCTCGTCATCACGATCGCCGTCCTCGCGGCGCTCTCGATCGCCGCCTATCTCAATGACCGGCCCGAGGCCGCGCCCTCGGACGATCCCCGCGTGGGCAAGCCGCTCCTCGGCCCGGACACGGCGGCGCAGGCGTCGGGGCTGGTGATCTCGGACCAGGGCAAGAAGGTCGAGCTCGCGCGCAATGCCGACGGATCGTGGCGCGTGCCGAGCTACTTCGACATGCCGGCCGACTTCGACAAGATATCGCGCTTCGTCCAGGACCTGAACGAAGCCAAGGTCGACCGGTTCGTCACGGCCAATCCGGAGCGCCTCGCGCGCCTCGAGTTCAAGGACTCGTCGATCACCCTCGACGACTCGGCGGGTAGGGAGATCTGGAGCGTGACGCTCGGGAAGACGCCCGACCAGGGCAACGGGCGTTTCATCCGGTTCGGCAGCGAGCCCCGGGCGTATTTCTCGAGCCTGCACGTCTGGCTGGACACGGACGCGAAGGGATGGGCCAACGCGCAGCTCGTCAGCGTAAAGCCCGAGGACGTCGCGAAGATCGAGATCCCCTTCGACGGGGGCCAGGAGGTGGTCGCTAGCCGCGCGAAGAAGGACGCGCGCTGGACCGCGGCCGAAACCCCCGCGGGCCAGGCGCTCATAGCGGACCAGGTGGCGTCGGTCCTGAACTCGCTCACTTCGCTCCGGTTCACGGACACGGTTGACCCGAAGGACGCCGCCGCGGCCGAGGCGGCGGCGCACATGAGGACCTTCAGGCTGACGACCTTTGACGGCAAGACCCTCAGTGTCGCGATGGGCCGCAAGCCCGAGGAGAAGAAGCTCAAGGCGCCTGTCCCGGACTCCAAGGAGGGGATCGCCCCGATCGGCAAGGCGACGGACGTCAAGGCGGATGCCAAGCCCGTCGCGCCCGAGTTCGAGACGCTTCCCGCCGGACCCGTGTTTGCGGTCGTCTCGAGTTCCGACCCGCACGCGGCCATCAACGAACTCATGAAGCGGCGGGCGTTCGAGGTCGACGACTACACATTCACCAAGCTGCCGCAGAAGCCGGCCGAGCTATTCGAGGCGGCGAAGAAGAAATAGCGGATGCGCCTGAAGCGTTCCGCGCCCCGGGTGCTCATGACCGCCGCGCTCGTGTGCCTCGGCGGGATTCTCGGCGGATGCGGTTCCCTGGAAAAAACCCTCGTCTTTCCCGGCGCCGCCTCGCAGGGACGCCCCGATGCCATCATCCCGCCGGGCGGCGACTACGAGCTGATCCCGCTGCAGACGGCGGACGGCACGGGGATCGTCGCTCAGTTCGGCGGGTCCCTCGGCCCCGGCGGCGAGCCCGCGGCGGACTCCGGCCATGCGCCGACCGTGATTTTCTTCTACGGGAACGGAGCCTACGCCGCCCAGATGGCCGGCGAATTCAGCCATTTTCGGCGGCTGGGGATGAATGTCCTTGTCCCGGAGTACCCCGGCTACGGCATGAGCGGCGGCCGGCCGAGCGAGCGCGGGTGTTATGCGGCGGCCGACGCCGCATATGACTACCTCCAGAAGCGTCCCGGGATCGACCGCGACCGAATCGTGGCGGCCGGCTGGTCGATGGGATCGGCGGTCGCGATCGACCTGGCGAGCCGCCGCAAGGTCGTCGCCCTGGTCACGATCAGCGCGTTCACGACGCTTCACGACGTCGCGCACGCGCTTGAACCGTGGATGCCCGTGTCCCTGATCATACGGTCTCGCTTCGACAGCATTGGAAAGATTCCCTCGGTCACATGCCCGATCCTCATCGTGCACGGGATGAGGGATGAGATTGTGCCCCCGGACATGGCCCGTCGGCTTGCCGCCGCCACGAGAAGCAGGGTCACGACCTACCCGGTCGTGGGCGGCGGCCACAACGATGTGTTCGCGGTCGGGGATGGCGACCTGTGGGCTGCGGTCGGGGACTTCATCGAAACGGCGAGGTGAACGGGTGCCGCAGGCCGTTGGGCCGCCGGATTATCCTTTACACATATCAACATTTCTAGATGCGTTGATATGTGCCATTGACCGACCGGCCCCTTTCCGAGCTCTTCGCGCAGCGACGCCCGCTGCGCTCGATCGAGTTTTTCCCGCCGAAGGACGACGCGGGCGTGGAGGCGCTCCGGAAGACGGCGGCGGCGCTCAGGTCCATCTCCCCGGACTTCGTCTCGGTCACCTATGGCGCCGGCGGGAGCACGCGCCAGCGGACGGCCCAGGTGAGCGGGCTTCTCAAGACGGAGTTTGGCTTCACGGTCATGCCCCATCTCACCTGCGTGGGCCATTCGCGGGGCGAACTGGACGAGATCGCCGACCGGATCCACTCCGACGGGTTCCGCAACATCATGGCCCTGCGCGGCGATCCCCCGAAGGGCTCCTCCTCATTCTTGCCGGCCGCCGACGGGCTGAGATACGCGAGCGAGCTCGTCAGCCTGCTCAAGGCGCGCCACCCCGACTTCTGCCTGGGGGCGGCGGGCTATCCCGAGAAGCACCCCGAGGCGCAGTCTTCCGACGCCGACCTGGACAACCTCAGGCGCAAGGTGGACGCCGGCGCGGCCTTCGTCACCACGCAGCTCTTTTTCGACAACGATGCGTACTACCGGTTTGTCGAGCGCTGCAGGGCGCGCGGCATCTCGGTCCCCATCGTGCCGGGGCTCATGCCCGTGCTTTCGCTCAAGCAGATCCAGCGTTTCACGTCGATGTGCGGCGCGTCGCTCCCGTCGACGCTTGTGCGCAGGCTCGAGGCGGCGGGAGAGGCCGCCGAGATAGCCGAGTCGGTCGGGATCGACTGGGCCCTCGGCCAGATCCGCGACCTCCTTGCCAGCGGCGCTCCGGGATACCACCTGTATACCCTCAACCGCGCAAAGAGCGCGCTCGCCCTCGCGGCGGGGCTGGCGGCGTAGTCTGGCCGCCCGCCTACCCCCCGGCGAACACCGGGCGGAATCCGGCATCGGCGAGGATCCGAGAAACCGCCTCGCGCTGGTCCCCCTGGATCTCGATCCGCCCCTCCTTGACCGTTCCGCCGCATCCGCAGGCCGCGCGCATCCGCTTCACAAGCCGCTCCTTCTCGGGAAGCCCGATGCCCACAAACCCGTCGACAACGGTGACGCTCTTGCCTCCCCTGCCCCCCTTCTCGCGGGTGATGTCGACCCTGCCCCGGTCTTTTCCCGGAGGCTTTGCCTCGGCCCCGCGCGCCGGGACGGTTGCCGGGCCCCGCGGAAGCCCGGAGCCCACGAGTGCGCCAAAGGGATTCTGGCCGAGGCCCTGGCCGCCGTCCGTGGACACGCGGCCGGCCACGTCAGGGCCTCCCGCCGCAGGATCCCGCCGGGATGGCGGACTCGCCCCCCAGGAACAGGAGCGCCTTCGGATAGCTTCGGCGCTCGAGGAAATGCACAAGCTGGGGATGGAGCGTGCCGCGGGCCTGCTCCAGGTATCCGTCCAGCATGGCCATCTGGCTCGCGATAGCGCCGCCATCGGCGCGCTTGATGCCGTCCATGAGGGCGATGAGAGATTCCTTAATCCGGTCTTCCACGGCGGTTTAAGAACCCAATCTAATACCGTAGCGGCGGATGTGAAGCCCGATTGCAACGTTCCTGCGGTGCTTCCGGCGTGCTTGAGTTTGGCGGGGTCCCATGCAGACTGTGCCCAAACCCTACCAAGACGGCCCGTGTATTTCGCTCGGGCTTAACCCCATGAATTCAATAACCCTACCCACGCGCGCCAACGCCGACGTCATCGAGGCGATGTATCGCGTCTGGCTCGACAACCCGGATGGCGTCGATCCGACATGGCGCGCGTTCTTCCAGGGCTNNTCATCGACAGCCTCAAGCAGTCGCATGTCCACTACATCATCGCCGCCTACCGGGCCATCGGCCACCTCCAGGCCCACCTCGACCCGCTGTCCGACCCGCCGCCCCCGGTTCCAAAGCTGGAGCTGGGCCTCTTCCAGCTCGGCACCGAGGACCTGGACACCGCCTTTGACGTCGGCACCTACCTCGGCGGGGGCCAGATGAAGCTCAGGGACATCATCGACTCGCTTCAAAAGACCTATTGCGGGCATGTCGGAGTCGAATACGCGCACATCCAGGACCAGGACTGCAGGCTCTGGCTCCAGGAACGCATCGAATCGACCCGCCTGCAGCCGGCCTTCACTCGGCCGCAGAAGGTGAGAATCCTGCGCCGTGTGCACAAGGCGGAGCTCTTCGAGAAATTCCTTCACACGAAATACGTCGGCCAGAAGCGATTCTCGCTGGAGGGCGGCGAGACGATCATCGCGGCCCTCGACGCCGTCATCGACCACTGCCCCGACGCGGGTGTCGAGGAAATCGTCATGGGCATGGCCCACCGCGGCCGCCTCAACGTCCTCGCCAGCGTGATGCGCAAGTCGTTCGACCAGCTGTTTGAGCAGTTCTCCGAGAACTACGTCCCCGACACGGTCGGGGGCGACGGGGACGTGAAATACCATCTTGGATACGAGTCGACGCTCACCACGACCTCCGGGAAGAAGGTCGAGGTCCGGCTCGCGGCAAACCCGTCCCACCTCGAGATCGTCGACCCGGTCGTCGAGGGCAAGGTGCGCGCGCGCCAGCGCATCCGCGGCGACACCGAGGAGAGGAGGCGCGTGCTCGCGCTGCTGATCCACGGCGACGCGGCCCTCGCGGGCCAGGGCATCGTGGCCGAGACCCTGAATTTCTCCCAGCTGCCCGGGTACCGGACCGGCGGCACGGTCCACTTCGTGATCAACAACCAGATCGGGTTCACGACGGACCCCGGCGACGCGCGCTCGACGCGCTACTGCACCGACGTGGCGAAGATGATCGAGGCGCCCATCTTCCACGTGAATGGCGACGATCCCGAGGCCGTGTGCATGGTCTCGCAGCTCGCGCTCGACTTCCGCGTGCGGTGGAAGCGCGACGTGTTCGTCGACATGTACTGCTTCCGCAGGCATGGCCACAACGAGGCGGATGAGCCCTCGTTCACGCATCCCCTGCTCTACAGGACCATCGCCAGCCATCCCCTGGTGTCCGCCATCTACACGGAGAAGCTTGTCGGGGAGGGCTCGATCACCGCCGGAGAGGGCGACGCGATCAGGGCGGAGTATTCGTCGGCGCTGGAGGAGAACCTCGCCAAGGCGAAGGCGCGCGAGGCGGGAAAGGCCGCCAAGCGCGCCAGGCCCGCCGACCCGTTCAAGGGGTCGACGGCGGAATTCCAGCCCGACTACCACCACACACCGGTCCAGACGGGCGTGCCGGCGGACGAGATTGATCGCATTGTCAGGGGGCTCACGACCGTGCCGGAAAACTTCAAGGTCAACCCCAAGATCAGGCGGCTGCTGGACGCGCGCATCCAGGCCCACAGGGACGGCGGCCCCGTCGACTGGGGTTTCGGCGAGGCGCTCGCCTTCGGCTCGCTCCTCGTCGAGGGAACGCCCGTCCGGCTGAGCGGGCAGGACTGCGAGCGGGGAACCTTCAGCCACCGGCACGCGGTCCTGGCCGACAGCGAAACGGGGGAGAAGTACACCCCCCTCAAGAACCTCGACGCGAAGCAGGCGCGCTTCTGCGTCTACAATTCGCTGCTCTCCGAGGCGGCGGTCCTCGGTTTCGACTACGGCTATTCGCTCGATTATCCCGACATGCTGTGCCTCTGGGAGGCGCAATTCGGCGACTTTGCGAACGGCGCCCAGGTCGTGA
>PLKS01000099.1 GCA_003140665.1 Opitutaceae bacterium
GAGCTAAAGCAGCGCGGAAAGCACCTCAGCGAGGTCCGCCCGGTTGAACTGGCCGATATCATCAAGAAGTCCTCGCCCAGGTGAGCGTCGGATTTGCTTTTGTCGGTCGAACGCATCTATTGTAGCACACACATGTCCGACAAGATCGCCAACCTCACCAACGACACATTCAAGGCCGCCGTTTCCTCGTCGACCACGCCGCTTCTGGTCGACTTCTGGGCGCCATGGTGCGGGCCGTGCAAGGCCATCGCTCCCATGCTTGACGAGCTCGCAAACGAGTTCGAGGGCAAGATCTCGATCGCCAAGGTGAACATCGACGACAACGAGACCATTGCCGCGGAGTTTGGAATACGCGCGATCCCGACCATGCTGCTCTTCAAGGGAGGCCGGGTGATCGAGCAGATCGTCGGCCGCCTGGCGAAGGCGGACCTCAAGACGAAGCTCGTCGCGCAGATCTGAAGGCCCGATCGGGGGCCGGCTGTCAGAGGAGAATCCCCGCCGCGAACAGGGCGGCGTACAGGGCGATGAACTTCCCTGTGTCCCCCAGGAGAGCCACGAGCTCCGTGGGCGTCCCGGCTGCCGCCAGCCGGCGGACGTGCGACGCGGCCACCGGGGCCGCAAGGAGCGGCAGCAGGCACCACGCGCCGAACCCGCCGGCCAAGAAGATGAGGGGGATGCCGAGGGCCAGACAGAGCGATGCGGCGTGCTGGCCGCGCGCGAAACGCCTCCCGAACCGGACAACGAGCGTGCGCTTGCCCGCGGCGGCGTCCGTCTCGGCGTCCCGGTAGTTGTTGACGAGAAGAATGTTGGCAGCCAGGAGACCCATGGGGACGCCGGCGAGGACGACGTATTCGGTGATTCGCCGGGCCTGTACGAAGTACGTGATCGAGACGGCGACGAGTCCAAAAAAGACAAACACGAGCAGGTCGCCGAGCCCATGGTAGCCAAGCGGCCACGGTCCTCCCGTATAGGCGATGCCGCAGAGGATGCTGGCGACACCCACCGCAAGCATCCACAAGCCACCCCAGTGGATCAGTCCCAGGCCGACCACGAAGGCGGCGGCCAACACCGCCGCCATCGCTCGCCGCATGGCCTCCGGGGGGACGAGGCCGGACTCGACCGCGCGCCTGGGCCCAACGCGCGCGACCGTGTCGGCGCCGTGGACAAAATCGTAGTAGTCGTTGGCAAGATTTGTCCCGATCTGGACAAGCAGCGCGAACGCGAGGCATATCCCCGCCGCCGTGGGATCAAAGCGATGGTCATGGGCCGCCAACGCCGATCCCACGGCGACGGGGGCCACCGCAGCGGGAAGCGTCCGCGGGCGGGATGCGGAAATCCAGATCCGCAGGGGAGAAGGGCGAGTGGGCTCGGCGGCGCCGTTCACCGGATTGAGAAGCCGGAGAACTGGGGGGTCCTCATGCCGGCATGGCGGTCCACCTTCCGAACGTGGCCATGCATCCTCTCGTTGACGGCCGCGATGAACGCCTCGACGTCCTCCGGCTTTCCCTCGACCTCCATGTGCACCCTTCCGTCGGGAAGGTTGGTCACGAAACCGGCGACATCGAACTCCTTTGCAACCTGCAGCGCGGTGTACCTGAAGCCCACGCCTTGCACGTGTCCCGTGAAGAACGCGGTTTCGTGATGGATATCCGGCATGGTATTCCAAGCCTATGGCCGGGAGTGCGAGGCGCTTCAACAAACAAACTCCCGTGACGTTTGCCGCACTTCATGGAGCAGGAATTCATTTGCATAACCGCCGTTTGTGGGGGAGCCTCGGGGGCAACAGATGAGCGATTTCGATTCTGACAACCTCTCGGAAAACGAGTGGGAAGAGAACGGCGATCTGGCCTGGAACGAATTTGACTGGGAGGTATATCTCCGCGAGCAGGAGGGCGCGATCCACCGCTACCTGGGATTTTACGAGGCGCTGAAGGCGAGCCCCGATCGCATCGACGAGGTGGCCGACCNNGGCTGGGACCGAACCGAGGCCGAGGAAATCGAGGAGCGCGAGAACCCCGAAAAGGTCCTGTTCACCGACGAGATCTACACGCTGCAGAAGAACCCCGTCTACATCGCGACAAAGGCCCTCTTCCTGAGCCTTCGGAAGTCGTGGGAATCTGTCGCCGCTGAACCCGGGAGGATGCCGCAGTCCATGGCGTTGGCGTTCCTCTCGTCGCTCCACCATTGCGAGGAACAGGCCGTGATGGCGATCCACGCCTTGGACTTTGGCGACTATGCGATGGCGATCTGCCTGTTCAAGAGGTCACTCGCCGCCCTGAACGACTGCTTCGCGGGAATTGGATCCGACGCGGCGGCCGGCCATGCCGCCATTCGCTCGTGCCGCGACGATTTGCGAATCCGCCTCTTCGACCTTCGCGAGATCTGGCTCAGGGTCGTCAGCGACTGCCGGGAGGATTCGAACCGTCCGTCCGACGAAGAGGAGTGACGGTCCCGAACCAGGGGAGCCAGCATCGCGTGCTCCTACGGCTCGGTTGACTCGAATTCCCTCGGAAGCCATGGCGGAGGATTGAATTTGGCTGGGTGACGCGGGCCCCCTGCGTCGATGGCGGGGGATGGGGTGTTTTACCCCTTTTGCCATCGGCGCCGACGTTCGATGGAACCGTTCCACGATGCGGGCATCGGTATCTGTTGGGCAATCGATGAAAGTCCGCGCCTTCATGACATTCGCATTTGTGGCCACGATCATGGCGGGCGCTGCGCGGGCAACGCCGCCATCTCCCATTGGCGGTCCGGACGGAGGAGTAGTGAGAGAGTCCGGCCCTGATTCGGATGCGATCTATGCTGCAATTCTGATGCAACCCTTTTTGCCTGAGGATGAAGCGCAGCTCACCTCGCCCGATACAGCTGAGCCTGCGCAGCCGCTCTTGGCTCAGGATGCGCCCCGAACCCCGGGTGATATCGCAAGATTCAAGACACCCGCGCTCCCACCCAAGGATGTCTTGGAGGCGCCGGACCCGGGGGCGGTCGATGGAAGCCCTCGGCTGCCGATTCAAAAATTGCCCGCGTATTCCGTGCTTGGCACCCATATCCACATTTTTCGCGAGCGGGATATCTACTCAAGGGCCGGAATGATCGATCAGTCGTTCAAGAGGCATCCTGGCCTGCTCGTCGGTGACGAATTCAAGCTGAACGAAGACGCGGCCCACGAAATGTTCCTGGACGACGACTGGCGCAGCACAAAGAGCGACTATGGGAACATGGCGCAGGCGATGGAGCTCGGGGGCGACCGGCTCGAGGGACGAATGATCCTTCAGGACGTAAACGATGCGGATCTTATAGTCAGGGACGACGCTGAGGACGACGACGACCAGCCCTCGACAGCCCAATTTCGATTGGGGCAACTTGGCGGTGACTCCAAGCTAGTGGAGGTTCCGGCAATTCCATTTGATGTTACGGTCTTGAGAATGAAGTGGTAGGGGCGCCTCGGCGTAAATGCTCTCGTGGGTCCAGAAGGACTCGTCCCAAGCTGGCGAGGTTAGCTTGGCCGATCCCTTAGAAATGCGGCCTTGCTCTTGTGTGGCCGGGAACGTTGGATTCGCGGCTCTGAAACGGAGAGGTGCCTGAGTGGCCGAAAGGGACGGTTTGCTAAACCGTTGTACGGGTAAAACCGTACCGGGGGTTCGAATCCCCCTCTCTCCGCCATTTTTCAAGCAGCCTTGAGAGGATGGACAGACGCTTTGATTTTGCTGCCGACCGTGTTGATGGCTTCGCGAAGGTCGTAGGCAAGCTGCACCCGCAACCAATAGCCCGGGGTTAGGCCAAAATAGGCACAAAGGTGGAGATCGGTCTCTGCAGTTACTCCCCGGCGCTCGTTGAGGATCTCGCCCACGCGTTGGTGCGGAAGCTTCGCGTCCTTGGCAAGCCGGTAGGCCGTAATGCCCATGGGAACAAGAAATTCCTCACGGAGGAGTTCGCCGGGATGCACGTTGATGTGGTTTTTCATCGGATTAGTGGTAATCGGTTATTTCTACGTCGTGGGCGTTGTTCCCGTCCCAACGGAAGCAGACACGGTATTGGTCGTTTACTCGGATGCTGTGTTGGCCTGCGCGGTCGCGCTTCAAAGCTTCAAGGCGGTTGCCAGGAGGAATTCGGAATTCGTCGAGGTTAGATACGGCTTCAAGTTGGGTCAGTTTCCTTAAAGCTACTTTATGGATTGAGGGCGGCAGTTCGGGTGGACGACGACCAAGCCAGATAGCTTCGGTAGACTTGTCGGCGAACGATTGAATCATGAGTCAATGGCAACACTATGCACGGAGAGCAGTCATAACGTCAAGCGGTAATATGCACGCTGATCGGGCATAAATCACTGAATAGCGACGATCCCAAGAAGGTGAGCGGGAAATTCCAGCCTTTCTCCTCGTGCTAGCCCCTAGCAAAAACAACGATTTTTGGCATGTCTAGCCCGGGAGAAATGCACGTGGAAGCATTCGAATCCCCCTCTCTCCGCCATTTTCAAATGGTCATTGAAACGCGAGCCGAAACACCTCGGCAATCTTGCGACAGACTTGAACTCTGCGGACCCGCGAAACGTTATTAAGCTGACGTCCCAATTTTGCCTTCGGAATAAAATAGATTCGAGAGCAGTCGATGACGGTTAGTCGCTCGAAACCGTCGGCCTCGTCGCATACGATTTCGAATGGCCGATTCGCGATTCCCGGTCGCTTGGTTGATCCGAAAAGGACATTGATAGAGGCTCGGTTTACGTCCGCGCAGGCCTCATCATTCGAAAGTACTATCAAAGGATGGCCGTGCGGGTCCTTTTCGTCGCCCCGCGTCATCCATGTTTCCCACTGGCGGCTCATTCAGGGCCGTCGGGGCTGAGTGAGGCGAGGCGGTTTGCGCGGTCATACTCTGCCGGGGCCTCCGCAACCGAAAAATACCCCGGCGGCCTCTCCGGAATGGGATCTGGCAAGATGTATTCGCTTAGTTGCACGAACCTGTTGCCACGCCGAATTACGACAGGCGCGCCCTTTTTCAATACGTTGTCCAGTAGGCGACCTAGCTTTGGCTTTGCAGTGGAGACGGTCAAATATTCCATGGACCGATATTCGGTCCAAAAACGGACTATGTCAACCGGGTATCCGTTTGAAGAATGACGATGCGATCCCGGCCCATTGTCCCGCAGCCTGCCCTTCAGTAGGGTGGATGGCTCATTTCCACATGAAAATTTAGAAGTTTTCCCTCGTGCTAGCCCCTAGAGCATTT
>PLKS01000216.1 GCA_003140665.1 Opitutaceae bacterium
GAAGCCCTTAACGGGTCGGCAGGATATTGTGGCGTTGAAACACGCTCGGGAATTGGTGCGTCGATTCTGCCGAGATCGATCGAGCCGAGACCGATGCGTACGGAATACCGTTCAGAAAGCCAGGAGTCGTCGACAGCGTAAACTGGCCACGCTGTCACCAATGCGAATGCCAAGAAAATGCCGCGATTGTTCATAGGTTTAAGAACGCCGAACGTTGATTATACCGCAATAGATGGCATAATCAGGCCTGTTAGACATTGGCCAGCATATCATTGGGAAATGCCGGATCGCGCCCATTGCATTTGGGACGCATGAAACTCGTTATGCCACGCCGAACGGCTAAACCAAGCTCATGGGACATTGAGTATCTTCATGTTATAAAAACACGGCCCGGCCATTGGAGTACCTTTAGATCCTCCATATGACTGCCGCGATGAAGCGTGGATGGTTGCGTCGACTGATCATGAGGCAAACCGGAACGCCCCGATCCGTAGCATCAACCTGAGTCGGACGCGGGGAAGCCTCGCCCGAGCAATGCGGCAAGCCCGGCCCGAAGCGTGTGGGGAAGCACGTCGTAATGGTCGTGGCTGGCGAATAGCTCGGAGTCCACGCGCAGGCCCTTGAACGGCCGTTTCTTGAGCTGCTTATCCAGCAGGGCAACGTCGCCGATCATCGAGGGTGTGTCGTCCTTGCCCGCGCCGAGATAGAGGTGTCCCGTGAGCGATGCCTTCCGGGCGCGAAGGACTGCGGCAACGCGCAGGATGCTCCGGTCGTCCCACCAGATCGATGGCGCGCTCGCGAGGGCAAGGTTGAAGAAGGGGCGGCCCTGGAACAACGCGTAGAGGACAAGCAGCGAGCCGACGGAATGGCCCGCGATCCCGCGGCCGGATTCACGCAGGGTGTAGCGCCGCGCCAGCTCGGGCCAGAGCGAACCCTTCAGGTAGGCCAGGAAACGGCCGGCCCCGCCGCTTGACGGCTCGTCGGCCGAGGCGGTGGGCGTGTAGTCGCGCCCCCGATGGTTGCCGGCCTCCCCGAAACCCGCCCCGTAGCCGACCCCGACCATGACCGCGGGCGGGATCTTGCCCGACTTCCGGAGGTCGCGGCTCGCCTCGACGGCGGCATCAAAGAAGAAATCCCCGTCCATGAGGAGGAAGGCGGGCCAAGGGCCCGGCTCGCGCGCCCGGTCGGGCGCGTCGACATAGATCCGGTAATCGGTGCCGGTCTCCCTTGAATGCGAGACGAACGCCGGCTTTGCGCGGGTCATGGTGGGTTTCATGGGCGTGTCATTCGGAATCGACGGCCTCCCTTTCGAGGCGGCGGGCGCGGCGGCTGGCGCCCTCGATGTCGGGGAGGAACCATGTGAGAAGGCCGATCAGCGGGAGGTACCCGCAGACGTTGAAGACGAAGCCTATGCTGGTGAGGTCCGCCAGGCGGCCCAGCGCGGCCGAGGCGATCCCTCCGATGCCGAAGGCGAAGCCGAAGAAGAGCCCCGCGATCAGGCCGACCCTTCCGGGGATCAGCTCCTGGGCATAGACGAGGATGGCCGAGAACGCCGAGGCGAGGATGAGGCCGATGAACACGGTTAGGATCACCGTCGCCGCGAGGCCGACGTGGGGCAGCGCCAGGGAAAACGGAGCGACCCCAAGGATCGAGATCCAGATGACATACTTGCGCCCAAACCGGTCGCCGAGCGGGCCGCCCAAAATGGTCCCGGCGGCAACCGAGAAGAGGAAGACGAACAGGAGGACCTGCGCGCCCCGGATCGAGAGGCCGAAGCGCTGGATGACGTAGAACGTGTAGTAGTTGGTGAGGCTGACGAGGTAGAAGTACTTCGAGAAGATGAGCGCCAGGAGGACCGTGAGGGAGAGGACGACGGTCCGGCGCGGGAGGGTCTGTTTGGCGTGCGAGGCCGTCCGCCGGCGGTAGTGGGCGACATTCCTCCCATGCCAGCCGCCGACTTTCGCGAGAAGGAATATCCCCGCCAGCGCCAGCAGCGTGAACCACAGGATGGACGACTGCCCGTGCGGAACGATGATGAGCGCGGCAAGGAGGGGGCCGAACGAGCTGCCCAGGTTGCCGCCCACCTGGAAGAGCGACTGGGCGAACCCGTGCCTCTCGCCGGCCGCCATGTGCGCGACGCGGGAGGCCTCGGGATGGAAGATGGACGAGCCCATGCCGATAAGGACCGAGGAGAAGAGGATGATCCCGTACGTGCGGGCGAGCGAGAGGGACACGAGGCCGGCGAGGGTCAGGGCCATGCCGGCGGGGAGGGAAAAGGGCTTGGGCCTGCGGTCGGTGTACGAGCCGACGATGGGCTGGAGAAGGGACGCCGTGAGCTGGTAGCTCAGGGTGATCAGGCCGATCTGCGCGAACGTGAGGCTGAACGACACCTTGAGCATCGGGTAGATGGCGGGAAGGAGCGCCTGGAGCGTGTCGTTGATCATGTGCGAGGCGCTGAGCGCGAGCAGGATGCCCATCACGGTGGGGCGGGCACCGCCGGCTTCGGCCGCGGCTGGATTCGGATCGCTTTGCACCGGACCTTGCTATCCCGGATTGGGCGATCTGCAATCCCGTCCCATCAGTTCACCGCGGAGAAATGCCGCCGCGCCGCGGGCCGCGTGAGCCCGCAGCGCCGGGCGAAGCGGGCGGACTCGGCGCGCGAGCGCAGCCCGAGCTTCCTCATGATGTTGAACCGGTGCTTCTCGATGGTCTCCGGGGAGAGGTTGAGCTGCGCGGCGATCTCGGCGTCGGACAGCGGCTCCCCGATCAGGCTCAGGACGACCTGCTCGCGGTCCGTCAGGATCTTGTCGAAGGCCATCGGGTTGCGGCTGTGAGCGCGGCGCGCCTCCGTGAATGGGCTCGGGAAATAGGTCGAGCCACCCTCGATCGCGCGGATCGCCAGCCCCAGCTCCGCCACGGTGTTCGTGGACTTGTCGATGAAGCCCTGGACGGCCGCCTGCTCGATCCGGCAAAGGGTGTATTCATCGAAGTAGGACGAGATCAGGAGCGTCCGGAGGAGCGCCCGCTTGCGCCGGAGCACCCGGAGGACATCGAGGCCGTCCATGTCGGGGAGGTGGATGTCGAGGAGCAGGAGGTCGGGAAGCGCCGCGGGTACGACCTGCAGGGCCTCGCGCCCGGTCCCCGCCTCGCCGACCACCTCGTGCCCGAGCTCCATCGTGCACGCCTTGCGGAGGACATCGCGAAAGAGGCGCTCGTCCTCGACAATGGCGATTCTCATGGGAGCCCAGTCTTGCGCCGCGCCGCCGCCTTGGGAAGCGCGCTCATTACCGGAATCCCGGTAACCGGGCGGCCGCTCAGTACGTGTAGAACATCTCCTGGAGGCGGAGCGGGTCCCGGGTGCGGGTGAGGCCGAGCATGAGGAGGACCCTCGCCTTCTGGGGGTTGAGCTCGTCCGCGGCGATGAACCCCAGGCGGTCGTCGTCCATCTCGACGTTCCGCTCGACGATGCCGCCGCCCGTCCGGGAGCTCCGGACGACGGCGACCCCGGCCCCCGCGGCCGCCGCGGCCGCCGCGCGCGCGTGGGAGCCGAGGTTACCGTTTCCCACCCCCGCGATGACCAGCCCGCGGGCGCCGGCCCCGACCGCGGCATCGATCAGCTCCCGCCCCATCCCGGCATGGGCGTAGAGGATGTCCACGCGGGGCAGGGCGCCGCGGCCGGGGATCGCGAACGCGCTCGCCATCGTGTGGCGCCGGACCGGGGCGCCGTAGAAGTGGATCCGCGCGGAGCTCACCAGCCCGGCGAGGCCCCGGTGGGTGCTCTTGAAGGTCCCGACCTGGGTCGTGTTGGTCTTCGCCACCTCGCGGGCGAAGTGGATCTCGTCGTTCGCCACGACCAGGACGCCGCGTCCCGCCGCGTCGGGATGCGCGGCCGTCGCGACGGCATTGTACAGGTTCATCGGGCCGTCCGCGCTCATCGCCGTGGCCGGCCGCATCGCCCCGACAAGGACGACGGGCTTGGGGCTGCGCACCACCAGGTTGAGGAAGTACGCCGTCTCCTCCATCGTGTCGGTGCCGTGGGTGACCACGACCCCGGTGACCGCCGGATCGTCCAGGGCCGACTGGGCCCGGCGCGCGAGCGCGCGCCAGACCGCCTCCCCCATGTCCTGGCTGCCGATGCTCGCGACATGCGCCGCTTCAAGCCGGGCCAGCGACTCGATGCCCGGCGCGGCGGCGATCAGCGACCGTATCGAGAACACGCCGGACCTGTACCGGCCCCCCGGGGCCGACGACTGGGCGCCCGCGATCGTGCCGCCCGTCGCGAGCACGGTGATCCGGGGCCGGATGGGGGCGGGGACGGTTGCTCGCGATCGGGCCACGGCTGCACATTGGCGCGGCGCCCCGCGCGTGTCTAGCCGCCTGCGGCTTGACGCACGGGGAGGTTTGGGGCGTGTTGCAGCAGGATGGCCCCCACGCTCCTTGTACTCGCCGCCGGAATGGGCTCCCGCTACGGCGGGCTGAAGCAGATCGATCCGGTCGGGCCGTCGGGGGAGGCGCTGCTAGACTATGCGGTGTTCGATGCGATCCGCGCCGGCTTCGGCCGGGTGGTCTTTGTCATACGCCGGGAGTTCGAGGACGCCTTCCGGTCGTCCGTGGCGTCCAAGTTCTCAGGCCGGATCGCGTTTGAATGCGTGTTCCAGTCGACGGACGACCTGCCGGGGGGGTGCGCCGTCCCGGCCGGCCGGGAGAGGCCGTGGGGCACCGGGCACGCGGTGTGGTGCGCGCGCGCCGCGCTGGACGGCCCGTTCGCCGCGATCAACGCGGACGACTTCTACGGCGCCGGGTCATTCTCGCGCCTGAGGGGATTCCTGGAGGGGGCGCGAGGTCCGCGGTTCGCCCTCGTGGGGTTCCGCCTCGCCGACACGCTTTCCGAGGGCGGGACGGTGTCCCGCGGCGTCTGCCGGCAAAGGGACGGCCTGCTCCTGTCGATCTCCGAGGAGCGGGCGATCGGCCGCACCGACGTGGGTCCCGGGGGGCGCTTCTCGGGCGAGGAGATCGTCTCGATGAACTGCTGGGGATTCACGCCGGCCGTTTTTCCGGGGCTCGAGGCGGGCCTGCGGGAGTTCCTGGCCGCGAACGCTGCCGACCCCGGGGCGGAGTTCTACCTGCCGGCGGCCGTTTCCGCGCTTGTCCGGGACGGCGCCGCGTCCGTCGAGGTCCTTCCGGGCGGGGACGCGTGGTTCGGCATCACCCATCGCGACGACCGGGCGCGCGTGGCGGCGGCGATCGCCGCCCTTGTCCGCCAGGGCGCATACCCCTCGCGGCTTTTCGCCTGAGGGCGCCCGCGGAGGTCAGTCCGGGCTTCGCGCGAGCAGGAGCCTCACGCCCTCGATCGGGGGCTCGCTGATCGTGGACAGCGGGAACGGCGCCCTTGACGACAGGGCCCTGTACGCGAAGGGATGGTTCAGGATGTGCCCGCTGACGCCGGCGCGGAACGAGTCCGGCCGCGTTCCCGGGAAGAGCTGGTTCGAAACCGAGACGGCGAGCTCGAGGAGCCGCCACACGGATTCCGAGACGGCCTCGCCGGCAGCGGGATCCCCCCCGCTCGCCAGCCTGAGCACGTCCGGCGCCAGGGCGGCGACCCCGGTGTTGGTCGCCGGGTCGTGGTAGAAGTGCCCCGCCACGGCCGCCGCCGTGGCGGCGCCCGTCCGCTCGCGGACAAGGGGGCCGAGGCCGGAAGGGGGCGCCCAGCCCTGAAGCTCGAGGAGCGCGCGGGCGATCGCGCGCCTTCCCAGGTCATAGCCGCTTCCCTCGTCCCCGAACCGCCAGCCGATCCCCCCGGCGTAGTGGGTGGCCCCGTCCGGCGTCCTCGCCGCGATGAAGGATCCCGTCCCGGCGTGGAGCACGAGCCCGGGTCCCCCGCGGGTCGCCAGCTCGAGGACCGGGACCGAGTCGTCGACGGTGTCGATGCGCCCGCAGCCGCGCAGGCCCTCGCCAAACTTCTTCCAGAAGGCCCGGCTCCCCGCCATGCAGAGCAGCGTGAAGGAGACCGGCGCCGACTCGTGGCCCGCGCGGACGGCCCGGATGACCTCCGCCGCGATCTCCATGGCCCGGTCCATCCCCACCAGGCTGGGGCTGCAGCCCGGGCCGGTGTGCCTCGCCGCGACGGCGCCGGACGGGTCCAGGAGGACGCACTCGGTCTTTGTCCCGCCCCCGTCGACGCCGATTTTCCAGGCCATTGCGTGTTGCGGCCGGTCAGGCGAGCTGGCGGCTGAGCCGACCCCGGTAGCGCTCCGCCAGCTCCCGGTTGTGCTCGATCGCGCCCGGGATGTTCTGGCTGCGCAGCACCGGAAGCGGGTGGCCGTTCGACCTCAGCCATTCCGCGACGGCCAGCATGAGCCAGTTGAGGATGGAGCAGCCGACGAGGGTCGACGTGGGCCCGGCGTTGGCCCCGCCCCCGAGGTCGACGATGGCGTCGCCCGGGACGCCGCAGTTGTCGAGGACGTGGTCGGCGACGTCGGGGAGCTTCCTGCCGGAGGGATGCTGGGAGGGCGTCACCTTCGACATGGCGACGCAGGTCAGGGCCGCCACCGCGAGGCCCTTCGCCCTGGCATAGAGCGCCACGTCGATCGGGGAGGCGTTCTTGCCGGAGTTCGAGATGACGATGACGGTCTCCCCGGGATTGAGCTGGTACTGCCGGTCGTAGCGCGCCGCCAGCCTTTCGCCGTAGCCGGGAAGGTTCTCGATGAAGCCGCCCGTCGGGTCGATGATCCCCGTCACGCAGACGAGTCCGCCGGCGCGGCCGATGATCTCCCGCGAGATGAGCTCGCTGTGCCCGCTCCCGAAGGTGTGGACGACGCCGCCCCGTGCGATCGACTGGCCGATCAGGGGCGCGAGCCGGGCGATCGCGGGGCCGTTGGTTTCGCGGGCGCGGGCGAGCATCCCGCTCGCGCGCTCGTAGTAGGTGTCGGCAAGTGAGGGCATGTGAGGAGTGTCAGGACGCCGGGCCGCGGGAGGCCTCCCAGCGGCCATAGATCCCGCACGGGAGCACCTTGCCGTCGCGATGGACCGGCAGGCCGACCTCGCCGGCGGCGATCGTGCCGGGAAGGTCCTGGAGGAGCTGGCCGAGCAGGTTGGCGACGGTTGTGGGGGAAAGCCGCGCGGTGTACGCGTTGATGAGGAAAAACAGGGGGTCGTCGGTAAGGAGCGCGCGGCATTCCAGGAGGAGCTCCCACAGGTTGTCCTCGAGGCGCCACAGCTCGCCCGTGCTGCCGCGGCCGTAGGTGGGAGGATCCATGATGACCGCGTCGTAGCGCCGGCCACGCTTCACCTCGCGGCGGGCGAACTTGAGGCAGTCGTCCGCGATGTACCGGATCGGCGCGTCGGCGAGCCCGGAAAGGGCGGCGTTCTCCCGGCACCATTTGACCATCCCCTCGGCCGCGTCGACGTGGCAGACCGAGGCCCCCGCCCGCGCCGCGGCGCAGCTCGCGGCGCCCGTGTAGCCGAACAGGTTGAGCACGCTCACGTCGCGCCCGGCGGCGCGGACCGTCGAGTCGATCCAGTCCCAGTTGACGGCCTGCTCCGGGAACAGCCCGGTGTGCTTGAACGAGGTCGGCCGGATCTTGAAGGTGAGGCCGAGGGCGTCATAGCGGATCTCCCAGTGCTCGGGAAGCGGCCGCCTGAACTCCCAGCGTCCGCCCCCGGCCTCGCTGCGGTGGTAGAACCCGTCCCAGTGCTCCCAGCGCGCGCCGGGCTCCGTTCCCCGCCTCGGCCAGAGGACCTGGGGGTCGGGGCGCACCAGGGTGTACGGGCCCCAGCGCTCCTGCTTCATCCCGTCGCCGCAGTCGACCAGCTGGTAGTCGCGCCATTGGTCGGCGACAAGGAGCTGGGGTCGTTGCACGGCGGGGAGCATCGGGTCGCGTTCCACCCGAGGCAATCGCCGGCCGCGCCGCATGTAAAGACGCGAGCGAGGCCGCTCGATCTCCCGGAAAAAAAGCCGAACTCGGCATTTGACTGGCTGTCGGACAGCCAATCAGATCACCGCTCCTCATCTAAGCCGGCATGAAAAAATCCACGGACGTGAACCACCGCAAAATGACCGCCGCCCTCATCCGGGCGGCCGTATTCCTCGCCGCGTTCTGCGCGGTCCGCCTTTGCGCCGACGTCGTCGAGACGACCAACGGGGCCAGGATTGTCGGAAAGGTGACCAGGATCCACGGGGGCGTCGTCACCGTCGCCACCGACTACGCGGGCGACATCAACGTGAAGCAGGAGCTGGTGACGTCCATAACGACCGACCATCCGGTCGCCATAAGGACGGCCGAGGGCAGGCGGCTCACCGGGGTGATAACCCGGGCGCCCGGCGGCGGCCTGAACGTCTCGGGCCCCGCGGGCTCGATCGCCACGTCCGTCGACAGGATCGCCGCGTCGTGGGCCGCGGGCGAGGAGGACCCGGACGTCGTGGCGCGGCGGCGCAAGTGGAGCTACGAGGCCGGGGTGGACATCAGCGGCAGCAGCGGCAACGGAACGCAGCTCGGATCGGCGCTGACGTTCAAGTCGAAGCTCACCGGCCCTGACGACACGTTCCAGTACTATGCGAACTACCTGCGCCAGGAGACCGACAACCAGGTCTCGGCCGACCAGCTGAAGGCCGGCGTCGACTATGCCGACAACTTCACGCCGCTCTCGTCCTGGTATGCGCGCGACGAGGGGGGGTTCGACCACGTCCAGGACATCGCCTTCTACGACGTCGCGGCCGTCGGGTACGGCTACAGCTTCATCAAGGAGAAGGACCAGACGCTCACCGGGCGCGCGGGCGTCTCCTACCGGTACGACGAGTACTCGGCCCCGGGCTCGGCCTCGCTCAGCAGCGCGGGCGCCGACTTCGAGCTGGAGTACGGCAAGAAGTTCCGGAAGGCCGAGCTGCACGACAAGATCGCCTTCGTGCCCGCGTTCCAGGACCCGGGCAACTTCATCGTCACCCATGAGTTCTCCTACGACATACCGATCACCAAGTCCCTCTGGAAGCTCAGCCTCGGCATGACCAACGACTATGACAGCAGGCCGGTCGCGGACCTCAGCAGGCTCGAGACGATCTACTTCACGCGGCTGGTGCTCACCTGGGGCGAGGCCTCGACGGCGCCCTAGCCCCGGTCACGTCCCGTAAAGCCTGTCGCCGAAGTCGCCCAGGCCGGGAAGGATGTACTTGCGCGCGTCGAGCGCCCGGTCGAGGACGGCGACGTGGATCGAGGCGTCGGGATGGTGCCTCGACANNCGACGCCCGCCGGTGCGGCGATGATGCAGACGAGCCGCGGCGCGGCGCCGCCGTGCTGCTTCACCACCGCGATGGCCTGCGCGGCCGAGCCCCCGGTCGCCAGCATCGGGTCGACGAGGAAGACGCGCCGGCCGGCGAGCGGGGGCAGCTTGCAGTAGTAGTTGCGGGCCACCGCCGTCGCGTGGTCGCGCTCCAGCCCGACGTAGCCCACGCTCACGTCGGGAAAGATGTCCAGGAACGGCTGGACCATCGAGACCCCCGCGCGCAGGATCGCGACGACCACGATCGGCTGGAGGGTGAGCACCCGGCCGGTGGCCGGCTCGAGCGGGGTCTCGACCGCCTTCGGCTCGGTCGCCAGGTCGCGCGTGGCGTCGATCGCGAGCATCAGCGTGAGCTGGTAGGCGAGGGTCCGGAACGTCGCCGGCTTCGTCGTCTTGTCCCGAAGGTGCGTGACGATGTGGTCGGCCAGCGGGTGCTCGAGGACGCGAAGCCTGGGGTTCATAGGAGGTCCCTCTGGACCTTCCGCTCGAGGTGGTGCTCGAATTCCCGCCGGAGGGCCTTCTCCTTGCCGCGAAGCCCGGGCATCATGGGAATCCAGTTGTAGACCTCCTCGCGCAGGTGCCTCGGCATCACCGGCTCGGCCTCGCGCACGCGGTCCAGGGCCCGCACCACCACGGCCGCGACCTCGTCGCACATTCGCTGGGCGTCCGCGGAGCTGTGCTGGCCCGCGAGCCGGATCACCTCGTCTATCCTGCGCTGGCGCTTCTTGAGGATCGCCTTGTAGGCGGCGAGCCCGTCCAGGGAGATGATCAGGGTGCGGGGAAAATAGTTCAGCATCAGGTTCCACTGCGACGTCCGGTCGCCGGCCCCCCGGCGGTCGCTCCGCAGGACGACCGAGGGGATGTCCGCGAATTTCGCGAACATGAACTCGGCCACGGTCCCGCTGTCCAGGTCGGGGCCGTCGAAGCTGAAGAGCGCAAGGTCGCTCCCGACGAGGGCGCGGATATGGTGGTCGCGGATCGTGCGCGCGGCCGTCCCGCGCGGATCGAAGTCCTGGGGAAGGGCACACAGGTATCGGCCGTGCGACTTCTCGTAGACGGCCTCCGCGAGGTAGGCGTTCCCGATGATGTGCTTTAGGTTGAAGAGCTCACCGCCGAAGAAGACGGTGAGGCTGCGCTTCTTTTTCTTCATGGGCACCCGGGACCCACACTAAGCCGCGAAGCGGCCTCCCGGACAATGCAATTCATCCGGGCGTCACGGGCGCAGCTCGAGCGTGTGCTGCGCGGGCCCGGGCAGGAACGGGGTGGGGTCGCCCCGGACCCAGGACTCGTGCCCCGCCATGAAATACGGCGAGAGCGGGTTTGCGCTCTGGCCACCCGGCATCTCGAAAATCCCCTCCGCCTCGCGTCCCGGCGAGACGACGAAGCGCTCGCTCGCCCCGTCCGAGGGCCCCTGCACGCGCGGCATGTGCGAATCCCCGGGCAGCGGGTCGGCGGGCATGCTGAGCCAGGACGCCGCCCATCGGGGAAGGCTGCCTGCAAACGGGTGCTCTATCCGCGCCGTGTTGCGCCGGCCCCACGTGGCGGTCCGCAGGTCGACGCCCTGCTTTGCAAAGGATTCGGACACATCGTCCGCGGCGGCGGCCAGCAGGTCGTCCCACGAGGCGAAGGCCGGGTCCAGGAGATGGGCGGGCCTTGCCTTGATGATCGCCTCGAGGGGCGCCTCGTAGTTCAGCTGCGGCCACGCGAAATCCGCGTCCTTCTCGACGCACGGCGCGAACACCGGGTCGAACACGCGGTGGGCGACCGAGACCCGGAACCCGCGGACGATCCGGTAGCTGACCGAGTCGACGCTCGCCCGACCCTCCCATTTCTGGACCGCCTGGAGGAGCCGGGCGCGCGACGGCTTTCTTGCGACGATGTCGGGACGGAGCGTCTCAAGGAGGAGGGTGTGCCAGGTCTCCATCAGGATCGCCCGGTCGTCCAGCTGGATGGCGAGCAGGTCCCGCGGCGCCAGGGGCGCCCCGCGGGCGATCAGCGCGTCGAGGTCGTCGCGGATCTGTCGCGCGCGGGCCGCGATGTCGTATCCCGAATCGCCCAGCGCCGCGAGGGAGGCCCCGCCGACGGTCCGGTTGTTCGCCGTCCAGAGCCGCCCGCCCGCGGGCGAGACGATGGTGGGAACCTCCCCGGGCGGGAGGTATCCGTCCCACCTGCGGTCCCCGAACGTCCATGTGACCGGCAGGCGGCCGTCGTAGCCGACCCTCTTGGGCAGCCTGCCGGCGATCGTCCACGCGATCTGGCCGGCGGAATCGGCGACGACGAAGTTCTGCGCGGGAATCCCCATGCGGTGCGCGACGGCCACCGCGGCGCGCACGTCGGGCGCGTCCTCGAGGTCGAAAATATTGAAGTTGGTGGCGGCGGGATCATCCTCGGTCCAATGGAAGGCGAGGGAACGCCCGTCGGGCCCCTCGCCGACGACCGGGCCCCAGATCGTCCGGGTGAACTCCATCGGCACGGGCTTCGATCCCTTCACCGCCACCGTCTCCGTCCGCCTCTCGAACGGCAGCAGGCCGCTCCCCGGGGGCCCATGGTAAAGGTCGGGGGAGATGCTTGGGCCGACCACCACGATGTCCCCGCTTCCCCCGTTGGAATTTGTGTATCCCCAGGCGATCCGGCCCGTGCTGCCGGCGACGATGGCCGGCGCCCCGGGCAGCGTGACCCCCGTCTCCTCGTGTCCAGGCCACCTAAGCGACATGCGGTACCAGGTGTTGGGCACGCCGAGGTGCAGGTGCATGTCGTTCGCCACGATTGCGAAGCCACCGGCGACGGCGCCGGAAACGGCGAAGTTGTTCGACCCGGGCATCCCGCGATCCTCCCACGGGATCCCTCCGAAGGCCGCGGCGCTGGCCATTCCGGCCCCGACGCCCGGCGCGGCCGCGCGGAGGTTCACCTCCGAGGCTGGGGGGATCGGCGCCTCGGGCGAGGAGCTTGCGTCGAGCGCGGCGTCCCCGGGTGCCGAGAGCGGGGCGAAGAACGCCAGCGACGCGGGGCCGAGGTTGTCGCGGATGGCCGAGAGCGTTCGCACATAGCGCCCCGTTCCTTCCTGGAGCTCGAGCGTCATCGCGTACGTGATGAGGGCGCTGTCCTCGGGCAGCCAGGGGCGGGGCTCCGCGCGCAGGACGACGTACTCCCAGGGCTTCGAGCCGAGCGCGGCGAGCCCCGCGTTCACGCCCTGCGCGTAGGCCTCGACGAGCGCGAGATGGGCCGGGCTCGCCTGCGTGACCACCTCCGCCGCGAGCTGGCGGAAACCATGCAGGCGAGCCTCCCTGTCCAGGGGCAGCGCCGCCTTTCCGAAAAGCTCGGACAATTCGCCCGCGCCGCGCCGCCTGAGGACGTCCATCTGGAAGAACCTGTCCTGGGCATGCAGCCAGCCGGTCGCGCGCGCGACGTCCAGCCGGTTCGAGCCCGTGACGGTCGGCACCCCGAGGGCATCACGCGTGACGCGTACCGGGGCCGAGAGGCCCGGGAGCGCCACGGTCCCGTCGAGCCGGGGCATGCTGGCGGCCATCCGGCCCCGCAGCCAGAGGCCCGCGGCCGCCCCGCAGGCCAGGAGGACCGCGAGCAGCAGGCCCGCGGCGACCAGGGTGCGCCTCATGGCGAGCCTGGCCGTCATGGGAGGCCGAGCACCTCGCGTATCCTGGAAACCAATACGGAAGGCGCCTGGGCGGCGTCCAGCGCGAGCGCGTCCAGCGGCTCCTCGAGCGCGGCGAACTGCGACCTGAGCAGCGACTCGCCCATGTAGTGCCCGCTGCGGCTGGAGAGGCGCCGCTTGATGAGGACAAAATCCCCGCGCAGGTGGACGTACCGCCCGTGCGCGGGGTCGGGCATGAGCGCGGTGCGGTAGGCCTCCTTCAGCGCCGAGCAGGCCACGACGGTCCTTGCGCCCCGCGCCGCGCGGGACCCGATCTCCCCGCGGATCGCGGCGAGCCACGGCGCCCGGTCCGAGTCGTCGAGCGGGACGCCGGCGGACATCTTGGCGACATTCGGGGCGGGATGAAGCGCGTCGGAGTCGAGGAAATCCCATCCCGCCGCCTCGGCCAGCGCCTGGCCCACCGTCGTCTTGCCGCATCCGGAGACCCCCATCACGATGATGGCCGAGAGGGGGTGGGGCTCCCATGAGCGCGTCGCCCCCGCGGGACGCCCCTCGTCGAGGTCGATGAGCTCGCAGAAGGTCTCAGGGCGCGGGCCCGCGAGGCCGTATTCCGCCGCCCGCCCGACGAGCACGTCGCTACGGTCGTCCCTCCATCCCATCTTCGTGACAAACCGGTTCCAGATCAGGCACTCCTCGTCGCTCCGCGGCGCGCCGTTCGCGTGCGCCCAGGAAAGGATCTCCTCGTCGCATCCCCCCTGGAGCGCGCGCGCGCGCAGCCGGGCATAGTCGACGCCCAGGAAGCGGCAGCACCTGGCATCGAACAGCGTCGGCCTGGCCTCCCCCATGTTGGCCTGGTACTCCGGCGGCAGCGCGTCCTTCGCGCGCAGCCGGACCTTGTCGAGCATCCGGCCGAACAGGACGACGCGCCCGACCTTCGCATGGGGGCTCCTGAGGCCGGTTACGCGGGGCATGGGGACCGCCTGGTGGTCACGCTATTCCCGGAGCATGTAGACCAGGGTGCAAAGCGCGGCGAAGACGACGGTCGGCGCGATCACCCAGAGCGCGCTCACCGGCACATGGTAGCGGCTGAACAGCCACACGACCACGACGCACTTGACCGCGATGACGCCCCAGCAGACCGCGATCACCCGCTCGACCCGCCGGTTCCGCGGCGGCCTGTCGCTCACGCGGACGGCCCGCACGAAACTCCGCTCGTAGTCCACGGGGGGGCGGCGGTTGAAGAGGCGTATGAAATCGGCGAACATGGGGATGCGGGAACCCTACGCCCGAAGCGGGCAGGATTCAATTTTTGGGTAGAGCCTATTTTTTCCTGCCTACCGCGGGGGAGGGGGCCCTGCCGTAGAGCACGGCCAGTTCGGCAAGGTAGCCCGCGATCGCCCCCAGGCCGACCCGCTCGAGATCGCCGTCGGCGAGCCTCCAGCGCCAGTTTCCCTGCGGCTTTCCCGGCGAATTGAACCGCGCCTCCGTTCCCAGGCTGAGGAGGTCCTGCATGGGGATCACGGCGATCCTGCCCACGGACGCGTAGGCGGCGCGTATGAAGTCCCAGCCGATCTCGGCCCCGCTGACCCGAAGATATCGCCTGGCATGGTCCCTTGTCGCCCCGTCGGCGGACGCATACCAGCCGAGCGTCGTGTCGTTGTCGTGGGTTCCCGGGTAGACGACCCTGTTGGGGTGCAGGTTGTGGGGCAGGTACGTGTTCGTCGCGTCCCCGCCGAACGCGAACTGGAGGACCGCCATCCCGGGGAGCCCGGTGGCGCTTAGCAGCTCCTCCACCGAAGGCGTCAGCAGGCCGAGGTCCTCGGCGATGATCCTTGCCGCCGGGAAGGCCTCCCTGACGGCGCGGAAAAAGTCCAGGCCCGGGCCGCGCCGCCATTCACCCGACCTGGCATTCGCGGCCGGAAGGGGGATCCGCCAATATGTGTCGAAGCCGCGGAAGTGGTCGATCCTCACGACGTCGTACATGTCAAACGAGGCCTGGAGGCGCTCCTTCCACCATGCGTAGCCGTTCGCCGAATGGACTTCCCATCGATAGAGCGGATTGCCCCAAAGCTGGCCGTCGGCGGAAAAATAATCGGGGGGCACCCCCGCCACCGCGGTGGGGCGTCCGTCCGCCCCAAGCTCGAAGAGCTCGCTGCTCACCCATGCGTCCGCCGAGTCGGCGGCGACAAAAATCGGGATGTCGCCGATGATCTCGATCCCGCGCCGCGCGGCCTCGGCCCTGACGCCGCGCCATTGTGCGAAGAACGCATACTGGTAGAACTGGTGCGCGTAGGCCTCCTCGCCGAGCGCCTTGCGGAGATTCGCCGGCAGCGAGGAGTACGAACGCGCCTCGCCGGGCCATTCCCACCAGGCGCCGCCCCCGAAGTGGTCCTTCAGCGCGCGGAACATGGCATAGGGCTCGAGCCATCTGGCCTGGGCGGCCTTGAATTGCGCGAATCCCCCGGGCCCGAGCGCGGGCGAGCCGGCGAGCCTGTGGCGCCCGGCGGCGAGCCGAAGGAGCGGCATCTTCACCCTGGAAAGCGCCTCGTAGTCGACCGCGCCGGCCCCGCTCGCATCCAGCGGGGCGATCTCGTCGGCCTTCAGGAGGCCTCCGGCGGCAAGGCCCCGCAGGTCGATGAGGTTTGGGTTGCCCGCAAACGCGGAAAAGCACTGGTAGGGGGAATCGCCGTAGCCCGTGGGCCCCAGCGGGCAGACCTGCCACCACTTCATCCCTGCGGCCTGAAGGAAATCGAGGAAGCGAAGCGCCGGCGCGCCAAGCGTGCCGACGCCCTGTCCTCCCGGGAGACTCGTCGGGTGCAGGAGCACGCCAGCGGATCTCGCCGAGAGCCAGTTGAAGAGGGGATCCTGGCCGGCCTGCGACGGTGTCATCGCCGTCATCTTGTCCCGGCCCTCCCGCGGGCGAAGCCCAAAAAGATCATTCGTGGATTTTGGAGGATCCCAGGGCAGCCTTCGGCCATGTCCGGGTCGAGCGGCCTCCCGCGGCTTTCGTGGTGGAAAAAGGACCTTTTTGGGGTATGGTTCGTCTGACCCATTGGCAAAGACAGGTCTTGGACGAACACGATACGGACGAAAATCGTCAACAAGTCATCACATATGAAAACCTTACGCATGCTCTCGTCGGTCCTGGGATTGGCAGCCGCCGGCGCGCTGTACGGGGCTGGCAATTCCCCCGCCCGCACCGAGGTTATCTTCGACCACCCGGAGAACTTCACCGACGTGAAGGACTCCTACACCCCGAGCGACAAGGGAAGGGACGCCATCCTGGAAAACATCCGGTCCTTCCTGGTGCATCGGACCGAATCCTTGGTTCCCGACGGCTACAAGCTGACGATCACGTTCACCGACATAGACCTCGCCGGGGAATTCGAGCCCTGGAGGGGAGCCCAGTTCGACGATGTGCGCATTGTGAAGGCGATCTATCCGCCGGCGTTCAAGTTCAGCTATTCCGTGACCGACCCGTCGGGCAGGATCGTCCGGGAGGGCACGGAGGATATCCGGGACATGAATTTCCAGATGCGGGTCACCATCGACCTCAGCGACCCGCTTCGCTACGAGAAGGACATCCTCGGCGACTGGGCCCGCTCGAAGCTTAAGAACCTTGCAAAGGCCTGACCCGGAAGGGTGGCCAGCGATTTTGGCTTGCGCCCGCGTCGCGGGCGTNNCCATCGTTAGAGATAGCGTTTTGGTGACAGCTTCTGGTGAGTCGTTGGCTGAGCGGTTTGCTCAAGTGATGATTTCGAAACCCGACGGTGGGAACGGACTGGCAGCGGACGGTGGCTCTACGAACATCACATCATGAGCAATTCCAAACTATA
>PLKS01000165.1 GCA_003140665.1 Opitutaceae bacterium
GCATGGCCGCCGCGATCAGGGGCCCTAACCCGAGCATGGAGCTGAAGCTAAGGTCCGCGGCGCGGCTGAACGTCTTGGTCTCGAAGAACGTGGTGGCCGATATCGAGACGACCCTCAGCAGCGCGTAAAGCCGCCCCCTGGGTGAGTTGTCCGACAGGAGGGTCGGCTGCCAGATGTCCTTATTCCAAAGGCGGGAGAGATTCTTTCCGATCCCCAGTAAGGGCATCTCGGTCCATCAGACTGACAACAGGAAGTACGACGTCCCCGCCATTCCAGCGACACCGAGCGCCGCCACGACGATGACTGGAAACATGTTCACGCATACCGTCACGAGGTAGAGGCCCACGGCACCCCCGATTGCCGCGATGAGCGGCATGTTCTGGCCCTGGGTGTAGTACAGGAATCCGAACAATCCCAGCCCGAGCGCCGCCCTGAAGCGGATGAAGGGGTAGAACGCAACGACGCCGAGGCCGAGCATGGTCGCCATGAACAGGTCGAGCGCGCCGAGGAAGACGAGGGGCTGGAGAACGATCCCGTCCAGGTCCACGGCCTGGATCGCGTCGGCCGCCGGCAGGAGCTCGCCCGCCGCGGCGAGCACCAGGCACACCACCGCGGCCCACATCCCGATCCTAGCGGCATGGGCCTGCATCAGGGCGGGGTCGATCTTGTCCTTGGTCTCGTCCGTCCTGCCCTCGGCGCCCGCGAGCATCTCCTGGACCGTGATCGGGGCGAGCAGGTCGGACCGCCTGGCAGGCGACGACGCCTCCTTCACCTTCATGCGAAGCTTCCGCTTCTCGGGGAAAAGCGATGTCTTCAGCTCCTCGGTCGCGCCGATCGCGGTCCAGTCCTCAAGGGCGGCGTCGTACCAGAGCGTCTCGACTGTGACCTGGCCGGTCTCCGCGAGGGAAATGAGCTGCTCGAGGTTGAAGGGACCGCGAGCCTCGTTTTCCGACGCCTCGCGTATGTAGTATTCCTGCGTGGCCATTGCGGGAAGAGGGTGGTCGGGAGCGCCAAGGGCGGCAAGCGCGTTTTGCTTACATCCGCTCGAGCGTGCGAATCCCGAGCAGGCTTATGCCGGTTTCCAGGACCAGGAGGGTGCGCGAGCACAGCAGGAGGCGGCGGGCGCGGGCGACCGGGTCCGCGACGATCACCTTGTCGGCATTGTAGAAGGTGCTGAATTCGCCCGCGAGCTCGTAAAGGTAGAGGCAGAGGAAATGGGGCCGGAGCGACTCCAGGGCGAGGCGAAGCGCGTCGGCGAACTTGACGAGCCTTCGGGCCAGGGCGATCTCGCCGGGCGTCTGGAAGGCGTCCGCGCCGGATTCAGCCGCGGGATCCCCGCATTCAACCCCCTGTCGCCGGAATATCGAGCGGATTCGGGCGATGGCGTAGAGGAGGTACGCCGCCGTGTTGCCCTCCAGCGAGATCATCTTGTCCCATGAAAAGAGATAGTCGCTGGAGCGATTCTGCGAAAGGTCGGCGTACTGCACCGAGCCGACTCCCACGATCTCGGCGATCCGCCTGCGCTCGTCCTCGGGAAACTCCGGGCTCTTGCCCGTGACGAGCGCATATGCCCGCTGCACGGCCTCGTCGAGCAGGTCGGTAAGCCTTACGTGGTCGCCCGCGCGGGTCTTCAGCGGCTTGCCATCTTCGCCGAGCACGGTCCCGAAATCGACGTGCTCGAGCTTCGGGACGGCCCAGCCCCGCTGGGCGAACCACTTGCGCGCGGTGAGGAAAAGCTGCTCGAAGTGATCCGCCTGGCGCTTGTCGACGACGTAGAGGATGCTGCTCGCGCCAAAGTGCTCGGAGCGGTACAGGATCGCGGCCAGGTCGGTGGTGGCGTAGTTGGCGGCGCCGTCCGACTTGCGCACGATCATGGGCTGCGTCTTGAAGCGCGGATGTTCCGGATGGAAAACGACCTGTGCACCCTCGCTGGGCGACGAGACCCCGGCTTCCGAAAGCTCCGCATAGATGCGTTCGACCTTGTCGTTGTAGAAGCTCTCGCCCAGCGTTTCGTCAAAGCGGATCCCGAGCCTGTCGTAGATCCGCTGGAATGCCGAGAGGCTCGCCTCGTTGATGCGCCTCCACAGCGCAAGGTTCTCGGGGTCGCCGGCCTGGAGCTTCACAAGCTCGGCCCGCGCAACCTCCATGACTTCCGCGTCCGACTCGGCCGCGGAATTCCCTATCTTATAGAGGCGCTCGAACTCGTCGATGGGGTCGCGCTCGAGCGCGGCCTCGTCCAAGTAGCGCTTGCAGGCCCAGATAAGCTTGCCGTACTGGGTGCCCCAGTCGCCGATGTGGTTGTCGCGAACCACCCGGGCGCCCGTGAATCCGAGAAGGCGCGCGATGGCTTCCCCGATCACGGCCGAACGCAAGTGGCCCACATGCATCTGCTTCGCCGCGTTGGGAGAGCTGTAGTCGACCACCCACGTTTCCCCCGCATGGGCCGCGGACGCCCCCGCGGCCAAGTCCTCCCGGGACGCATGGGCCTTGAGCCAGCCGAGGAGGAGCTGGGGGCGGGCCGCGAAATTTATGAAGCCCGGGCCGGCTACGGACACCTCGAACCCCTCGCGGATGGCGCCGGAAAGGGCGGAGGCAATGGCCTCGGCCATGGGCCGCGGCGCGTTGCCGGACCTCTTGGCGGCCGCCAGCACGCCGTTCGCCTGGAAATCGCCATGCCTTGGATCGGCGGTGCGCACGCCCGGCTCGAACGTCCCGGGCTCGATGCCCGAGGCGGCGGCGGCGGCCCTGAGGGCCCCTTCGAGCTCGCCGATCAAATCGAACTCACGGTGCATCCGGCCACTCCAAACCAGCCGGGGGCAGGCGCAAGGAAAGAGTCTATGGGTCGTTTTGGCTCGACATTTTAAGGGAAGCGTCTTGGCTCGTACGCTTTCCCCGCCTCGGGGCCCTTCCCATATCCGCCCATCACTCCATGACGAGCAAACGCAACATCCCCGCCCGCCGTTTCATCAAGCCCACGTTTAACTTCTTGATTGAGAAGAAGAGAGATGGCGGAGAGTTCACCCAGGAGGAGATCCGGTACATCATCGACAGCACGCTGGACGGCGAAATGCCGCTGCACCAGCTCGCCGCCCTGGCCATGGCGATCTACTTCTCGGGAATGTCGGCGCAGGAGACGGCCGATCTCACCGAGGAAATGATGCTTTCCGGGGAAGTGATCGACCTGTCCCACATCGCCAAGCCGAAGATCGACAAGTATTCGACGGGCGGCGTCGGCGACAAGACGGCGCTTGTGCTCGTCCCGCTCGCCATGGCCTCGGGCGTCGTCGTCCCGATGATGTGCGGCGTCGAGCACGACTACGTGATCAACACCCTGGAGAAGCTTGCCGCGATCCCCGGCTTCAAGGGACACCAGACCAACGAGCAGTTCGCGGCCCAGCTGGCCAAGATCGGGGGCGCCATCGTGGCCCAGAACGAGGACTTGGCGCCCGCAGATGCGAAGCTCTACGAGCTGCGCAAGGACACGGGCACGATCCCAAGCCTTCCCCTCATAACCGGCAGCGTCCTTTCCAAGAAGCTCGCCGAGGGCGCCGAGGGCCTCGTCATCGACGTGAAATGGGGCAATGGCTCATTTATCAAGGACTTGGAACAGGCGAAGCAGCTCGCCCGCTCGATGACGCGCGTCGGCCGCTCGATGAAGCGCCGCTGTGTCGCCCTCGTTACGGACATGAACCAGCCGCTGGGCGACTCCGTCGGGACCGCGCTCGAGGTCAAGGAAGCGATCCAGCTNNGGCTCGCCGGCGTCGCCGGCTCGACGCTGTCCGCCAAGCAGACCGTCCAGCGCCACCTAACGGACGGTTCGGCGCTCGAGAAGTTCAAGGAGCTGGTCAGGGCCCAGGGCGGGGACACCACCTTCATCGACCACCCGGAAAAATTCCCGCAGGCGAGGCACATTCGCAAGCTGCCGGCGCCCAAGCGCGGCTACGTCCATACGATCAACGCGGCGATGATCGCCCGCGGCGTGCATCTTCTTGGCGCGGGCAGGGAAAGCGCGCACGACAAGATCGACCATTCGGTCGGGGTCTCCGAGATCAAGAAGGTCGGCACCCAGGTCAAGCAGGGCGAGCCGCTGATGATGATCCACTACAATGACGAGGCGAAGCTGGAGCAGGCCCTCGAATTCTTCAAGAACGCCTACCGCCTCGCCCCCAAGCGCCCGACCCCGCCCCCGGCCATAGTCGAGCGGGTGGCCTGACAGCGTTCGCGCAGGATTTTCAGCCGTGGTCGACCGTTCGTCTTGGTCGCGGCCTTGGGCGCAGCTCAAGTACGTCACCTTCCAGCCGGCGATCTTCCCGCGCCTGCTCGGCGAGGTGTCGCCCGACGCGCGCCCCGGCGACTGGGTCTCGGTCTACGACAAGAACGGCGAGCCGGTGGGGGCGGGAATCTTCAACCCAAGGGCCAAGATCCCGCTCAGGGTTGTCGCCCATGGCGCGGAGCCGATCGGCGAGGGCTACTTCGAGACGGCGATCCGGCGCGCCGTGGGGATGCGGCGCGACCTCTTCAAGCTCGACGCCAGGACGGACGCCTACCGGCTGATCAACTCCGACGGCGACGGGCTGAGCGGCCTCACTGTCGACCGCTACGCCGACGTGCTCCTTTGCGAGGTGTTCAGCCTGGGCATCGCGCAGCGGCTTCCGAAGTGGCTGCCGCTCATGCACGAGCTGGCGGGCACGAAGTTCGCGCGTGTCCAGGTGGACCACGACCTCGGCAGCCTCGAGGGCATCAAGCCCTCCACGTTCAACGAGACCAACGCGGCGGCGCCGCGCACCGTCAAGATCCGGGAAAACGGGGTGCGGTACGAGGTCGACTTCGCCGAGGGCCACAAGACGGGCTTTTTCTGCGACCAGCGCGAGAACCGCGGGGCGATCGCGCAGTTCTCGAAGGGGGCCCGCGTGCTGGACCTCTGCTGCTACACGGGGGGCTTTTCCCTGTGCGCCAAGATCCTTGGCGAGGCGAACGACGTGACGAGCGTCGACCTCGACGAGGCGGCCGTCGCGCAGGCCAGGCGCAACGCGAACCTGAACCAGGTCCGGCTGAACTTCGTCCACGCGGACGCGTTCGCCTACGCGCGGCAGATGTACCAGAACAAGGAGTCGTGGGACCTGGTGGTGCTCGATCCCCCGAAGTTCATCTTCACACGCGACGCACACGGCAACTGGGAGGGCCGCCAGAAATACGAGGACCTGAACCAGCTTGCGATCGGCTTGGTCAAGGCGGGCGGGATCTTCGTCACCTGCTCTTGCTCGGGCCTGCTGAGCCTGGAGGACTTTGAGCAGCACGTGATCAAGGCGGCGCACAGGCTCAACCGGCGGCTCCAGTTTTTCAACCGGACGGGACCCGGGCCCGACCATCCGGTCTATTCCAACTGCCTCGAGGGCCGGTACCTCAAGGTGCTGTGGTCGAGGGTGACGTGAACAGGCGGCCGCTCAGGCGCGGCCCATGTACGCGCCATCGGCGGTGCTGACGCGGACGAGCTCGCCTTCCTTGACGAAGAGGGGCACCTGGATGACGAGGCCGGTCTCCAGTTTCGCCGGCTTCTGGACGTTGCTCGTCGTGTCGCCCCTGATCCCGTCGGCTGATTCGACGATCTTCAGGGTCACGGCGGACGGCAGCTCGACGGTCAGGGCCTTTTCATCCACGAAGAGGACATCGACCTTGCCGCCCGGCGTGAGGTAGTTCTTCACGTCCCCCAGGGTCTGCGCGCTCAGCTCGATCTGGTCGAAAGTCGTCGGATCGATGAACGCGAATGCGTCGCGGTCCGCATAGCTGTATTCAAGCGTGCGGCGCTCGGTCGGGAGCACCTCGATCGTGTCAGTCGAGGCGAAGCGCTGGTCAAGCGCCTTGCCGTAGCGCAGGTTGCGCATCTTCACCTGCACGAAGGC
>PLKS01000008.1 GCA_003140665.1 Opitutaceae bacterium
GGCTTCTGGTTGAAGCACGTGTGGTTGTTCGAGCGCATGAACTTGCGCAGCTCGTACACGTAGACGTGGTTCTTGGGGTCGTGCTTGGGCGCGCGGGGCATCTCGCCGTCCTTGGTGATCACGATCCGCTTCGCATCGACGGAGGCGACGATGCCGCCGTCGTCCGCGACGACCACGATCTTCGAGTCGCGCGCGACGCGCTCCTCGATCCCGGTGCCGACGAACGGCGCCTCGGACTGGAGGAGCGGCACGCCCTGGCGCTGCATGTTCGATCCCATGAGGGCGCGGTTGGCGTCATCGTGCTCGAGGAAGGGGATCATCCCGGCGGCGATCGAGATCACCTGCTTGGGCGAGACGTCCATGTAGTCCACCTCGGACGCGCTCACCTCGAGGAACTCGCCGTCCTTGCGGACGGTGACCTTGCCGATGAAGTGGCCCTTGTCGTCGATCTCGGAGTTGGCCTGGGCGATGACCTTGGCCTCCTCCTGGTCGGCGGTGAGGTAGTCGATCTTGTCCGTCGCGCGGCCGTCCTTGACCGTGCGGTAGGGCGTCTCGATGAAGCCGAACTCGTTCACGCGGGCGTAGGTCGACAGGGAATTGATGAGGCCGATGTTCGGCCCCTCGGGCGTCTCGATCGGGCAGATGCGCCCGTAGTGCGAGGGATGGACATCGCGCACCTCGAAGCCCGCGCGCTCGCNNAGCGGGTTGATCTGGTCCATGAACTGCGACAGCTGGCTGCGCGCGAAGAAGTCGCGGATGACGGTCGTCAGCGCCTTCGGGTTGATCAGCTTCTGGGGGGTGATCGAGTCGACGCTCTGGTCGTACATCGTCATCCGCTCGCGCACCAGGCGCTCCGTGCGGGCGAGGCCCACGCGGCACTGGTTGGCGAGGAGCTCGCCCACCGTGCGCACCCGGCGGCTGCCGAGGTGGTCGATGTCGTCGACGACGCCCTCGCCCTTGCGAAGGCGCACGAGGTATTTGGTCGCGGCGACGATGTCGGCGCTCTCGAGGATGCGCTGCTCGAGCTCGGCCTTGAGGCCGAGCTTCTGGTTGACCTTGTAGCGGCCCACGCGGCCGAGGTCGTAGCGCTTCGGGTCGAAGAAGAGCCTCTTGAGGAGCGCCTTCGCGTTCGCGGTCGTCGGGGGCTCGCCGGGGCGCAGGCGCTTGTAGATCTCCTTCAGGGCCTCCTCCTCGTTGCGGGTGGGGTCCTTCTTGAGCGCGCGGATGATCGCGCCCTCGTCCACGGCGGTGTCGATGACCCGGATCGAGGCGATGTCATGCTTCTCGAACGTGCGGACGATCTGCTTGGTGAGGGGCTCGAAGGCTCGGGCCAGGACGACGCCCTTCTGGGCGTCGATCGCGTCCTCGACGAGGACGAGCGTCGACACGTTCTCCATGTCGAGGGCCTTGGTGACCTTGAGGTCCTTGATCTCGTAGAAGAGGTTGAGGATGTCGATGTCGCTCGAGTACCCGATCGACCGCAGGAGGGTCGTGATCAGGAACTTGCGGCGGCGGCGGCGGCGGTCGAGGTAGACGTAGAGCAGGTCGTTGTTGTCGAACTGGACCTCGAGCCACGTGCCGCGGTCGGGGATGATGCGGAAGCTGTGCAGCAGCTTGCCGTTCGGGTGCGGCGCGACCTCGAACGCTATGCCGGGCGAGCGGTGGAGCTGGGAGACGACGACGCGCTCGGCGCCGTTGATGATGAAGGAGCCGCGCTCCGTCACCATCGGGATCTCGCCCATGTAGATGTCCTCGTCCTTGATGAAGTCCTCCTCGCGGAGCCTCAGCTTTACGTACAGGGGAACCGAATACGTGATGCCCTCCCGGATGCACTCGATCTCGGAGTTCTTCGGCTCGCCCAGCGTGTAGGAGACGTACTCGAGCGTCAGGCGCTCGTCGTACGACTGGATCGGGAACACCTCGCGGAACACGGCCTCCAGGCCCTGCGGCTTACGCTGCTTCTCCGGGACGCCCTTCTGGAGGAAGTCCAGGTAGGAGTTGATCTGGATCTCGATCAGGTTGGGCGGCTGGATGACTTCGCGAAGCTTGCCGAAGTTGATGCGTTCAGTGGAGGTGCGGTCGGCCATGGAAATTTCCGTTTGGATTAGTGAAGCAAGGAATCAAAGCGCCGCCCCGGAGGGTGCGTGCTGCGAGACAAACATGTGGACGAATTGGAAAAAGGCAAAGGACAGGCCGTGCGCGAGCGCGGCCTGTCCAGGAAGCTCGGGATGCTGTAAGATATTGATCGCCAAGCGTCGGGCCAGGGTCACTTGAGCTCGACCTTGGCGCCTGCGGCCTCGAGCTTTTTCTTGATCTCCTCGGCCTCGGCCTTGTTGACGCCCTCCTTGACGGGCTTCGGCGCGCCCTCGACGAGGTCCTTNNGTGATGGCGCGGACTTCCTTGATCGCGCCGATCTTGTTCGGGCCGCTCTCGAGGAGGACGACCGTGAACTCGGTCTTCTCCTCGGCGGGGGCTGCGGCCACGGCGGCGGCCGCGGGGGCTGCAGCCGCTGCGGCGGGGGCCGCGGCGGAGACGCCCCACTTGGACTCGAGGTCCTTGACGAGGCTGGCGATGTCGAGGACCGACTGGCTGGAAAGCCACTCGATGACTTGGTCTTTTGTTATGGTGCTCATGGTGATCTGCTGCTGCGGACTAGCGGCCCGAGTTGGGGGGCGCGTTTAAGGGACGTGTCCCCTAGCCTGCTGCGTTTGATTTTTGGCTTTCGTCGGGGCCGCGCGGTGTCCCCGCGGGGCGCCCTTGAAATGGTTGGGTTGAAGGAGGGTTCTAGCCGGCCGCGCGGACCTTGGCCTGGAGGACGTTGACGATCCCCTGCGGGACGGCGTTGACGACGCGGACGAACATGCTGGCGGGCTGGCTGACGAGCCCCAGCAGCTGTGCGCGAAGGACCTCCATCGAGGGCATGTCGGCGAGCCGCTCGACGTCCTTGGAGGTGATGAGCTTCTTGCCCAGCACGGCCGCCTTGACCTCGACCTTCTGACGGTCCTTGAAGAACTGCTTGAGGATCTTGGCGACGCCGGCGGAATTCCTGCCGCCGACCACGATCGCGGTCGGGCCGGTGAGCGCGCCCTCGATGTCGGGGAGCCCGAGCGACCTCGCGGCCACGCGAAGCGAGCTGTTCTTGACCACGTGGTACTCGGCCTTCTCGGCGGCGAGCTTCCCGCGGAGCTCCGCGGCGTCGGCCACGGTCACGCCATTGAAGTTCGCGAGGATCACGTAGTCGGACTTCTTGAGGTGCGTCTCGACCTCGTCGATGAGGTATTTTTTCTCGGCTCTCATGGGTCGTGTCTCGGTTTAGTATTTGCCGTACTCGGTGGACGCGATCCGCACCGCGGGGTTCTGCGATGAGGAAAGCGCGACCGTCTTGATGTAATGGCCCTTGAAGGACGCGGGCTTCGCCTTGCCGACGGCCTCGAGGACCGCCTGGGCGTTCTCGAGGATCTGGGCGGCCGAAAACGAGCGCTTGCCGATGCCGACCCCGATGTTGCAGGTCTTGTCCATCTTGAACTCCACGCGGCCCGCCTTCACGGCCTTGATGCCGGCCGCGACGTCGTCCGTCACGGTGCCGCTCTTCGGGTTGGGCATGAGGCCCTTGGGGCCGAGGACGCGGGCGATGGTGCGCACGGTCTTCATCGCGTCGGTCGTCGCAATCGCGACGTCGAAGTCGAGCCAGCCCTCGTTGATCTTCGCCATGATGTCCTGGAGCCCGGCATGGTCGGCTCCGGCGTCGATGGCCGCCTTGGGGTTGTCGGTGAAGACGAGCACGCGGACCTTCTTGCCCGAGCCGTTCGGCAGCGGGGTCGTCCCGCGGATCATCTGGTCCCCGGCCGTCGGGTCGACGCCGAGGCGCAGCGAGAGCTCGACGGTCTCGTCGAACTTCGCCTTGGGGAACTTCGCCAGGATGTCGACGGCCTCGGTGAGGGGATAGTCCTTCGCGAGATCGGCGACCCCGAGGGCGCTGCGATAGCGTTTGCTTTGTTTTTCCATGGTTTGCTCCTTGCGGTGCGAACGTCCCGGGTGGGACTCCCGCTTCAAAAGATTCGTAGGGGTCAGTCGACGACCTCTATGCCCATGTTGCGGGCCGTGCCTGCGATGATCCTTATCCCCGCCTCGTCGCTGTGCGCGTTGAGGTCCTTCTGCTTGAGCCTGTAGATCTCGAGCAGCTGCTTGCGGTTCACCTTGCCCACCTTGTCCTGGTTCGGCCTCGCCGAGCCGCTCGCGATGTTGGCCGCCTTCTTGAGCAGGACGGACGCAGGCGGCGACTTGAGGATGAACGTGAAGCTCTTGTCCGAGAAGACCGTGATGATCACCGGCAGGATCATCCCGTTCTGGTCCTTGGTCTTGGCGTTGAACTCCTTGCAGAACGCCATGATGT
>PLKS01000049.1:0-24246 GCA_003140665.1 Opitutaceae bacterium
CCGACGCGTCGGGCGAGCCGGTGCCCTCCTCGTCGCCCAGGTCGAAGTCGATCATGGGCGAGACGGACGTCTTGGCCGGCTGCGCGAAGGATTCATCCGTGTAATAGGTGGCGTTGAAGAAACGGGCCTTTGAAAATCCCTCGGGGCCCAGGAGCGCGCGGGCGTCCGCCAGCGACCAGGGATGCCCGTCGGGATAGACGATGCCGTGGAAGGGCCTGGGCGTCTCGTCCTTGCGCGGATGCTCCCGGTTTTCGTCCCACGCGAAGCGGCAGTTGTCCCGGCCGATCCCGAATTCCCACATGATGTAGCCGACCCTGCCCCTGAAGTGCTCGACGATGCCCGGGACGGTCTGCCCCTGCCGGTTCATGCACTCGGTGCAGAGGGTATGGCCGTCGCCGAAGACGACGTAGCCGCCGTACTCGTGCCACGACGGAAAGTCCGAAAACGGCCCTCCCGAGAACTCCCTGCCGGTCGCCGTGACGGGGATCGGCGTGCCCGTCTCCCTGATCCAGTCGAACGCGTCCTTTTCCAGGCGGACGGTCGCGTCGGACTTGCTGGGCTCGTTGTAGATTTCCCAGAAGGCCACGCGCGGGTCCTTCCGGTGCGCGCTGACGATGTCCTGGACGTAGGCCTTCAGCCTNNTGAGCCTCGGCCTGTGCTGCTCGTAGTGGGTGCGCGCCTCGTCTCCGGGGCAGACCAGCCACTGGCTGTTGTGCACGCCCTGGAGGGGGGCGGGGTAGCGGTAGCCCGGCGACAGGAGCGCCTCCGGCGGCTGGTTCCAGCAGTCGTCGAAGAACACGAACTCGGTCTTTATCCCGTATTTGTCGGCCCGGCCGAGGAAGTCATCTATGTTGGCGAGAAGCGCGTCCCTTTTCTTCAGGTAGACATAGTAGTGCAGGTAGACGCGCACCATGTTGATGCCGTACACCGAGGCAAAGTGCAGCTCGCGGTCGTTGACCGCCGGGTTGTATTCGTCCCATTGCTGGGCCTCGTTCACGCAGTTGGTCGGCACGAAGACCGCGCCCTGCACCCATGTCCAGTCGCGGGGGTCGGTCGCGGGCGCCACCGCCCGCGACGCCGGTGCCAGGAGCATCCAGGCGACGCCGGCCGAAAGCAGTCCGATGAAATAGGGGCGGGCGATGCGGGCCATCCTAGGAGGGCGCCCCCGATCGACAACCCCAATTCGGGCGGCTAGCCCTTCTTTGGCTTGGAGGGCGTGCTGTTGCTTTCCGTGCTCTCCTTCACCGCCGCGATCACCTCGTCCATCCCCTCCTTGATCTCCCCCACCTTGGGATGCACCTCCTTGATGAGGTCGTGCTCGATCTTGGAAAGCCTCTCGATCCGCTTGCCCTGCTCGCCAAGCCGGTCAAGAAGGTTATTCTGCTTCTTCGAGATGACGTACATCCACCAAAAGCAGGCGACCCAGCAGCCCATGCCGGCCAGGGTCATCCAGAATGCGAACTTCTCCATAGGCGCCGACGCTACCGGCGAAAGCGCGTTCCGGCAAGCGGAGGGTGGCCTTCGGGCGCACGCACCCCTCATGAAGGCGCCGGGCCGACGGCAGGCGGCATTCCCCCGCGTCCCATGAAAATCGGCCGCGGCCGGATCCTCGCCAACGGCCTCGCGTGCCGCTGCCCCGGCTGCGGGGGAAGGACGCTCTTCGAGAAGGGAAGGCTGCTCAAGGTCAACGCGAGCTGCCCGGTCTGCGGCCTGAGGATCGAAAGGGGCGACGGGGAGTTCCTGGGCCCGCTGGTCATCAACTACGGGCTGACCGCGTTCGGGATCGTCGTCCCGGTCATCGTGCTCTACGCCGCGGGAAGGCTGGGCGGGGCGGCCACCCTGCTGATCGCGTTCGCCGCCTCGCTTGCCGCGCCGCTCCTCCTCTACCGCCTCTCGTGGGGGTGGTGGCTGGCGCTCTACTATCTCTTTCTTCCGGGCAACCTTCCCGCCAACCTCGAAGGGCGCGCGGAAGACGACATGTGATCCGGGCGCAAACCCGGTGAAGGAACACTCCCATGAATAAAACGATACGGCACACGGTCACCATCCGCGCGGCTCCGAGGCAGGTCTTCGGCGCGCTCCTGAGCGAAAAGAAGCACGCAAAGTTCACCGGGGAGCCCGCGACCATCTCCCGCAGGGTCGGCGGGGCCTTCACCTGCTACGGGGGTCATCTTTCGGGAATAAACCTCGAGATCGTCCCCTCGAAGCGGATCGTCCAGGCGTGGCGGGCGAAGGGCTGGCCGCCCGGGGCCCATTCGATCGCGTCATTCTCCCTTTCGCGGAAAAAGGGAGGCAGGACACGGATCTCCTTCACCCACGTGGGCGTGCCGGCGTCCCGTTTCAAGGACATCAACGAAGGCTGGAAGACGTTTTACTGGAAGCCGCTCAAGGCCTATCTGGAAAAATAGGCCCAAGTGTTCCCACCCTGACGCCAGGAGTCTGACCGCCCGCCCGTTGGCCACCGCTCGGGAGACGCCCGCCGACCCGCCGCACCCGCTCGCCGAGGTTGGCGGCGCGTTCCTGCGGCTCGGGCTCATCTCTTTCGGCGGCCCGGTGGCGCATCTCGGTTACTTCAGGAAGGAGTTCGTCGAGAGGCGCCGCTGGCTCGACGACGCGGCCTACGCCGACCTGGTCGCCCTGTGCCAGTTCCTGCCCGGACCGGCGAGTAGCCAGGTCGTGTTCGCGCTGGGGATGCGGCGCGCGGGATTGGCCGGGGCGCTCCTGGGGTCGCTCTGCTTCATGCTGCCGTCGGCGGTGGCCATGATCCTTTTCGCCTACGGGGTCGCGTCGCTCGGCGACCTTCGGCGGGCCGGCTGGCTCCACGGGCTGAAGCTCGCCGCCGTCGCGGTGGTCGCCCAGGCCGTCTGGGCGATGGCCGCAAGGCTCTGCCCGGACTGGCCCCGCCGCATCCTGGGAATCGCGGCCGCCGCCGCCGCCCTCCTCGTGCCGGGGCCGGCCTGCCAGGCGGTCGTGATCGCGGCCTGCGCCGCGATCGGATGGTGGGCCTTCCGGGGCCGTGCCGTCGCCGTCAGGCCGTCCGGGCGCGCGCTGACCCGCGATCACCTCTGGGCCTCGGCCTCGCTTTCGCTTTTTGTCCTCCTGCTGCTCGGCCTGCCGGTCCTTGCGAGGGTGAGCGGCGGCAGGGCCGCGGCGGTATTCGACGGCTTCTACCGGGCGGGCTCGCTCGTCTTCGGGGGCGGCCACGTGGTGCTGCCCCTGCTTCGGTCCGAGGTGGTGCCTCCCGGGTGGATCAGCGACGACGCCTTCCTCGCGGGCTATGGCGCGGCGCAGGCCCTTCCGGGCCCGCTGTTCACCTTCGCCGGCTACCTGGGGACGGTGATCCAGTCAGGGGCGCATGCATGGACGGGCGGAGTCCTCGCGCTGTTCGCCATTTTCCTGCCGGCATGGCTCCTCGTCGGTGGCGCCTATCCGTTCTGGCACCTGATCCGGGGGAAGGCCTGGGCTCGGGCCGCGCTCGACGGCGCCAACGCCGCGGTCGTAGGGCTCCTCCTCGCGGCCCTCTATCGCCCGGTATGCACGGAGGGCATCCGGGATGTGCGCGACGTGGCCGCCGCGGCGGCCGCGATCGTCCTCCTGGCAACGCTGCGGGCGCCGCCTTGGGCGGTCGTCCTCCTGATGGCGGCCGCGGGCCAGTGGGTCCTGCGCTGATGGGGCGGCCGGCCCGCGCTAGGCTGCCTTGCGCGAAAACCTGTGCACGAGGAAATAGTACGCCGCGCCGAGAACGACCGCCGCGCCCGCCGCCCACAGCGTGACTTCCCTGATCTCGCCGTGCATCAGCCTCGAGTCGTTGCCCGCGACGAAGGAGACGTAGGTCAGGACTCCGCACCACAGGAGCGATCCCAGCAGCGTGTAGAGGGAGAACTTCCAGTAGTTCATGCGCACGATGCCGGCCGGGATGCCGATCAGGTGCCGCACGACGGGAAGCATGCGCGAGAGGAAAATCCCAAAGCCGCCAAAACGCTCGGACCACCGCTCCGCCTGCTCGATCTTGGCGGGCGTGATCAGCACGAGCCTGCCGAACCTGACGGCCAGCGGTCGCCCCGCGGCCCTCGAGGCCCAATACATGGCGCTGGCGCCCACCCAGCTCCCGAAGGCGGCCGCCAGGACGATGCCCGGAAGGGACATCGTGCTTTTCCCGGCCATGGACATCAGGACGGCAGGGGGGATGATGACCTCGCTCGGGATGGGAACGACGGAGCTCTCGAGCGCCATCAGGAAGATGATGTAGGGATAGCCCCCCGTCTGCAGCGAGTGCTGGTACGCCGCAAGGAGCCGCTGGATCCACTCGTGCCCCCTCAGCATCAGGTGCTGATAGGACGCCCTGAGGCGCTGAATCAGGTCGTGCAAGATCCGCTCAGACGTCCGGCTTCGTCTTGCGGAGGCCCTGGATGCGGTCGCCCTGCTTCCAATGGCCGCGCTTCTTCAGCAAGTCAATGCGCTCGAAGCGCTTCAAAACATTTCGCTTGACGACGATACCGCTGGATCCTTGGAGGCTTTTATGCTGCGACATGGCGGGTCAGGGGGATGAAAGTGACGAGTTAAAGGGTTCATTAGGTAACGTTCGTGCCTCCCGAATACAAGGAGAAATTCGACCTTGACCCCCCCTTATGCCTCGTCAGCTTTTCCCCTTTCGCTTCGGAAATATCACCACAATGAGGGACGACTACATCAAACAGGCGCTTGGCAAGATCTTGGACCCCAACATCCTGATCAATGTTGTGTCGCGCCGTGTACAGCAGCTCAGGCGAGGCAACCGGCCCATGGTCGAGTCCCTGGAGAAGCTAACGCCGGAGGACACCGCGCTTCGCGAGATCATCGAGGAAAAGATCAGCTTCCTGGCCGGCGAGAACTGACCGCACCCGGCGCGTCGGGCGCCCCGGGGACCGGTCGTTCGCGGGCTTCGCATAAGACGCCTCCCCCATGGCTGCGCAAAACAGAGAGGCCCCGCGCCTTACCGAGGTCCGCAACTCCAAGGTTTTCCGCGATTTCGAGGTCGGGCAGCGGTTTGAGGCCGGGATCCAGCTTCACGGCACCGAGGTCAAGTCGATCCGCACGGGACGCGCCCAGATCAGCGACGGGTTCTGCCGGGTCGAAAAGGACGAGGTCTGGATGTACGGGGCCCACATCGAGCCCTACGCGTTCGGGAACATCCACAACCACGACTCCAAGCGGGTCCGCAAGCTGTTCCTGCACCGCGGCGACATCCGCAAGATCGCGCTTGAGCTGAATGCGGGCGGCAAGGCCCTTATCCCGCTCAGGATGTATTTCAAGGCGGCCCTGGTGAAGGTGGAGGTCGCCCTCTGCACCGGAAAAAAACGTTTCGACAAACGCGAGGACCTGAAGAAAAAGGTGCAGATGCGAGAGGTGAACCGGGCCCTGAGGTCGCGGCGCGGATGAAAGCCGGCGCCGGCTCGGTCGTGGTCAGGGTGCCCGCGAGCACCTCGAATTGCGGCGCGGGGTTCGACACGCTCGGCCTCGCCCTTGGCCTCTACAACCGCGTGACGCTCTCGCCGGCCGACGGCGGCGACGCCATCCCCGACCGGCCGGCGGACGCGCGGGCGCAGGCGATGGTGATCGAGGCGGCGTCGTCGTTTGCCCGCGCCACGGCCCGACCCCGCGCGGGCTTCCGGTACAGGATCGAGGGCGACGTTCCGCCCGCGCGCGGACTGGGCTCAAGCGTGACGGTCGTCGCCGGGGTCATCGCCGGCCTCGATGCGCTCCACGGGACCTCGCTCGGGCGCCAGCGGCTGATCGGCCTGGTGTCCGCCATCGAGGGGCACCCCGACAACGCGGGCGCCGGAATCCTCGGCGGCTTCTGCGTGTCGAGGTCGGATCCCGCGACGGGCGCCTATGTCGATTCGCAGCGCTTCGAGGTCCCGGGGGACATCGCCTTCGTCGTCGCGTCGCCGCCGGTGGAGTTCGTGACCAAGGACTCCCGCGGCGCCCTTCCGTCCTCGCTTCCCTATTTCGACGCGGTCAGGAGCATCAACAGCGCCGCCTACCTCGTCGCCGCGTTCGCGTCGCGCGACTACGCGCGGCTTGCGCATGCCGGCGGGGACTTCATGCACGAGCCCTACCGCCTCCCTCGCATCCCGGGAGGGGGCGAGGCCATCAAGGCGGGCGTCGGCGCGGGGGCGTGGACCGGATGGCTGAGCGGCAGCGGCTCAAGCGTGTTGTGCGTCTGCGAGCGCGCGAAGGCGCCGGCCGTGTTCGCCGCCATGGAGAAGGCGTTCGCCGCGATGTCGATGCCGAGCGAGGGGCGCATCCTGGCGGCCGACAACGACGGCCTCAGGATTGAGGGTTGACCGAGCCTGGATGGGGCTCGGTCGTGTGCTCCGCCGGCTGGCCATTCGCGCGGAATGACGGAGCATCGGCCCCCGGCCAGACCTTGATGACGGCATCGGCGAGGGGGCGCCATCCAAAGGGCTTTCGCAGGCGCATCTTCAGGCGCCTCAGCCGGGCCAGGTCGTCCGAGAGCGGCTCGAGGTCGTCCCCCGAGATGATGATGAATGCGGCGCTGGGCACGACCCTCGACGCCCGCTTGATGAATTCGATCCCGTTCATCTGCGGCATCGAGTAATCCGTTACGACCACCCCCGCCGAGATCTTGCTGAGGCCGCCCAGGGCCTCCATCGGGCGCGTGAACGCGTAGACCGTGCAATCCAGGTTGTCCGCGATCATCTGGGCGATCAACTCGGCATAGGATTTCTCATCGTCAACGATGACGATGGAACGGTGGGGGGAATGGATTTTTTTCCAGGTATGCTTCACGCGGGGCAGACGACCCGGAGCGTGGTTGCGGGATTGGCAAAATGCAACCCGTAAGGAGCTTGCATTAGTTTCGGCGCTGGTAAAAAACCATGAAAGCAGGTTCCGGCCGCGCGTCGTTTTCCAGCCGTCCTTCAGCGATGATTCACATTGTCCTCTTCCAACCCGAGATCCCGCAGAACACGGGCAACGTCGGGCGGATGTGCGCGATCTCGAAATCCCGGCTCCATCTCATCCATCCCCTGGGATTCAAGATCACCGACCGGAACCTGCGGCGGGCGGGCATGGACTATTGGTTTTCCCTGGACGTGCACGAGCACGCCGACTGGAAGGCCTTCCGGTCGAGCGAGGCTGCGCCGAGGCGGCTCTGGCTTTTCACAACCCGGACCGCGCGCTCATTCTGGGAGGCCGGCTTCGAGGACGGCGACGGGCTCGTGTTCGGCAACGAGGGGAGCGGCGCCCCCGACTGGCTCCATGAGGAGCTTCGCGACTGGAGGCTGACCATCCCGCATGCCAATCCCGGCTTGAGGTCCCTCAACCTCAGCACGGCGGCGGGAATCGCGGCGTACGAGGCCCTGAGGCAGCGGGGCGGCTTTGGGGCCCCGTCCTGAATTTTGGGGTAGCCTCCCGCTGGGCGGTCCCCAAGGATGACCCGCTCATGGGCGAATCCCGACTCAAGGTATTCTCAGGCAATTCCAATCGGAGGCTGGCCGAGGAGATCTGCCGGACGATCGGCGTCCCCCTGGGCGAGGCCACCGTGACAAGCTTCCCGGACGGCGAGACGTTTGTGAAGATCGACGAGAACATCCGCGGGCATGACGTCTTCATCATCCAGTCGACCTGCCCGCCGACCAACCACCACCTGATGGAGCTGCTGATCATGATCGACGCCGCGCGCCGCGCGTCGGCCCAGCGGATCACGGCGGTGCTGCCCTTCTACGGCTATGCGCGGCAGGACCGCAAGGACCAGCCGCGCGTCCCCATCACCGCCAAGCTTGTCGCCAACCTGCTCGTGTCGGCGGGCGCAAACCGGGTCCTGACGATGGACCTCCACAGCCAGCAGATCCAGGGCTTCTTTGACATCCCGGTCGACCACCTGTACGCGTCGCCGGTCTTCTTCGAGTACCTTGCCAAGACGCAGAGCCAGTCGCTCGTCGTCTGCTCGCCGGATATCGGCGGGATGAAGATGGCCGCCGCCTATGCGGAGGTTCTCGGGGCGAGCCTGGGCATGGTCGCGAAGAAGCGACGGAGCGCCACCACTGTCGAGGCGATCAACGTGGTCGGCGAGGTGTCGGGCTGCGACGTCCTCCTTGTGGACGACATCACCGAGACGGCGGGCACGCTGATGGCGGCCGCCACGATGCTGCGCGAGCGCGGGGCGCGCCGCATCCGGGCGGCCGTGAGCCACAGCATCCTTAACGAGGTCGCCTATGAGCGGCTCAAGAGCGGGATGATCGACGAATTGATCACCACCAACACCGTGCCGATCGACACCAAGGGCTTGCCGGTCACCGTCTTGAGCGTCGCGGGGCTGCTGGGCCAGGCCATCCAGCGCATCAACACCAACGAAAGCATCACGAGCCTTTTTCGAATAAAAGGCTTCTGAATCATTTGTCCGCCGCGGGTTTCTGGAACACGTTTGGCGCCCGGCGGGTCGTCACTTTTACACCATACATGAACATCAGAACCGTTTCACGCCTTCTCGTTGCATCAGCCGCCGCGTCGGCGCTCGGCCTCGCGCTGCCGGCCCGCGCCGCCGACAGCCCGGCCGCGCCGCCGGTCAAGATGCCCGAGCTGAAGAAGGACTTTTCGACCCTGAGCGACGGGAAGTCGGCCGTCGTCTCAAGCTACGCCGACATCGTCGAGCCGGTCCAGAAGGAGGTCGTCTCGATCGAGTCGTCGAAGATCGTGCACGAGCACATCCAGGCCAACCCATTGCTCCGGCAGTTCTTCGGGGACATCCCCGACCAGGACCGCGAGAGCAAGGAGATGGGGCTGGGCTCCGGCGTCATTGTCTCAGCGGACGGGTTCATCCTCACGAACAACCACGTCGTCGAGAACGCCGACGAGTTGACGGTGGAGCTTTCCGACGGGCGCAAGTTCCCGGCGAAGGTCGTGGGCGCCGACCCCAAGACGGACATAGCCGTCGTGAAGATCGACGGGAAGGGGCTGCCGGCCGTCACGTTCGCCGACAGCGACAAGATCCGGGTGGGCGATGTCGTCTTTGCGGTCGGCAACCCGCTCGGAGTGGGCGAGACGGTCACGATGGGCATCGTCTCCGCGAAGAGCCGCAACGTCCACATCCTGGACGACGTCGCCGGCTACGAGGATTTCATCCAGACGGACGCGGCGATCAACATGGGCAATTCCGGCGGCGCGCTCCTCGACGCAAAGGGCCGGCTGATCGGGATCAACAGCGCGATCGTGTCGCCCTCGCGCGGCAACATAGGGATCGGCTTCGCCGTCCCGGTGGACCTCGCGGCGAGCGTCATGAAGAGCCTGATCGAGACGGGCACGGTCGCCCGCGGATTCCTCGGCGTGGGCGCGGTGCCCATCACGCCGGACGTGGCCGAGGAGGTCGGCCTCCCGAAGGACACGAAAGGCGTCATCGTCATCGAGACGGCTGCCGACAGCCCTGCGGAGAAGGTCGGCATCAAGCGCCGCGACGTCATCCTCAAGGTGAACGGCAAGTCCATCGAGAGCTACGATGAGCTCCGCCTGACGATTTCCGAGCTGGCCCCGGGCAGCAAGGTCGAGCTCGACATCTCGCGCGACGGCAAGCCGATGGCGGTCAACGTGACGCTGGCCCAGTTTGCCGAGAAGCCGAACGAGATCCTCGACGGGGTCGAGGTGGGCAAGGTCACCGAGGACGTCCGCCGGCGCCTCAGCATCGATTCGCGCACCAACGGCCTGGTCGTGACCGCGGTGGACGACAAGTCGGAATACGCCCAGGACCTCCCGGTGGGCGCGGTCATCGTCGAGATCAACCGCACGCCCGTTGACGACATCGCGTCCGCGAAGGCGGCCCTCCACGCCGGCCGCAACCTGCTCCTTGTGTACTCGCAGGGCTTCGCGAAGTACGTCGTCGTCACGAAGCGCTGAGGGCGCCGCTCAGCTCCCCGGCTTGTCCACGGGGAGCCTCGCGAGGGCCTCCGGCACCGCGTCGGCGGGGTAGGTGGGGAAGCTCAGCTCGAGGAGCGAGACCGTCGGCGCGTCGAACCGCGCCGTTCCCGCGCTGCGGTCGACCAGCATCGCGACGCCTGCGGCCGCCCCGCCCGCCCTTCGGACGATGTCCAGGCACTCGATCACGCGGCCTCCCCGTGTCACCACGTCCTCCACGACCAGGACGGGCTCCTTCGGGGCGAGGGTGAACCCGCGGCGAAGGACGAGCACGTTGTTCTCCTTCTCGCAGAAGATGTAGCGCGCCCGGGCCTGCCGCGCGACCTCCTGGCCGATGACAAGGCCGCCCATCGCGGGCGCGAGCACGGTGGCGAACGTCCAGCCGGCGCCGCGAATCCGCCCAAGCAGGAGCTCCGCCAGGCGCTCGACGGCGTCCATGTGCTGGCACACCTGGGCGCATTGGAAATAGTGGCCGCTGTGAAGTCCCGAGCGCAGGACGAAGTGGCCGGTCAGAAGCGCCCGGGTGCGGGTGAAGATGTCGAGTGTCTCCTGCTGCGAGGGGTCCATCGGGCCGAGAGTCCAGACGGTTCCGAATCCGAGATCAACGTTTCACGGCGCCGGCCCCTGGCGCATCACGGGCTGAAACGCCCGAGGCGCCGCGCAATCCGGGGCCTTGTGTTCCACCTGCGGGAACCGATAGGCTCGCGTCCATGGGCCCCATCGTCCCCCTGGCTTCCCGGTGGCGTCAGGCGCTTGCCGTCGCCCTGTGCGCGGCCGCCACGGGATATGCCGGCGTCGGGGAGATCATCGGGTCCGGAACGGCCGATCCATCGAGAACGCCGATCGAGGTGTCCGCCGCCAGCACGGTGCGCCTCGATCTCATCATTCCGGAGGCCCCGCCCGACGATGCGCAGTATCGCTGGGTGCTCTACGCCTCGGGAGGCAGCCTGGCGGCGGCCATCGCGGTCAAGGACGTTTCGCTTCACTTCACCCGCGATCCCGCCGGCGGCTACCGCGCCCCTTTCGAGGTCGCGATCCCCGATGCAAGGCTCGGCGCCCTCTTTCTCCTCAGGATTGAGCGGCTGGCGCCTCCGAAGGCCGTTGTCGGCGAGGTCGCCCTGCAGGTCCGGCCGAACGACCCCGGCCTCGAGATCCGCACGCTCCTCGATGGGCGGACGGTCCGGGTCCTCGGGGAGTCCAAGGGGATGAAAAAGGCGCTCACCGCGCTTCAGGTGCCCTATGACGAAAGCCCGCAGGCCGCCCCCCGGGACATCCTGCTCACCGAGGACCCGGACGGCCTGCCACCGGAGATGCAGCGGGCGCCCTGCATCCTCGCGACCGTGTCCCTCGGCAAGGCCAACGCGCTCCTTGTCACGGCCGAGAGGCCGGCCGCAGCCTGGATCGCGAGGATACAGCTGCCCCGGACGCGAGGGCTCGACACGGGCAATGCGGCGTTTCCCGACCTCGTCGAGGCCTTTCGCTTCCTGACGCAACTCGATGCCCAAAACTAAGGACCCTGTGAACATCCGACCGTTCCTCGCGCTTCTTGCGCTCGCAGCCCTCCCGGCACTCTCGCATGCCGACGATTCGCCCATCGCCGTCGCCGTGCTCGGCGTCAACGCGCCGAACACGACCCTCCGGCCCGCGGCCGAGAACGTGGACACGCTTCTCGGGACCTACCTGACAACGCAGCCCGGCCTGTTCCTCGTCGAGCGCCAGCAGCTTGACGCACTCCTTGGCGAGCAGGCGCTCGGCGCTTCGGGCCTGGTCGACCCCGACGGCGCAGCCCGCATCGGCAAGCTCACCGGGGCGAAGGTCCTGGTCATGAGCCGCCTCTTCATGCAGGGAGAGGACCTCATGCTCGTCAGCAAGGTCATGGGCACCGAGACCGGCCGCGTGTACGCGGAGGCGGATGCCATCCCCCAGGGAACCGCGCAAAACGCCGCCCTCAAGGCCTTCGCGACGTCCCTCGGCGAGCTGATCGTCAGCCACCGGGCGGAGCTTGTCGCGCGTGTCGAAACGCCCGGGGACAGGGTCGCCCGGCTGTCGAAGGTCATGACCGGCACAAAGCCCCCTGTCGTCTCGGTGGCGATCGGCGAACAGCACGTCACGCACACGATCATCGACCCCGCGGCCGAGACCGAGCTTGACCTCATCCTTGGCAAGCTCGGGTTCACGATTCTCGCGGCCTCGTCCACCGAGGTCCCTGCGTACCGGATCACCGGCGAGGCGGTCAGCGAGGAATCGGCACGCGTGGGCACCTTCGTCTCCTGCCGCGGTCGCGTGGAAATCAAGCTGGTCGACGTGGCCACGGGGCGGGTGCTCCTCGCCGACCGCCAGGTCGAGGTCGCGGTCGACACGGCCGAATCGGTCGCGGCCAAGAAGGCGCTCCAGCAGGCGGCGGCGGCACTGGCCGACCGGATCGTCGCGGCGGTCGCGGTCCGAAGGTAAGCAGCCGGCCCCAGCCTTGAGCCGCCTGCTTTACCGGACCGTTGCCCTGGCCGCGGCGCTCCTCGCCGCGGCACGAACCGTGAACGCGGAGACGGTCGCCTTGGGCTCGTTCGCGCATGTCGACCTTGAGCGCAACGACCCGGACACCGGCGCCTCGATTGCGACGCTCCTCCAGGCGGCTCTGGGCGAGACGCCGGGGCGCACGTTTGTCGAGCGCCAGGAGGCGCAGAAACTCATGGACGAGCTCGGTCTCGCGGCGCTCGGCGAGTCCGACCCGGAATCCGCGTCCCGCATCGGCAAGCTCCTGCGGGCGGACGTCATGCTGACCGGGACATTCGTGACCCCCGAAGGCGGGAAGCCGTTCATTGTCCTCGAGACGACCGAGCTCGCCCGTGCCGAGCCCCTCGGCCAGGCCCGAGTGGAACTGGACCGCGTCCTCGAGCGGGGACGGCTCGCCGTCCCGGGGCGCGACGACATGGCCAAGATCGCGGCGGCGGCCGGGGCGCTCCTTGATGAGTCCAGGGACAGGCTCGCGGCGTCGAGGGGACTGGTCTCGATCAAGTTCCTCGGCTTCACGCACAACTTGCGCGATCCGCGGGTCGGCTCCTTTGAGGCCCAGCTCGCGGCCGCGATCGACTCGGCGGCGGCTGCCTCCGGGACGCATCGGGTGCTGAGCCTGGAGCGGGCGGACGTCGCAACCCAGGAAAGCGAGTTCGTGCTCCTCGGCCTTGCCGAGGCGGATGCGAAGGCCTATGCGCAGGTGGCGGATTACTTCGTCTGGGGCTCGGCCGAAGGGGGCGCCCAGATGCCCCCGCAGTTCGCGCAGGCGCATCCCGCAGGGGCCGTCGCCGGTCCGGCCCCGATGCTTTCGATCAAAGTCTGGGACGGGCGCCATCCTCCGGTCGAATTCCGAGAGCCGCTGGACCCCGCCGCGCCCCGCGACTCCGCCGCGAGGCTCGCCGCGAAGGCCATTGCCGCCGCGGTTCCGGTGAAGGGCGACGCGACCTCCGCCCCGGCGTTCGGCAAGGGGATCGCCCACATCTTCGTCGAGCATGAGCGGGCCCGCGAGGGCGAGGCGCGCGACTCCGATCCTCCGGGCGTTGCCGCCGCGAGGCGGCTGGAGGAGGAGCGGCTCCTGTCTGCGGCGGTCTTCTTCTATCCGGCGTCGAGCGACGCCTGGTTTCGGCTCCAGCGGCTCCGGATGCCCCCGCTCGTGACGGCCGGGCGCGTGAGCGACATCAAGCGCGAGGTCCAGTCCGTCCAGTTCACGCTCGAGGTCGCGAAGAGGTTCCTCGTCGCGGCCAATGGAAGGATCGATCCAACCCCGCTCGACGAGTTCTTCGGGCCGGAGAGCCTGATGTACGAGGACCGCTTCGTCCGGCTCAAGGACCAGGTTGCGATGATCGAGGAGGATTTCCATGACATCTACCTCTCCCACAACCTCGACGCGGTCATCGAGAGGCTGTCGGCCGACTACAGGACCGGTGTCATGCAGCTGTGCCGCGAACTCGCCCGGGCGGCGCCCGGCCAGGAGGACGCCTACCGGCGCAGCGCCTCGGCGCTCCTGTTCACGATCCTCGAGAACGATTTTCCGAAGGGGGAACGCATCGCTGCGGTGAGCTCCCTCGCCCCAAGGCTCAAGGTCGCGCTCCTGGTTCACCGCGCGTGGTATCCGACGGGGGACCGGCTCGAGGCGCTTGAGCCGCCGCTGCGCTCGGAACTCATCGACGAGGGCAGGCAAGCGGACGCCGACTCCTTCGACACGCTGTCCCCGGACGAGCTCGCGCAGGCGGAGCGCTCCGAGCCGGCGGAGGGATCGCCCGCCGCCGACAAGCTTGGACTCGCAGCCATGGAAGCGCGGACCCTCGCCAACTTCAGGGCGAGGCCGGCCTCGGCGGGGATGGCGGCCCCGATCCAGGCCTCGCTGGACCGGCTCGCCGCATCCAAGGCGGAGGCCGAACGTCTCCGGAGGCCTGCAATGCTTTTCCTCGAGAGCCATGCCGCGGGCTGGACGTGGACGCCGGCCATGAATGAGGCCCTCCTCGCCGGACCCCCGAACGAGCAAATGACCCTCTTCTACCCGCCGCTCGAGTCGCTTCCCGCGCCGCAGCGGGCGCAGGCCGTCGCATGGCTGCGGCAGGAAGCGGGGACGGTGGGGTCGCAGGGCTACTCCCCGGAGATTGCCGAGGCGCTCAAGGCGAAGGCGGACGCCCTCGAGGCGGCGCCCGAGCCGACGCCGGTTCCGGGGCCCCCGGTGCACCGATCGGGCGCCTTCCCCAGGTACATGGATCCCAAGTCCGGCTCTTTCCTTGTCGGGGACTACGCCTGGAAGGGCGACGTCGCGTCGATCAACGCGCTTTTCAAGGAAGGCGTGCCGGTTGCCTACGCGGCCGGCGGATTTTTCGAGGCCGTCCGGGGCGAAGAGTGGCCGGCCGCCTATTTCATCCTCGGGAGCGGCTTCGATCCGGCGGCTCCGTGGCCCCAAAAGTACTACGCGTCGATATCGGACACCTTCTCGCCGGACACGGCCGCCCGCCTCGCCCTCGCCGCGGCGATCGGCGCGGGCCGCCAGGATCTGACCGACCTCCTCCTTGGGAAGGGCGTCCGTTTCGGCGCCGACGGCGCGGCGGCAGGGCGGCTGATCCATACGCTGGCCCTTCGCCGGGACATAGGACCCCTGCGCCAGGTGCTCGCCGCGGGGGGACGCGCGGGAGGGGTCATCGTTCAGGGGGAAAAGCAGCCGCTCTATTACGCCGTTCACTACAGGGATCCCGCCCTCCTCGATGTCCTCCTCGACCTGGGCTGCAACGCCCTGAATGCGATCGAGATGACCATGTTCTCGAAAATGAAGGAGGCGAACTCCCGGCAATGGATCGCGCAGGACCCCAACCTGAACTCCGCGATCGGCCTCGCCGCGAAGACGAACTGGCTCGAGGGCTCGCGCATCATCCTCGACAAGGACTGGAAGGACGTCGGCGGCATCCTCTCGGACGTGCGGCTGGACAGGTATGCCACGGATCCCGCCGTCCGCTCGCTCTTCGTTCACGCGGAACTGACGCATCTGCCGATCCGCAGTTCCGCCGGCGACGCGGGGATCGCCCTGTTTACCGCGATCGCGGCGCGGGATTCGCCCGCGTTCGAATCCGCCCTCGCCGCGCCGGGGGCGCTCCTCTTCCGGGCGTTCATGGGGGAGTCGGCGCTCATGTTCGCGATCGAGGAAGGGGAACCGGCCTTTGCCGGCCGGCTCATCGACGCGGGCGCCCCCGTCGACGCCGCGGATTATAAGGGCGCCACCCCGCTCTGCTACGCCGCCCGCGCGGATGACGCGGAAATCGTCGAGGCGCTCGTCCGCCACGGCGCGAGCCCCGACGGCGGCGCCGGCTCCGCGCCGACGCCGCTCGAGGAGGCGATCGCCGCGCACGACCCGAAGCTCGCGCTGCGGCTCGTCGAGCTCGGGGCGAGCCTGGCGCCGAGGCCGTCCCGGGCGGGTTTCAACCCCCTCTTCCGCGCGGTCTGGGAGGACATGCCCGACCTCGCGACGAAACTCATGTCCCTCGGGGCCGATCCGCTGCGGACCGCCCAGGGCTACACCATCATGTTCTCGGCCGCCCGTTCGGACGACCCGGACCTGATCCAGCTGCTCTGCGCCAAGGGATGCGATCCGAACCGGCGCGCGCCGAATGGCTGGACGCCGCTCACCACCGCGGTCCGCTGGGGGGCCGCCGACTCGGTGCGCAAGCTCCTTGAGCTGGGTGTCCGCGACCCGCATGCGGCGGCGGTTTCCGTCAGCATGGTCAACGACATCACGCCGCCCGACCGGCCGCCCATGGCGGAGTTGCGCCGGGCCACCCACGCGCCCGACTACCAGCGCTGCGTCGAGCTCATGGAGGAGTTCGGGCAGCTGGACCAGTCGCAGGAGGCGCGGGACAGCATCTTCTGGCACCGCAGCCACACCGTCGCCGAGATCGAGGCATACCTTTCCGGCGGGGGGAACGTGAACGCCATCGGCTCAATCTCACCGCTCCAGTCGGTCCTCACCGGCCTCGACAGCGCCAAGGTGCAGGCGCTCCTCGCCCACGGGGCCGACCCCAATCTCGCCGGACCGGAGGATCCGCCGCCGCTCGTCATGGCGCTCGGCTCGCCGGACATCGTCCGATTGCTGCTGGACCATGGCGCGAATCCGAACCAGGCGAGCACCCTGTGGCAGGGAAGGCCGCTCTGGAATGCGGTCAACGACGACAATGTGTCCCTGGAATCTGTCACCATGCTCGTCGCGGCCGGCGGGACGCTGGGCACAGGCGCCGAGGAGACGCTCGCCTTCCTCGGGAAGCGCAACCCGGCGCGCGCCGACGCGGTGCGCAGGATTCTGTCCGGTGGTTAGGATTCCCCGCTGGCCGCGCCGGGGCCGGTCCCGCCGCCGGCGCCGGCGCCGCGTGGCGTTGAATATTCGCCCCACTGCGGATACGGTCCCCGATGTCCAGCCTCCCGCATCCGATGGCCCACGCACAACCGGTACCGCTTGAAGACGAACTCGGCGACGTGCTCGAGAAGGCGATGAGCTGCGCCGGCCTGACCCCCGAGACCCTTGCCGCCAGGTCGGGCGTTCCGGTGTCTGCGATCCTCGACGCCATCGACTACCGCCCCGAGCTCGGCCCTGTCGAATGCGGCCGGCTGGCGGCCGCGCTCGGCCTCAACGAGGTGGGATTGTGCGCGCTCGCCAGCGGCAGATACCCGCTCCCCGACTCGGAGGGGCTGCCGTTCCGGGTCTGGCCGCTGCGGATGGCCCACGGCATAGGCGTCGTGAACGCCTACATCGTGGCCGGGGACGAGGGCGGCAAAGGGCTGCTCTTCGACACGGGGCCGTCCGCCGCCGCCCTCGAGTCGGGATGGCCGCGCGAGGTCCAGGAAATCGGCGGGATATTCATCACGCACATCGAGGCCGAGCACGCCGGCGGCCTCTGCGGGGCGGTCGGCCGCTTCGGTGTATCCGACGCGCTCATACCGGCCGGGGCGAGCGCCCAGGCCGGAAGGCCCATGGGGGAGGGGGAAACCCTCTCGGCGGGCGGGCTCGAGGTGACGGCGTTCAGGACGCCGGGCCACTGCGCGATGCACAACTGCTACCACGTGCGCTCGACCGCGCTGCCCTCCGCGAGGTCGCTCCTTGTTTCCGGCGACCTTGTCTTCGCGGGGTCCGCCGGAGGTCCCTATTTCTGCCAGCGGCAGCTCCGGGCCCACCTGCGGCGCGTCCTGCTGGCCGTCCCGCCGGACACGGTCGTCGCGCCGGGGCACGGGCCCATGACGACGGCGGGCAACGAGCTTCGCTACAACCCGTTCGTCCCCTGACCGCCGGCCTGACTAGGGCGCGTCGACGATGACGGCGACGACCGTCGCGTTGTCGGGGCCGCCGCGCTGGAGCGCGAGCTCGACCAGGCTCCGCGCGATCGTGGCCGGCTCGCTCGGCTTGCCGACGAGGTCCTTCATCTCCCTCTCGAATATGAGTCGGGTGATGCCGTCCGTGCAGAATATGTACCGGTCGCCGGCGAGCAGCAGCAGGTCGGCGAGGTCGACCTCCGGGGGGATCGTCTGGCCGATGCAGCGCGTCAGCGCGCCCCGCTGCGCCTCGCTGTAGTAGACCACCTCGCCGCGGGCCCTCCGGCGGCGCGCCTCGTTCTCGACGGTGTGGTCCTCGGTCAGGCAGGTGATCTCGCCGTTCCTCCATGAGAAGGCGCGGGAGTCGCCGACGTGCGCGAGGCTCATCCGGCCGCCGCGGATGCATCCCAGGGTGAGCGTGGACCCGATCCCCGACGAGGGGCTTATCCTCTGGCCAAGGATCGCGACGGCGTCGTTGGCGGCGGTGACGATCGCCCTCAGGTCGAGCTCGGCGTCCGGGCCGGCCTCCAGGACCCCCTCCGTGACAACGTCGACCGCCTTCTGGGCCGCCTCGGCTCCGCCCGGCAGCCCGCCGACGCCGTCCGCGACGCCAAAAAGCCGCGCCGACTCGTTGAATACGACGCGATCCTCGTTCTCCTTCCTGATATTTCCAATATTTGAGAGCCAGGCGGCGCGAAGGATGGTCATCGGGGGTTTTTGAGGATAGGCGCGCGGGCGTCAGGTGAAAGGACGAAATTGCTCGAGCCGGTTCTCGCGGGTGAGCCGCACGAAGGAGCGCTGGGGAAGGCCCTCCATGAACAGCCGGCCGTAGGTCCTTGCCAGGACGCGGCTGTCGAGAATCGTGATCACCCCGCGATCCTCCCGTGTCCGGATCAGGCGGCCTGCGCCCTGCCTGAACTTCATGACGGCCTCCGGCAGCGTGAGTTCGCCGAAGGGATCGCCCCCCCGGTCCCGGATCAGCTCCGCCTTCGCCTCCGCGATGGGGTGCGCCGGGGTGCTGAAGGGCAGGCGGGCGATCACGACCTGGGAGAGCGCGTCGCCCGGCACATCGACGCCCGTCCAGAAGCTGTCGGTGCCGAAAAGCACCGCGTTGCCGGCGTCCCGCATCCTCTGCGCAAGCTCGGTCCTGGAGTATTCCCCGCCCTGCAAGAGGAAGGGCCGTCCCGAGGCGACCAGCGACGGGCCGACCAGCGCCGCGACCGCATTCATGTCGCGGTAGCTCGTGAAAAGGACGAGCGAGCCGCCTTCGACCCGGCCGCAGCAGAAGCCGACATAGTCGGCGAGGGCGTCTATCGACGAGCGCGCATCGTGGACCGACGGCGGCGGAATGTCGGCCGCGACAAAGACGCGCATGTTGCGCTCGAAGTCGAAGGGCGAGTCGGCGACCTCGGCCCTCGCGGAGGGCGCGCCGATGCGCGCCGCGAACGGTCCCATGTCCCCGCCCACCGCGAGCGTCGCGCTCGTGCAGACGACGCTGACGCCGGCCCCGAACAGGCAGCGCTCCAGGTCGGGCGCGACGTCGACAGGCGCGCTCCGCAGGGCCACGATCGACTGCTTTCGGCCGCCCCTTTCGGCCCAGTACACGTGCCCCGCGTTCGCGAGCGCCAGCCATTCGTCGATGCCGCCCCGGATCGCGCGCAGCCGCGCCCGCTGGTCCATAAGCTCGTCCCGCTCGCGCCCCTCCTCGAGGCTGTCGGCGATCTTGGCGACGCTGCGCTCCAGCGCGGCCAGCGGGTCGCGAAGGAGGGGCTCCCCGGCGGCCGCCTCGCGGACCCGGACGACCGGATGCTGCGCCAGCAGCGTGTCGGCAAGGAAGCTGAAGAACCGCCCCGAGGCATCGAGCGCATCCGCGACCTTCTTCCGGATCTCGGGGCCTCCGCGCTTGTTCATGATCCCGCGGCGCGTCCTGGGATTGTAGAGGTGCCGCAGCGCCCGCTCGACGCCGATGCTGCTGAGGGACAGGCCGAAATTATCCTCGGCCACCTCGGGAACGGTCTGCGCCTCGTCGAGCACGACGAAGTCGCCGGGGAAGAGGACGCCCGAGCCGTCGCGCCCGGCGCCTTCCGCCCGCGCGCCGCCGGCGCTTATCAGCGAGAATAGCAGCGCGTGGTTGACCACGATGACCTGGGCCGAGCGCACCCGCGTGCGGGCGCGCTGGTAGAAGCAGCGCTCGCAGTCGCAGTTGCGCCTGGAGCACGCGGACGAGTCCGCGTTCACCGAGTCCCACACGTCGGCATTGGGGGGCGGCTGGAGGTCGTGGCGGAGGCCGGTCGGCGTCACGTCCGCCCAGTCCGCGATGCGCTGGAGCTCGGCGTACTCGGAATCGTCAAACAGGCTCGCCTTCTCCGCGAGCGCGTGGGAAAGCCTGGACGTGCAGAGATAGTTCGACTTGCCGACGAGGACCGTGGACGCGAATCCGGCAAACTTCTCGAGCTCCGGCACCGACTTGAAAAGGGCCCGGCATAGGAGCAGGTCCTTCTTCTCGATCTGCTCCTGAAGCGAGATCGTGTGCGTCGAGACGATGAGCTGCCGCCCGCAGTCGGAGGCGTGAATGATCCCGGGGACGAGGTAGGCGAGCGACTTGCCTATGCCGGTGCCGGCCTCGAACAGGAGGGGCTCGTCGGCGCGGAACGCAGCCGCGACCGCGTGAGCCATCCTTTCCTGGCCGGGACGGTGCTCCAGGTCCAGGACCGCCTGCAGCCAGCCGCCCTCGGAAAACACCTTCGCGGCGAATCTCGGCGCCCGGGTGGGGGACGTCGGCGTCGGGACGGTATCTTCGCTGAGGCCGATCATGGTCGAGGTCCAACAAACGAATGGATTCGGCGCACCGGGGGGCAAATGAATTACTGCGGAGGATCGTAACTCGACCGCTCCGTAGGGTTTGCGGCCGCGGCTGGCGCCCGGCGCCGCGGGAGCCCTCCGGTCGCGTGTCGCCGCCCCGTGGGGCCGCCGGGTAATGAATTTGCAGCCGCCGCACTCCTGGGCATTTTCTTGACCGCATGAAGGCCACCACCGGCAACGAGGGCGACTGGGTAGAGGCGCTTGTCCGCTTCATACGGGAGCAGCCCGGCGTCAACGCGGTCCGTGTCGATCCCGGTGCGCACAAGCTCGCGGTCGCGACGATCGGGCGGGAGACCGAGGCCGATCTTGAGGAGCGGCTCGCCGAGGCGATCGCCGCGGTGGAGGCCGGGCTGTCCGCATCCCGCGAGGGGGGCGCCCCGCCGGGCTACAAGCTGAGCCACTTGGGAGGCGCGACCATCGTGGGCCGCGAAACCTGCGAAACCGCCGAGAAGCTCTGGCTCTGGAAGGAGATCGAATGGCCCGATGGCGCGGCCGAAGAGAGGGAGGCGCACGGTCCCGCGCACTGGGAGGAGGGCGGCTGGCGCGCACTGGCTTTCCTCGCCGCGGGCTGCGCGGCGGCGGGCGTCGCGGGCACGTTGGTGGGATGGCTTGTCCCGGGCCTTCCCTGGCTCTCGAAGACGATCTACGCCGCGGGACTCGCGGCGGGGGGCTTCGACGCGGCGATGGATTCCTGGGAGAACCTGCGCAAGGGCCGGATCGACATCCACTTCCTCATGCTCGCGGTCGCCATCGGAGCGGTTCTCATCGGGGCATGGGGGGAGGCGGTGGTCCTGCTCACGCTGTTCTCGGCCGCAGGGGCCATGGAGGAGTATGCGCTCGACCGGACGCAGCGGGAGGTGAGCGCGCTCCTCAAGTCCGCGCCGAAGCGCGCGACCCTCGCGCTCCCGGACGGCTCCGAAAGGGAGATCGACGTCGAGGAGCTGCGTCCGGGACATCGGGTGAGGGTGAAGCCAGGCGAGGCGTTCGCCGCGGACGGCGTCGTCGCGAAAGGAGAGAGCGCGAGCGACGAATCGACGCTCACCGGGGAGGCCGTCCCCGTCCCGAAGGCTTCCGGCGACGAGGTGTTCAGCGGCACGGTGAACCTATGGGGCGCCGTCGAGTTCGACGTGTCCCGGCTGCCGTCGGAGAGCACGCTCGAGCGGATCATCCGCCTGATCCAGACCGCGCAGACGATGCGGGCCCCGAGCGAGCGGTTCACGGACCGGTTCGGGACGGGTTACACGTACCTGGTCATCGGGGCCGCGCTCGCGATGTTCCTGGTATGGTGGCTCGCATTCGGCCTGCCGCCGTTCACCAATTCCAACGGCGTGAGGTCCGCGTTTTATCGCGCGATGACCCTCATGGTGGTCGCGAGCCCCTGCGCGCTGGTCCTGTCGATCCCGTCGGCAATCCTCGCCTCCATCGCCCGGGGCGCCCGCCACGGCGTCCTTTTTCGCGGCGGCGCCGCGGTCGAGAAGCTGGCCGAGGTGGATGTCGTGGCGCTTGACAAGACGGGCACGCTCACCACGGGCGAACTCTTCGTCGAGCGGATCGAGAGTTTCCCGACGGGCCGCGAGCGCGAGGTGCTCGAGATGGCGGGCGCCCTCGAGGCCAAGTCGCAGCACCCGATAGCCCGGGCGATCCTGCGACGCGTCAGGGCCGACGGCATCCAGGTCGCCGAGGCGGAGGAATTCCGGTCGATCACCGGGCAGGGGCTGAAGGGGCGCGTTGGCGGATCGACGCTCTTTCTCGGCAGGAGGGAGCTCCTGGAGGAGGGTCCGCTCGCCGAATGGGCGCGCAGCCTTCCGCCCGCCTCCGCGGAGTTGAGCGAGGTGTGGGTGGTGGGAAGGGAGCTGATCGGCCGCCTGCTCCTCAAGGACAGGATACGGGCGGAGTCGGCCGCCGTCCTGCGCGAGCTCAGGGCCATGGGGGTCCGCACCGTGATGCTGACGGGCGACCGCAGGCACGCCGCGGAATCGGTCGCGCGGGAGCTCGGCCTCGACGAGGTCAGGGCGGGACTTTCCCCTGAGGGGAAGGTGGCGGCCGTCCGCGCGCTCCACGACGAGGGCCACACGGTCGCGATGGTGGGCGACGGGGTGAACGACGCCCCGAGCCTCGCGGCCGCCGACGTCGGGGTCGCGATGGGGGCCCGCGGGAGCGACGCCGCGCTGGAGCAGGCCGAGGTCATACTCATGAACGACCGGATCGAGAACTTCCTGGCGGCCCATCGGCTGAGCCGCCGCTCCCGCGCGATCATCCGCCAGAACCTGGGGATCTCGCTCGGCGTCGTGGTGGTCATGGTGATCGCCACGATGTTCGGGGCCGTCCCCCTCGCGGCGGGCGTGGTGGCGCACGAGGGAAGCACGGTCATCGTGTGCCTCAATTCCCTGCGGCTGCTGTTCGGGAAACTCCGGTAGCGATCCGCCGGCGGGCAGCGCGGGGATCCCGCCTATGCCCCGATCCAGACCAGGTCGCCGACGCGGACCTCGTCGTACAGCCCGATGACGTCCGCGTTGCGCATCAGGATGCACCCGGCGCTCAGGGGCTCCCCGATCCTGTCCTCGCGCTGCGTGCCGTGGATGTACACATACCGCTTGTAGGTGTCGACGCCGCCGCCCAAGTTCACGCCGGTCTCGAGGCCCCGAAGCCAGAGGATGCGGCTCGTGATGAGGTTGCCGGTGCCGACCTCCTCCATGGGGATCTCCGAGAAATGCAGGCCCGTCGGCACCCGGGACTTGAAGACCGTGCCCGACGGCTGGCCTGCACCGATCCGCTCCGCGATCGCGTGGAGCCCGAGCGGGGTGCCCATGGAATTCGCGACATTCGAGAAGGGACGTTTGGAACCCGATATGACATAAGCTTTTACAATGCGGCCCTTCTTCCGAAGTTGGAGGGTGGAGTCCTTCAGCCGCACGATGATGACCCGGTCTGTTTGCTTGATGCCGAGGGCAGATCGGGTTTTGTTGAACGATTCCCAGGGCGATTCCATGGACAAAACGGCATCCTTCACGGTCGGTATCGTCGGCGCCACAGGTGCCGTCGGTCAAGAACTGCTGCGCATTCTCGAGAAGCGCGGCTTCCCCGTGTCCGCGCTCCGACTCTTCGCCTCGGACCGGTCTGCCGGAAAGACGGTAGAGTTCGCGGGTCGGGCGATCATCGTTGAGGCGGCGCGGCGTGGGGTATTCGCCAACCTGGACGTCGCATTCTTCGCCGCCGGCGGCCCGGTCGCCCGCGCGCTCGCTCCGGACGCCGTCAAGGCCGGCTGCCTGGTGATCGACAAGAGCTCCGCCTTCAGGCTCGATCCCGACGTCCCGCTCGTGATTCCGGAAATCAACCCGGAGGCGCTGAGGCGCCACAAGGGGATCATCGCCAACCCCAACTGCTCGACCGCGGTGGCCCTCATGGCGATCTGGCCCCTGCACCGGCGATTCGGTCTCAGGCAGTACATCGCCGCGACCTACCAGTCCGTGTCGGGAGCGGGAACCGAGGCGGTCCGCGAGCTCGAGGCGCAGGTCCTCGCGCACACGAAGGGGACCGTGTTGCCGCGCGAGGTCTTTCCCCACCAGATTGCGTTCAACGTCATCCCGCAGGTCGACGCCTTCGAGCCGAACGGCTACACGGTCGAGGAGACGAAGATGATGCTCGAGAGCCGCA
>PLKS01000049.1:24275-24473 GCA_003140665.1 Opitutaceae bacterium
AGGCCCGCGAGGCCGTGGCCGCGTTTCCGGGCGCACAGCTCGTGGACGATCCCTCCCATCAGGATTACCCGACGCCGCTCGACTTCAGCCGTGTCGAAAAATGCGGGGTGGGCCGGATCCGCCTCGACACGGCGCTCCCCAACGGACTGGCGTTCTGGGCGAGCGGGGACAATCTCTGGAAGGGCGCCGCGCTCAATG
>PLKS01000175.1:0-305 GCA_003140665.1 Opitutaceae bacterium
GGCCAGCCCGAGGCCGGTGCCCCCGAACCTGCGTGTCGTCGAGCTGTCGGCCTGCATGAAGGCCTTGAACAGGTGGTCGACGGCGTCCGGCGCAATGCCGACGCCCGAATCCCTCACCGTGAACCCGATGACGACGTCCTTGTCGCTCTCGCTTTCCTTGGACAGCCGGACGACAACCTCGCCTGTTTCCGTGAACTTGATCCCGTTGCCGAGGAGGTTGGTGATCACCTGCCGGAGGCGCCCGGGGTCGCCCTTGAGCCTTCTCGGTATGTCGGCGGGGATATCGCAGGCCAGCTCGATGCCCT
>PLKS01000175.1:388-20000 GCA_003140665.1 Opitutaceae bacterium
TCGGCGTGCGGATCTCGTGACTCATGTTCGCCAGGAACTCGCTCTTGATGCGTGAGGACTCGACGGCCGCGTCGCGCGCGCGGGCGAGCTCGACCTCGGCTTCCTTGAGCCGGGTGACGTCGACGATGATCCCGACAAGGTTCCACTTGTCGGGGCCGAGGCGGGTCACGGAGACGTGCTCGTGGACGAAGAACGTCTTTCCTCGCTCGATGACATGGAATTCCTGGTCATAGTCCGGCTTCCCCTCGATGAGGGCCTGCTTCGCGACCCTGTTGATCTCGCCCATCTCCGGCACGTTTTCCACGGTCCAAAGCGCGTTCTGCCCCGGCTTCGAATCCGCGCCGAAGATTCTCCGGTAGAGGACGGACGGCGTGAGAAACATCTCCCACTCGAGCTGCATGTCCGGGCGCAGGGTGACGACCGCCTGCCACAGCAGGCAGTCCGCCCCCTTCACGATCTGGTTGAGCTGCGCCTCGGTCCGCTTGCGGCTCTCCTCCGCCTCATGGCGCGTCGTGACGTCGACCACCACCCCCGCCAGGTTCCACTCGTTCGGACCCGCTGGCCGAATGACGACCTCCTCGGAAAGCCAGTGCAACCCGTCCGACCCGATGATGCGGAACTCCTGGTGGTAGTCGCTCGCGCCCTCGGCAAGGGCCGCTATCGTGGCCAGCTTCGTCCGCTCGTTGTCGGGCGCCTGCTCATCCTTCCAGAGGCCGCCCTCGTCGACCAGGGCCGCCAGCCGGTAGGTGGGATTGTTGCGAAGCTTTGGCGCCCGGATCTTCCAGTTGTAGGTCGACCCCTCGCGCGTCACCCGCGCCCACCAGAGGAGGATGTTCGACTGGTCAAGGGTGTCCAAGATCAGCTGGTAGTTCTCCAGGTCGATCGAGGGATCGGGGCCCGCGTCCCCTCGGCCTGCCGGCGCGGGGGGCGGCTGCGGTTTCGGGGGGAATCGACGCATGACGAACACCGCGACCCAGCCGCACAGGCCCACCACGGCGACCGCGACGATCGGGGCCGTTGTTAGCGCATAGGGCAGGCTGGGCATGGGTTACAATTCGGCAGCCTCGCAGAAACCTGGGGTAAGCGGGCGGTTGACTGAATTCCGACGCGTCTTTCCGGGCGAAACTAATTCCGGCGCGCGCCTCTGTCAACGGGCAACCCCCCGGCAGGCGCCGCGCCGGACGAGGCCCCGGGCATTCACCCCAGCGACCGGCAGAGCGCGCATATCCCAAAGGCCAGAAGCACGGCGCCGCTGACCCGGTTGATCGCCCGCATCCAGGCGGGTGTCATCCGCGAGCGAAGCAGTCCGACCCCGCCGCTCAGGGCGAGCCACCAAAGGGCCGATCCCAGGAACACGCCGAGAACCAGAGCCCCCGCGCCGAGGTAATCGGCCGAGATCCCGAGGCCGAGGGCGGAAAAGACGGCCGCAAAGGAAAGGATGGTCGACGGGTTCGCGAGCGTGAGCAGAAACGTCGACCCGTAAACCGAAGCGAAGCCGCTGTCTCGCGAGGCCGAGGCCTGCGCCGGCGCGCTGAAAAAAGTGCGGATGCCGAGATAGCAGAGAAAAACACCGCCGATCAATCCGAGCCATGTCCGGTGCTCGACCAGGAAGCCCGAGACGGCGGTGAGCCCGAACCCAGCGACGCAGCCGTAGGCCGCGTCCGCCGTCGCGGCCCCCAGTCCGGCCGTGAAGCCCTTCAACATGCCGTCCGACAGCGATCGGCGAATGCAAAGCACCCCGATCGGGCCCACGGGCGCGGCGATTGCAAAACCAATGGCCGCGCCCTTTAGGAAAAAGGTCGTTTCCATCCCGTGAAATCCTTGCCGGTGACCGGCGGCCGCCGTCAACCCTAATGGAGGCGAACGGGCGTCCGACCCGGGTCCCCGGCCATGATCGCGGCCGCCTGCCGAATCGCGTCGAGCCGTGGGTCAAAGACCCCATGGCGGCGTCCGTGCGCAGGTGATAGTGTCGTCCCGTAAGAAAATGATTTCCCTGCCATTGGGAAATCCGGACGTGCGTGGCGGCGGCCTGCGCGACCGCGTTTCTCCGCCGCTGCCAAAGGAAATTTATGTCACTCGGGGCCCTTTTTCTGATCCTCGTCGTTCTTCTCCTGGTCGGTGCCTTGCCCACCTGGCCGCACAGCCGCAACTGGGGCTATTATCCCAGCAGCGGGCTCGGCGTTGTGCTGGTCGTGATCGTCGTGCTCCTGCTGCTTTGACCCCGGACGAGTCCCCATCCAGGACGCCCACCCCTTTTCCCATGTCCAAGATATTCCTGGCTCTCTTCCTGATCGTGTTTGGGCTGAACCTCCTCTTTGGGCTTTCGATTCCGATCTGGGTGACCGGCCTGCTTGCCCTGATCGCCGGGATAGGCCTGGCGATGGAATTGTTCAACGTCCGCGTGGACAAGAAGTAACGCCCGGCGCCGGGGATCGGTCGTCCTAGCGTGCGACCCGGCCGGCGTTGTCCGCGCGGCTTGTCCCGCCATCGTGCTGAAGTTGGCCCATTTAAGGAGCGTGCTCCCCGGCAGGGGTGTGGTTTCTACCCATTTGACCGGCATTTGACTTTGCCGCCCCCAATTTCAGATACTGCGGGTCGAACGATTGCCGTGAAACATTTCTCCAGGCCCTGTTTGATCCTTTGCATCAGCCTCTTGAACGGGTTGACCGGGGTAACTGTCGCGGCGGAAATCGGCGCGAACCGCACCTCCAAGGGCTTCCTGGTTGTCGCCAACAAGGGCGATCAGACCCTATCCGTTGTGGATGTAAATGTTGGACTACAAGTTGCGCTGATCCAGGAGAACGCCAAGACCGGCCACGAAGTGGCGGTGTCCCCGGACGGAAGGCGCGCCTTCGTGCCGATTTACGGCAGCGGCGGCGTCGGCCAGCCGGGGACCGATGGGCAATTGATTCGCGTCCTCGACCTGAGGTCGCGGGAAATCGTTGGCACCGTCGACTTCGGCAAAGGGGTCCGCCCCCATCGACCGGTGTTCGGGCCGATAAACGGCCTTCTCTATGTCACCACCGAGCTGGAGAACTCCGTAACGATCATCAACCCCGTCAACCTCAAGATCATCGGCTCCATTCCCACCGGGAGCCCCCAGTCGCACATGCTCGCGATCACCCACGATGGCACCCGCGGTTACACCGCAAACGTCAATCCCGGCTCCGTGTCGGTCCTGGACCTGCTGGCAAAGAGGCTCCTCATCACCATTCCCGTCGCGACCATCACTCAGCGCATCTCGCTCTCCGCCGACGACCGCTGGGCCTTCACGGCCGACCAGACCAAGCTGCGCCTCGTCGTCATCGACACCCAGACGGATAGCGTGAGCACATCCATACCGCTCCCCGGCCTTGGGTTTGGAACGGCCGCCACGCCCGACGGCCGCTGGCTGCTGGTGGCGTTGCCGGCGGTCAACATGGTTGGCTTGGTCGACCTGGCGACGATGGAGGTGGTGCGCACTCTCAACGTGCCCAGGTCTCCCCAGGAGGTGCTCATTCGGCCCGATGGGGACGTGGCTTACGTTTCCTGCGACGCCAGCGGCCAGATAGCCGTCATCGACGTGAACAATTGGAAGCTGGAGAAGCTGATCGCCGTGGGGCCGGTTGACGACGGCCTTGCCTGGGCGAAGGTAAACTGAGCCTTTCTCGAGGGGACGCAGGCCGGCGGGGATCCCCCGTCAGGGTCCGAAAAACCGCAAGAAGACGTCGTCGCACTGCCGCGCCATGGAGAAATCCTTGCCGGTGAGCCCTCCCTTGGAATGGGTCGTGAACGTCAGCGTCACCTTGTTCCAGCGGATGTCGATGTCCGGATGGTGGTCGTCTTTCTCGGCTTTCCTGGCGATCCGATTCACGAAGTCGATTCCCTTGAGGAAACCGGCGAACTCGAACCTCCTCCGGATCGCGCGGCCGCGCTTCGACCATTTCGGCACCGACGTGAGCCGGCGGGTTATCTGACGGGCATTCAGTGGTTTCATGGGGACTGGTTGAGGAGGTGGTCTGCGGCGAGGATCAGGAAAACGTAGTCCGAGGTGGGGTACCCTAGGCAGTATTCGCCCTGTTGCCAGATGAAAGGCCACTCGAGCAGCTCCGGGAAGTCGGGGCGGATGAGCGCCGTGCCGGACGCGATGCCTCCCGGGATGTAGGACCAGTCGGCGCGATTGGTGCCGTAGGCGGGTATCATCGACTTGGCGCCGACCCCGGAAACGAACGACGCCGTGTTCGGCCCCGGATGGCACCCGAGGACGAAGTCGATCGCGTGCATCATGTAGGTCGCGGGAAAGATGTCGGGCGCTCCCACGTGCAGGAAGTACTGCTCCACGCCGAATCGCTGGATGTTCCAGCCGGCTCCCCAGACATTGGGCCGATAGGGGAGGCCGTAGGGCGTCTCCTTCTCGAGGGTGTCGACCTTCGCGCGGTAGACTCGCAGGGCGGCCCGGACCTTCGCGGTGAAGTCGGCGTCATCGACGAGCGCAAGGGACCGGGCGCCGAGCCATCCGACCTGGTCGACCCGCGACACGATCTTGTCGCCCAGGCCGACGATGACGACGGCGTATTCCTTCTCGCGCGTGGTCTGGTAGAGCTCGATGGCGGCCTCCAGCCGGTACAGTGAGGAATCCGGCGCCTTGGCGCTTTTCCAGAGCTCCTTCGAGATGCGCAGGCAGTCGCTCGCGAGCGGGTCATTGAATCCCGTGAGCGCCCGCGACGCGGCGGCCAGCGCTCCCGACACGTCCAGCTCGCGGCGGGGGTTCTCCTCGGTGAAGACCCATCGGTCGTCGGCCGAGCCCGCCGAGCCTAGCGGAGGCAGATGGTCGATCCTGGGCTCGGCCTGGGAGCCGGAGACCGCCGCCTCGGCGAGCACCTTCATCGCGCTGCCGTCGGTGTCGTGAAAGACGAGGTTGTCGGTCATGTCGGCGGCGTCGCCGAGGAAGGTATATTGGTGAAGCGACGCGTCCTGGATGCCGCGGTAGAGCCGGCCCAGGGAGTTGTAGCCGCCGACGATCGACAGCACGCCGTGCTCGATCTGCTGGAGGACGTCGGGCTTCCCGTCGGGGCAGTGGATCTCGACGATATGCGCGTCCTGGTCGATCGTCGTGTTGTCGAGGGTGGGATGGAATAGCTCCCATGCGAGCGCCAGCCCATGGACGGTGTCGGCCTGCGACTCGATGCGGAAATCGTGATCGCCGGCGTCGTACCAACCGCCCCGGTCAAGGCCGGGCACGTGCTCTCCCGGCTGGTATTTCGTGAGGGTCGAAGGGCCCTGCACATAGCCGTCGAAGTGGTTGTGATTCACGGGGGCCATGAGCGCATCGTCCATGTGCGAGAGGCCGTGCCAGACACGGTAGTGGTCGTTCACGCGCATGTGGGCCATCTGCACCGGCAGGAAATACTCGACGGTCGGCTGCCAGACGTTGCGCTGGAAGACGTGCTCGTCGATCTGGAACACGTTTGAGCGCTGGTCGCCGTATCCGACGGCGTACATGCCGGGCCGCACGATGTCCGTGAAGTCGAACTGGAGGTAATGATAGCGCAGGAACCGCCCCCAGTGCGTGGCCGGCCGCTCGGCGACGCGCTCGAGGCCGCCGTCGGTGACCCGGTAGAGCGCGACGTCCTTGAATTCGGTCTCGTGGCGGTCGAGCTCGATGACGGCGACCTTCGTCTGCCTGGGGTGGTATCCGACCTGCGAGACTTGGATGACGGGGTCGGACTTCCAGCCGGGGATGGCGTGCGGCGTGACGAGCCACTCGATGGCATCCGCGGTCGCGCCAGCCGGCGCGAGCGAGCGCGCGACAAACCAGCCGTTGTTGTGCTGGGCCCTCCCGTCCAGCAGCTCGATTTCGCCGCCGCGGACGACCTCGATCGTCATGCGCTGGCGGTCCGTCTCGGGCGCGACCATGAGCTTTGACCCATGGCCGAGCGGGGCGACCTCGTAGTCGCCGTCCGAGACAGCGCCCGGGCCGTTCGCCTGCCGCGGGAAGATGCCGGACTGGCCGCCGATCTCGTAGGACTTGCCGAAGAGTATTCCCGGATAGAGCTCGAGGTTGAATCCGACCTTGCCGACCCAGGCGGCCGGCACCGGCTGGTCGAAGTCGACGATGATCCGAAAGGCGCGGCCGGCGGGCTTCACCCTCAGGACATAGCCCATCTTCAGGTCGGGATAGCCGATCGGGTTCAGGCCCCTTCGGTCCTGCGCCTCGTCGGGAAAGGACATGCGCACGCTGATTTGCTGGGCGGCGCGGTCGACCTGGCGCTTGCCGACGACGGGAGTCGGCTGCCACTGCCCGGGAGTGGGCTCGAGCCGCACGTCGCCGTTTGTCGCTATCCTCTGCCCGTTCTGGATGATCCCGACGCCGCCCTGGTGGCCCTCGGGATAGTAGTCGTGGGCGAGCATGACGTTGAGACCCGTCATCTCGAGGTATTCCTGGTCGTTGATCGAGAGCGCGTCGTCCGTGGCGGCCGGTTCCGCGTGAGCTGGAACCTCCGCGAGGGCGAGCACCAGGGCCAGGGCCAAGCATCGGTGCGTTTTCACGGGCAAGATTGCAGGGGGGATAGACCGGGCGCGAATCGAGCGCCCGCGCGAGGGCCCGTTGTCGCAGGGTTACGGGGGGTTTGCAATCCCTCGCGGGCGAAGGCCGTCGTCCGGCCTCAGACGTCTATGGCGATCACCTCATGGGCGGCGAACGGCGGAACGGTCACCGCCAGCCAACCGTCCGTCTGGCGAATTTCGGGAGTCGTCCCGGCCACGAGCAGCCTCAGGCCGCGCGCATTCAGGCCGTCGGGCATCTGCACGCGAACCCGCTGCTCGCCCACGGGTATCAGCTCGCGGACCGGACCCTTGAGCATCATGGGATTGGTAAGGTTGACGAGATGGACCGTGAGCGAGTCCTTCTGGCGCCAGAACGTCACGTCGAGCAGGCCCGGCCCGGTCACCGAAACCGGGGCGTCCTCGTGGGTGGCCCAGGCCACAGCGTTGCGCAGCAGCTTTCCGTGGTCGACCGCGAGCACGTCCCAGTACGTCCGGTCGATGTCCCACGGGAAATAGGCGACCCGGCCGGCAGAAGGCAGTTCGCGAAGGAAAACCTGCGGGATGTTCGTCCTTGGCTGGCGCGCGTAGACCTTCTCCATGGGAAGGTCGGGATAGGAGGGGATGAGCGTGAGGGGCGGCGAGGGACACGGCGCGTTGGCCGCGACCTCGACCCGCCAGACGCCATGGATGATCCGCGGCGCATCCTCGAGGCCGCGCAGGAGCGGGTGGCCTGGCGCGGAGTCATGCTCGAGGCGCAGGTAGGCATTGTGCATCGGGCCCTCGCAGCCGCCCCGCCAAGAGGCGCCAAAGAGATCGGCCAGGGCAAAGTCCTTCCGCGGGTTGCCCATCTCGTCGCAAAGCGAGGCCTCCGAGGTGGCCACCAAGCCGCCGCCGCGGGCGACGAACTGCCGGAGCTGGTCGCACTGGGCGTCCGAGAGCGCGGCGATGTTCGGCAGGATGAGCGTCCTGAACGGCGCGAGATGCGCGCCGTCGAGGAGGCGGTCGTGCACCATCTCAAACGGAACCCGCGCCTCGATGAGCGCCTGGTACCACCCCAGCGCGGCATCCTCCACGGCGTTGGGTGCGCCACGCTCCCCGGAATAGAACCACGCCGTCTGCTGCGAGTATACGATGGCAACCCTGGCAAGCGGGCGCTCATTCCGAAGGTAGCGCTCGGCACCGTGGCACCACGCGTAGATCTCCTCGACCGGCTTGAGCCAGCGGGGGTCGTTGATGCTGCCTCCAAACTTGGTGAACCATGGGCGCAGTCCGTTGGCGAGCCCGTCGGCCACCCATAGGCGGACCTCCTCGGGATTCTGCACGGCGTCCTTCCAGCGATAGACCTCGTCCAGCCCGACGCTGAAGATGCCGACGATCGGCTTCCTGCCCATCGCGGCGCGGTATTCCTTGCCGTTCTTCCCGTTGGCCCAGGGCGCCATGAGGCCGCGGCGGGACTGGCGATCGGCCATCAGGGTCGGCGCGAGTTCGCCGATCTGCCCCATGTCAAGGGAGCTGGCCGCCCCTCCGCCCGTGTTGGGAATCACGCACGAATCGGGGTTGATCTTGCGCACCTCGGCGTCCCAGAGGCGCCACAGGCCGAAGAGGCGCTCCTGGCGCCACAGCACATAGGCGCGGTGCGCGGGATCCTTCATGCTGTCGGAGCGGGGCAGCTCGAGACCGCTGGCCGCCCGGAAGTTCGCCCGGCAGTGCTCGCAATAGCACATTCCGGCCCCGTCCCAGCGGTTGATGAAGATGCCGTCCACCCGGTAGCGCGACATGATCTCCCTCTTCACCGCGGTCATGAACTCGAAATTGTACGGGCCGAGCCCGCAGGTGACCCACATCTCGGGGGACGCCCAGTGGCGGCGGGGCTGCCCATCGGCGGTCACCGCGATCCAGTCGGGGTGGGCGGCCTTTACGTCGTCATAGGTGGCGTGCGGATCTGTCCGCGCGAGGACGACCATTCCCATCTTCCGGCAGCCGTCCACGAGCTCTCCGAAGACATCGCGGTCACCGAGCCAGGCGCTCCGGTGATGGAAGGCGACCTCCGTCGGGTAATAGGCCACGCAGCCGCCTGCGCTCAGGCACGCGGCGTCGGAATGGGTGCGCCGGAAGTAGTCGAACCAGAACTGGGCGTCGAACGTGGCGGGGTCGTTTTCGACCAGCGTGAGCTGCGCCCAGCGCATGGGCTTGTCCGCCCAAGAGGGCGACGGCGGGAGCGCGGCGGGAATATCGGCCGCGGGCGGCGGGCTCGCGGCGATCTTGCCCAGCGTGATGGCGGCGCCGGCGACCGCGGAGGCCTTGATGAAATTGCGGCGCGTAAGGTCGGGCATCGGTGAGCGCGTGGCCTTCCTCAGATGGACCCTGATCGCGCGGCTTGTCGAGCCGCCAGACGCCGCGAGGGGCGCGGACTACTGCGTGGTGGGGGTCGGCGTCGTTTCCGGCCCCGACGGGTTGGCGTTTGCGTACTGCAGCGCAAGCCTCAGCTGGGCAATCGCGGTGTCGCAGGCGGCGAGGGCCTCCACGCGATGGCCGCCAAAATCATGCGCCGCCGCCTGCATCTCGGCCTTGGCGCGCTCGAGGGCCATGATCGCCGCGCGGATGGCGGAATGGCGTCCCTTCGGGCCGACGTGCTGGCCGGGAGTTGCCGGAGGGGTGGGGGTTGGCTCCGTTTGTGCGGAGTCGGAGCGGATGAAAGCCGAAAGGCCGAAAAGGCAGACGGCGAGAAGAAGCAGTCGTTTTGGGTTCATCGTCGGATGGGTTGAAGCAATCGATCCCTGCATGACGCTTCGTAGGGGCCCTGCGTTACGGTGACAACGCCATCTTCCGGGCACGCGGCCTGTGTGTTATCGCGCGCCCTGGCAGGTCGCGCCGACCGCACCCAGCGACGCGCGTCGGGATGCTTTTCCTGGATCTGCGCTGCGTTCTTCCATGAGCGCCTGGTGGTCAACATATCATATCAATATATCGTTATATGTTGATATTTATCTTTACTGGGATCGTGGACCGTCAACATGATCGCACGAAAAGGAGTCCGCGATGAACCGAACACCCATCACCCACACGCTCGGCTATCCCCGAGTCGGCGAGAGACGCGAATTGAAGAGGGCGACAGAGGCCTACTGGCACGGGAAGCTTTCCCGCGCCGAGCTTGAGGAGGCCGGGCGCCTCCTTCGCCGCCAGAATTGGCTCACCCAGCAGGAGGCCGGAATAGACCTTATCCCCTCCAACGATTTCAGCTTCTACGACCAGATGTTGGACCTGACGTGCCTCGTCGGCAACGTGCCGCCCCGCTTCGGTCCGCCCACCGGGCAAGTCGACCTGGACACGCGATTTGCCATCGCCCGAGGCGTTCGGCCGGAGGGCGGCGCGGCGGGTGCGTGCGGCTGCCAGCCGGCCCTCGCGACGCATGCGAGCGAGATGACCAAGTGGTTCGACACGAATTACCACTACATCGTTCCTGAGCTCGAGTCGGGAATGGAGTTCCATCTCGGCAGCCGTAAACCAGTCGAGGAGTTCCTCGAAGCAAGAGCGCTCGGGCTCACAACCCGTCCAGTGCTTCTAGGCCCGGTCTCGCTGGCGCTGTTGGGAAAAACTCACGGCACGCGATGGGATCGAGCAACTATCGCGCAAGCGCTGGTTGGCGTGTACCGGCAATTGTTGATTGAACTGGCGGCGGCCGGGGCAGACTGGGTGCAAATGGATGAACCGTGCCTCGGTCTGGACCTGCCCGAGGAGCACCGAAACCTGTTCGGCCGGATATACGAGATGCTCATCCTACCGGCCCGTAGTCCCAAGATTCTCCTGACGACGTACTTCTCGGACCTGGGTGAGAACCTGGAATTCACTCTGCGGCTACCGGTTGCGGGCGTGCATCTGGACTTGGTCCGCGGTCCTGGCCAGTTCGCGCAAGCTCTGGCGCTGGCGCCCGACAACCTGCTGTTGTCGCTCGGCGTGGTGGATGGCCGAAATATCTGGCGGTCGGATCTGGATCGGGCTCTGGAGATGATCCGCATGGCCGCTGGGCGCCTGGGCTCCGAGCGCATCCAGGTTGCGCCATCATGCTCGTTGCTCCACATTCCGGTCGATCTGGAAGCAGAGCATCAACTCGATCCCGGCTTCCGAACCTGGCTGGCGTTTGCAAGGCAAAAGCTGGACGAGACCGCACTCCTGGCGCGGGCGGCCACCGAAGACTCGCTGGAAGTCGAGGAGCGGCTCGCGGAGAACCGTGCGATTCTCGGCCGGCGTCACCGCGACAGGCGAGCCTGCGACCCAGCGGTGCGTGGTCGCACGGCGGCGGTCCGACCGGAAATGTTCGAGCGTTGCAGTCCTTTTCCGGTCCGACGCGAGAAACAAACTGTACTGCGTCTCCCGATTCTGCCCACTACAACGATCGGCTCGTTTCCGCAAACCGCGGAGGTCCGCCGGGCGCGCGCCGTTTGCCGGTCCGGGAAAATGGCTCGCACGGAGTACGAAGCTTTGCTGCGCGCGGAAGTCGAGCGCACCATCCGTTTCCAGGAAGAGATCGGGCTCGATGTGCTGGTGCACGGCGAATTCGAGCGCAATGACATGGTGGAGTACTTCGGCGAGCAACTCCGCGGCTTTGCCTTTACAGGGAACGGCTGGGTGCAGAGCTATGGCTCCCGCTGCGTGAAGCCCCCTTTGCTGTTCGGGGATGTGTCGCGGACAAGCCCTATGACGACGGCTTGGGCGCATTACGCGCAGTCTTTGACCGAACTCCCGGTCAAGGGTATGTTGACTGGGCCGGTGACCCTGCTCGAATGGTCGTTCGTCCGGGACGATCTGCCGAAATCCGAGGTCGCGGTGCAACTCGCACTGGCCCTGCGCGACGAGGTGGCGGACCTGGAGGGCGCGGGAATGCGCATCATTCAAGTGGATGAGCCTGCCCTGCGCGAGGGTCTGCCCTTGCGTCGGGCGGAACAAGCCGGATACCTGCGCTGGTCCGTCGACGCATTCAGGCTTGCCACCTCGGGAGCGAACGACGAGACTCAGATTCACACGCACATGTGCTATTCCGAATTTGCCGATATTCTCGATGCCGTGGTGCGCATGGACGCCGATGTGCTCTCCGTCGAGGCGGCGCGTTCGCAAATGGAGCTACTGGACACCTTCAATCAGAAGCAGTATCCAAACGACATCGGGCCCGGCATCTACGATATACATTCTCCGCGCGTGCCGGACGCCGAGGAGATCGCGGCGCTTCTCCGGAAGGCGCTGACGGTGCTCCGCCCGGAGCAGTTATGGGTGAACCCCGATTGCGGGCTGAAAACGCGCGGGTGGGACGAAGTGCGGGCCGCGCTCCGAAATATGGTAGCTGCCACCCGGCGCGTCCGTGAGCAGGTGAGGGTGGCCGGCAACGCAAAACCACCGCGAGGCCATTAGCGAGGATGATAGAAGAATGACTGACGTACACGTTTACGTACGCGATATTCGCGAGCTGGCAAAGGTACCCGAGAACGGGATACTGAGCCAGACGCTGCAGAATGATGACAGAACAAAGGTGATTCTGTTCGGCTTTGCGGCGGGACAAGAGCTTTCAGCGCACACGGCTCCTTTTCCTGCCACGCTGATTTTCCTGAAGGGAGAGGCCCATCTCAGGCTGGGCGGTGAGGAACAACTGGCGACGGAAGGAACCTTCGTTTATATGCCGCCAAACCTGGAACACGGTATCAAAGCGCAGAGTGAAGTCGTCATGCTCCTGACCATGATCAAGAATCCCCCGGCATCACATGGCTAAGGTGTATAGCTGGACGAAGGGTGCGTCGTTCCCGAGAGGCGGGATCCCTGCCTGTTCCGCGCGCCGATCGCGAGGAAGAGCGTCGCCCATGGGCTTCGGTTGATAGATGCACCGCGGCTCTTCGGCCAACGGATTCCCCGTGAGCGCATACGAACGCGATCGGGAACCACCGCACAGGTTACGGTATTCGCATTCACCGCACTTTCCTTGCAGATTGTCGGCATTGCGGAGTGTCCGGAAGAGGGGTGATTCGCGGTACACCGCTGTAAGCGAGTCGCGTCGGACGTTCCCTGCAGTGAGTGGCAGGAAACCACTAGGGTAGATTTCCCCCGTGTGCGATACAAATACGAATCCCTTGCCGTCGTTAATGCCGGCCTGCCGCTGAATGATCTCGGGCGCCGTCCGCCGTGCTGCGCCGCCGACCTCGCTATCGGCCTTTCTGCTTTGAGCCACGTAGCGGCGATAGTGCTGGGCTTCCGTGGTCTTGATGTCGAATGGGGCGGTCTTCGACAGATTGTAGAGGAAGGCGAAGACCTCTTCGTACTCTTCCGCAGTCAGGTCCTGCGATGCCGACGCCCGTCCCGTCGCAACCAGAAAGAACACGCTCCAGAGCTTCGCGCCAACGCGCTCGACCAACCGCGCAATCTCGCCCAGGCGGCCGACATTGTGCCTGGTGACGGTGGTGTTCACCTGCGTTTGCAGACCAATTCGTTGTGCATGTTCCAACGCGAGAATCGTACAATTGAAGGAACCGTTGACACGGCGGAATCCGTCGTGGCTTTCCGAGTCCGGCCCATCGAGGCTGATTGCCATCCGGGCCAATCCACAGTCCTTAAACCGTTCGATGGCACCCTCCGTCAGCAGTGGAGTTGCGCTCGGAGTCACGGTGGTTCGCAGCCCCAAGCGCACGCTCTTCTCGATCAACGGGAGCAGGTCCGGCCGCTTCAAAGGGTCGCCGCCAGTGAAAACCATCAGTGGGTCACCGAAGGAGCGGACTTCCTCAAGCAAGCGGAAACCTTCCTCAGTGGACAGTTCTAATGGGCTTCGGCTCTCAATCGCGCAGGCCCGGCAGTGAACGCACGCCAGATCGCAGGCCTGTGTCAGCTCCCAAATGACAATGAAAGGTGCTTCATCGAAACTTCTCATAGCCATTTCCCTTCTTTCAGCCCGGCCGTAACTTCGACGTGGTCCTTCTCGGTGGGTGGCGGGCTCACAACATGCAAGGCAATCAGCCTGGTTTCCGCCCTGACCCCACGAGCCTCGCCCGCAGGGGCAAAGATACCGTTCCCGGGTGGGCGGCCTCCTGCCGATCGCCTGAGACCACCTCACCTTCACCCTCCAGAACGATCAGCAACATGTCAATTCCGGGGTGGTGTACCGGAATGAACTGACCCGGTTCCAGGCAAGTAAGCACAGCCTTCATGTGTGAGCCGCTTGCCACCAGCACCGGGTTGAATCTCTCCGGGCGGAATGCGATTGCGTCGCGATACGAACCCAATATTGCCGCCATGCCTTCAGATTACGGTGCCGATAGACCGGCGGCAGTGACGCAAGTCACGACAATTGCGTGCCAACCACGAGAAAAACGCCAAACATGGCTGCGTAGATCAGTTCGCTCTTACCGAGGGCCGGAATCGCGAGCGGTTGAGGTTTGATCGCGAACCAGGCGAATCCGCGGAATAAGACCGGCAGGAAGGCAACTGCAGCATACCAGCGGAAGTATTGCTCGGCGCAGGCGACGGCCAGCAATGCCATCAGGATGGTTTGCCCGATCAGGAACCACCGGCCGGCCGATAGCTTCTCGCTCCGATTTGTGGTGTGTGCCGCGTGGATCCGAAGGTGTACGTACTGGATCTGGTTGATGGCGAACAGGAGGTTGGCGGCCCAAAGAGACCAGGCGATGAGATCCAGTTGCCCGGTCACGGCGTAATACGCGGCGGGTGCAGTAGCAGTCAATCCCGCGGCCCCAATCATCTGCGCCGGCGCTCGCGCACGGCGCCCAGTCCGCTTTAGAACTGACTGGACGAGGAATGCGCTTCCAGCAGTCGCGCCGATCCACAGCAGTGCCCGGTTCTGCCATCCCCAGAATAGCCAGAACAATGCACTCAATGAGACCGCCGCTAACGCCAGCGAGGTATTCCGCACGAACCGCAGTTCGTTGGGCGTTCGTGCACGAATCGGGGCCGTTCCGATCCAGCTTTCGACGGGCGTTCGCAACCAGAACAGCGTGAGGGTCACGATGCTGAAGGGAGCAAGGCCCCCGGCCCCTCCCCCTTTCCAAAGCCCCACGGATGCACCGGTCAACATGGGAACCAGCAGGATGCCCCACGCTCCGTGTTCACGGGGAACGATCAGGGATCGCCGCCGACTCGCCGACGCCGTCACGGCTGGCATTTCCGCACCCTCCCAACCCATTGTCCCGCAGGTCGCCAACGCAACAGGAACCGTGATCACACGGCGCCAGAGTTCTGACGGAGCGACCGCGGCAGGCGCGATTCAAAGAAATCGCCCAGTTTTTCGATCAGGATCTCGGGCGGAACCTCGTCGGCTCGAGCCGCTTCGCCCAAGGAGAGACTCTTGGGAACCCTGTCCGCTCCGCCGAGCGTGACCAAGCCGTTATCGACCAGGATCTTACGAGTGGCAGGGTAACTCGAGATCAGCCAGTAAATGCTCATTCGATCGTTTACCTGCTTGCGTCCGAACCAGGACGGAATCGGCGCCGCCAGAGTCATCGCAAGATTGAAACCGAATAACAGGACGGCCGCCAATTCGCTGAAGGCAGAAACGGGAAGAACCGTCCATGCCGAGGCGACAATGCCGCCATAGGCCAAGGGTTCGGAGATGACCCGCAGCGCGCAGCCCGCAGTAACCAGCACAAGCGAGAACCGCATCAGCCGTGCGCTCCATAATTTTCTGCTGTTCAGAAACGACGGCAAGATGCGCGGGCCGATTGAGAAGATCAGCGTTGCGAGGAATCCAACTGTGAAGGCGTGCCGCGACGCGCCGAGCATACCTGGCCGCGACACGCCGAACACGAGGACCGCGGAGACGGCCAGCCAGACATAGGCGAGTCGCGCGAATTGCGGATAGCGCCTGTATACCCCGGTGGTCTTCGGATTTCCCCTCTTCGGATGAAATACGCGCAACGACCACAACGCCAGCGCCACAGCGATGGAAGTAGCGGACCCAGCCAGAACAGCCGAATCCAGTGCGAAGCCAACGGCTGCAATGGCTACCAGCCCGAGCGTCAGGTGGATTCCCGTTACGTTTGCCACTGCAGTTCCGAGCAAACCCGGGAAGAACTTGGCGCAGTATCCCACCACCACTGGAAAGCCGAAGGTCCAGACGGCCAACGAGATCAGAATACGGTTCGGCAAGGCCGGCAGGGAGGGCGAACTGAGCGGCCGCATGGTGAGCAGTAATTGCCACCCCAGAAGCAGGAGCAGTGCGGTGAAACCGGCGAAGATCGGGGCCTCCCAAGCCTGACCCTTCCGTTGCTTTGGACCCGAGGCGGTCACCTGCCAGAGGAGCAGCACCGCAACCCCAAGTTCCAGCGCCGAAGAGATGCGGAACGCCGCTGGGATCGCGACGTTCTGAACGCCCGCCAGCCATCGAAGCCCCACGCCAACGCTCCACATAACCCACATGATCCAGGCGAGGGGAATGGAGCGGCACGCGGAGCCCCGGAACTTCGGAAAGGTGTATAGCGAAATCCCGATGATGAAAGTCCCAAACCACCCGAAGAACTGGGCGTGCCCATGGGCCTGAATCCATGCCGTCGAAACGGCCGCCATCTCCCGCTGCGAACTGATCCCGACCAGATTCCAGACGCCGAGCACCGTGCCCGGCAAAATCATGAAGAACAGGCTCGAAGACAACGTAGGCGGCGAGTAGTCGCGCCAACCTGCGTTCTGGTACCGGATCGGGCAGGGCCGGCTTTTCTGCCGAATCGCGCTCGAACGCGGACCGCCATTGGTCGGGCAAACGGAAAACGTTCACGCCTCATGATCGCTCGCCGGCGGAGTAGCGGTGGTGACCGAAGTCACTGGAGAGAACCAGGGATGGGCGTAGTATGGACCAGGTTTATGAAACTGCGACTGCAAGGCAATTCGCTGCGGCTTCGCTGACACGGTCAGAAGTTGAACGGCTGAGGGACATCGGGCTGGTGGAGGAGTCAGTCGATTTCGGCGGCGGCGAGGTGTTGGCTTACCGGCTGCTGAGCCATCTGGAGCCGGGTGCTGTGCAAGCTCGATTCGCCAGGGCACCGTGACCGTCTCGGTCGCCACGAAGTTGCTCAAGCCTGGGCGGCTTCGGAGGAAGTCGGCGTTTATGCGCAATCCGGCGCCCTCGCTATTTCGATTGAAAAGGACTTCCGCTGTCTGACCCAGCCGCTCAACCAGCGGGAACACGACGCCTATCCTCACCCGGGCCAGCCGTCGGAAACGCGATCGTAAGGAGTTGAATTCATGCCCATCGTTATCGGAGCGAAGCGGGAGAGCGATTTCACGGACCCTACCGGAATGCTGGGCGATTGCCACCGCCGCATTGACCGGTTTCTCAACGTGCTGGTGCGCGTCGCCGCAGAGCGGCCACTGTTTTTTGAATATCGATGACGATCTCAGCTTTGCGCAGTGCCTGGGTGAGGCCGCTCGGTTTCGCGGTGCAACTGCTGGTTTTCTCCCGCGACGGGATCACGCTTGTATTTGGGGCCGCGTTTCTGGGGAGCCAATGCCAGGAGGATGAGGGCGTCCCGCTCGCGGCGCCACGTCGTCAACAGAGAAGATTACAAACCTTCGCGGCGGAGGAGCGCTCCGACACCGCCGGAGCCTTTGGCCCGGTCAACCTCGGCCAGAATGCGCTGCTTGTATTCAGCGGTGAAGCGGCGGCGCTTAGCTTGCGCCACGACCTCGGGATCGGGGCGGGGCTTCGCGGCGGCGCCGGCTGGGGAAGGAGCAGGACCCATATGATCGTTCAAGTTGTTCACGAAGTGAATCTTTCTCCGCCCTGCACTGCAATTAAGGAACGAAGAGCGTCTCACCTATGTTGGCACAGAGGGGTAGCGCTGAGAAATGACACTGCGATACGCTGATTTGTGCGCGTGCTGGTTGCGCGCAGGGGTGAAGCGATGCAGGAACCGCCGCCGAATTCGATATCGGCATTTGAAAAGAAGCACCCGGCCGTCTGGGAGGCATTCGCCAAGCTGGGCGAAGCCTGCCATGAAACCGGTCCGCTGGATGAGAAGACCCGCAGGTTGGTCAAACTGGCGATGGCCGTGGGCTTACGCCACGAAGGAGCGGTCCACTCGGCCATGCGGAATGCCTTGCAGTCCGGAGTGGCGCGGGAGGAGATCGAGCACGTCGCGATTCTGGCGATCACTACCATAGGCTGGCCCAGCGCCTACGCGGCAATGACGTGGATTGAGGACGAGCTCTCCCATCGCGACGGAAGCCGCTAGCCGGTCACATGCGGCACGTGAATTCCACGTAGCCGATATTCAGACATTCCACGATTTCAGGGACGACGAGATCTCCCGCCGGATCCTGATGGAGGATCGGTGGCGTGAACCTGGCCATCATGGCGGCACGGCATCAACTCGCTTCACTGAACCTGGACGAGATCCGTCGCCTGGGGCCTGAGCCGTTGGACCCAAGGTTTACGTTTTCAGATTTCGCAAGACTGTTCGAGGCAGAACAGGACGCATCAAGGCGCTCCTCATGACTCCTACATTCATCGCGGGCATCGGCAACATCTACTCCGATGAGATCCTGTATGCGGCCAGAATTCATCCCCTGGGCCGAGTCGATCAACTGGCAGAACCACGGTTGCGGTCCCTTTACCGAAGCATGAAAGCCGTACTGCGGAAGGCCATCCGACTGCGGGGCACGGGAATAGAAGGCTCTCGGGGTTCTCCAGCCGGGTACGACAAGGTTCGGATGGTGTACCACCAAAAACTCTGCCCTAAGGGACACGTGGTATCCCGGATCATAGCCGGCGGGCGCTCAGCCCACTTTTGCCCCGTAGAGCAAAAGCTGCACCGCCATGCCAGCACGTAGCACGTAATGTACTTGGTGGCGTTAGACCGGCTGCTTGTCGGGGCCGGAGCGGGGATTGTCTCGGCTATAGACAACGCCCCTCTGGATCACGATCGTTCTGCCGCAGACGCAGGCCTGGGTATGCGCTTCCTCGGTGTCTACTTCGTCTCGGCCAAAAATCCACTTTTTGCCGCATTCACAGATATAAGCCATGGCGTGGTGCACGGGGGCCTGCTGAAGAGCAAACGAACCTGCGCCAACCGTACGTACTTTTCTCATTTCGTGGACTTCCATCCATTCTTACTGTCGCCTTGACGGGGCCGGCTGGCAATGGTCTGTTTGTCATGGCAATCAACACTTCTGTCATGGCTGCACGTTAAGACAACGGACTCAGCTCAGAAGGCCAGAGCTTTTTCAGCCCCAAGCCGCAAGCTGGCGACCGAAGGGAGCACAGCCAACTCGAGATTCGGTGCCGAAGGGACGAACGTGTCCTTGGCGGCGACCCGCACCACCGGCCCATCCAGCGAGCCGATGCAGTTTTCCGCGATGCGTGCCGCCACTTCCGCGCCGAAGCCCGCTGTGAGCGTATCTTCGTGGGCGATCATGACATGGGTGGTCTTACGCACACTCTGGTAGATGAGATCCTCGTCCAAAGGCACGATGGAGCGCAGGTCGATGATCTCCAGGGATACGCTATCCTTCTCCATCTGGCGTGCTAATTCCAGGGCCATGTAGACCGTGCTGCCCCAGGTCACGACGGTCAGGTCCTTGCCTTCACGGCGGATCACCCCTTTTCCGAATGGCACGATGTAGTCGGCATCCGGTTCGGGAGTCTTGGCTTGAACACGCCGGTAGAGACCCTTATGTTCCAGGAAGATTACGGGATCCTTGGATCGGGCAGCGGCCTTGATCAGGCCTTTCGCGTCTTCCGCGCAACTGGGGTACACGACGTACCAGCCGGGAATATGCGCGAAGAAAGATTCCACGTTCGCAGAATGCCACGGACCGCCCTTGATATAACCGCCCACCGCGATTCGCACTACCACCGGGCATTCCCATTCTCCCTGGCTGCGCCACCGGACGGTGGGGATCTCGTCGCGAAGTTGTAGGGCCGCCGGCCAGAGGTAATCGNNGCAGCTACACCCGCAATACTGGCCTCGGCCAACGGAGAATTGAAGACGCGACCGGGAAAGGCGCTGCTTAACCCGCGGGTGACACCAAACACGCCACCTTTGGGGTCAGCCACGTCTTCACCCCACATCACAATCTTGGGGTTGCGCTCCATTTCCTCCCGCAG
>PLKS01000248.1 GCA_003140665.1 Opitutaceae bacterium
CGTGAACCGTAATGCCAATTGGAAACCTTGCATCCAACTCGAGCTTGTAATTCGTCGCATCGACGAGCGTGTATTGAAACGCGACACCAAGATGCAGCCAGCGCGGGCCCGCCTCACCGAGCATGCGCTGACCCTTGACCGCCGGGCCCGGCGGTTCAACGCTGATGACGCGAACGTTGTAGAAACTTCCCCAGCCGGAGATATTCGTGAGCATCATCCACACGATGCCGACGGGCGCCTCGACAATCTCGGTGGGGCAAGCTGCGTAGTTTGTCGTCGTAATGGGGGCCGAGTCTATTGGATCGTTTGCCGAACGTCCTAATGATCCGCGGCGNNGCGGCGACGGATGGCGCGCCTCCTGTCCCAGCAGGAGGCGTGACAGACTGAGACGTCGGATCCGGTAGTTGTTGGTTCGGCAAAATAATTAGCCTGGGAAGAGCGGAGGCCTCCGGGCTCATGCCCGGGAGCCCATCTTCGCGAGCATGGCCTCGACGCGGGCCTTTGAGGATACCACGCCTTCAACCGGCACACGCGGGCTCAGCTCGATGACGAGGAAGTGCTCGGGGCGCCAGTACGAACTCACCATCCCAAAGTCGATCGCACCGGATCCGATCGCCTGGTGATCCCTGCCCTCGGAATCCACGTCATGGAGGTGGAACCCGAGCAGCCGGCCCGCGTTGGCCTCCAGCAGGCGGCGGTGGTCGACGAGGCCCATTCCCTCCTTCAGGTGGGCGTGGCCCGAATCGTGCCAGTAGCCCGCGGGCGCGGGCGGCGGCAGGCCGGCGAGGAAACCGGGGAAGTCGGCGTCGACCGGAAGCTCCTCGAACCTCTCGCGATTCTCGAACCCTAGCCGGATGCCCTTGCCCGCCGCATAATCAAGGGCGCCGCGGACGGATTCCTGGGTCCTCTCCCAATAGGGCGCCATGCGCCCGCGCAGCTTAAGCAGCGCCTTCTCCATCAGGGCGAGGTAGGCCTTGTCGCCCGACCTGACCGCGTCCGGGTGGGCCCTCCGGTAGGACTCCATGTGCCGGTCGGGCTGGAGCCAGAGGTACCTGACGCTCCCCAGGTGGCAGACCAGGACGGAGGCCCCGACCTGGGAGGCGAAGTCGATCGACCGCTTGGTCTGGCGCACCCACTGCTCCCTCTCGCGTTTGTCGGCGGGCGACGGCTGGAAGAAATTCGGGGCGGCGTGGAGCACGCCCATGGGCAGCGGGCAGAAATTGTGCGTCGAGCCGACCTTCACGATCCCCTCCTCGACGGCCTTCAGGATGCCGGGGACGAGCGTGATCCGGATCCCGTGGCTAAGCTCGACACGGTCGAAGCCGAGATCCGCGATCTCCCGCAGCATCGCGTAGCCGTCCCGGTGGCGCTGAGAACACCAGCTTGTCGATAGGGCGGGAGCGGCGTTCACGGAGCATCCAAGATCGAAGAAGCCCCGTGATTTGCACGAAGAAAAACCGCGGCCGACCGGTGTCGGAACGCGGCTTCAGGATCCGTAAGCGGCTGGCTCAGCTGTCGTAGCGGCGGCGGAGCATCGCGGTGAAGGCCTGGACCTTCTCCTTGCGGCGGCGCCTCTCGCACGGCTTCTCGTAGTAGCGCTTGGCGCGGGTTCCCTTGATGATGTTCTCGCGGTCGAGCTTCTTCTTCATGCGCCGAAGCGCACGGTCGATGGGCTCGTTCTTGCGGATCTTGATTTCGATGGACATGGGCTGCGGGCGATTCTCTCGGGAAAAGCCGGCTAATAGGCCACGGAGGGGCGCAACCGTCAACGGTTAAAAGGGCGGGCGCCGGCCGCTTTGCGCCGCTTCCTGCTTGCTCCCCGCCCATGCTGATCTTGGTTAAACCTCGCGTGCCGCCCGCCCAAAAGAACTTCGTCCATCTCCATGTCCATTCGGACTACAGTCTGCTCGACGGGGCATGCAGGATCGACCGGCTGACCGACCGGGCGGGCGAGCTGGGGATGACGTCGCTCGCGCTGACGGACCATGGCAACTTGTTTGGGGCCATAGACTTCTATACCGTGGCAAAGAGCAAGGGGATCAAGCCCCTGATCGGCTGCGAGCTCTACCTTTCCGATGGCTCCCGCCTGGAGAAGCAGGGCAGGAGCGACGAGGGCAGGAGCATCTTCCACCTCGGCCTCCTGGCCCGGGACATCGAGGGCTACCGGAACCTCCTCAAGCTGGTCAGCGATGCCCACCTCAGGGGGTTCTACTACAAGCCACGGACCGACCTGGAAACGCTCGCCCGGCATGCGAGGGGCCTGATCGGCTTCACCGGCTGCCTCGCCTCGCTTGTGCCGCAGCACCTGATGAACGACCGCTGGGAGGAGGCCCGGAAGGCGACCGCGCGGTTCGTCGACATCTTCGGCCGCGAGAACTACTTCGTGGAGATCCAGGACCACGGCATCGCCGAGCAGCGCAAGATAATCCCGGGACTCCTCAAGCTGGCCCGCGAGTTCGGACTGAAGGTCGTGTGCTCGAACGACGTCCACTACGTCCACGCGTCCGACGCGGGGCCGCACGACGCGATGCTGTGCATCCAGACGGGCGCGAAGATCGAGGACGAGAAGCGGATGCGCTTCGAGGGGCAGCAGTTCTACCTGAAGTCGCACGCCGAGATGGAGCGGGTGTTCGCGGAGGTTCCCGAGGCCCTCGCCAACACCGAGGCGGTCGCGGAGATGTGCGACCTGGCGATACCCTTTCCCACGGGGAGCGAACGGTACCCCAAGTTCCCGCTGCCCCCTGAGGTCGCGACGGACAGGCCGGGATACCTGAGGAGCCTGTGCATCGAGGGCCTCCAGCGCCGGTACGGCGTCGACTTCCATGCGCCCGACGCGGCCTCCGATCCCGGGCGCGCGCGGATCCTGGTCGAGCGCCTGGATTTCGAGCTCGGCGTCATCGCGTCGACGGGCTTCGTCGACTACTTCCTCGTCGTCTGGGACTTCATCCACTGGTCGAAGTCGAAGGGAATCCCCGTCGGGCCCGGGCGCGGCTCGGGCGCCGGCTGCCTCGTCGCCTACCTGCTGGGCATCACCAACCTCGACCCGCTCCGGTTCAAGCTGCTCTTCGAGAGGTTCCTCAACCCGGAGCGCGTCTCGCCGCCGGACTTTGACATCGACTTCTGCATGCGCCGCCGGGGCGAGGTCATCGACTACGTGAGGCGCAAGTACGGCGAGGGGTGCGTCGCGAACATCATCACGTACGGCACGCTGGGCGCGAAGATGGTGATCCGGGACGTCTCGCGGGTCCACAACCTCGCCTACGCCGAGGCCGACCGACTGGCCAAGATGATCCCGGACGAGCTCAACATCACCCTCGAGCAGGCCATCGCGAAGTCGGCGGAGCTGCGCGAGGAGGTGGCGAGGAACCCGGCCGCGGGCAGGATCTTCGAGCAGGCGCGGGTGCTGGAGGGAATGGTCCGGAACACGGGCAAGCACGCCGCGGGGATCATCATCACGGACCAGCCGATGGAGGAGTTCGTCCCACTGACCCTCCAGGAGGGCGACGTCACGGTCCAGTTCGACATGAACGCCGTGGGAAAGCTCGGGCTCCTCAAGATGGACTTCCTGGGGCTCAAGACGCTGACGGTGATCGCGGACGCCGTGGACAACATCCGAAGGACCGTCGACCCGGGCTTCGACATCGAGAAGGTCCCCATCGACGACGCGAGGACCTTCGCCCTTCTCAACAGCGGGAGGACCACCGGGGTGTTCCAGCTGGAGTCGGCCGGCATGCAGAACCTCTGCCGGCAGCTCCAGGTGTCCTCGATCGACGAGGTCATCGCGCTCATCGCGCTGTACCGTCCGGGGCCGATGGACTGGATCCCCGACTACATTCGCGGCAAGAAGGACCCGAGCACGGTGCGCTTCCCCCACAAGCTCCTCGAGGAGGTCTGCCGGGAGACCTACGGCGTGATGGTCTACCAGGAGCAGGTCATGGAGGCGGCGAAGATCATCGCGGGCTACACCCTCGGGGGCGCGGACATGCTCCGCCGGGCGATGGGCAAGAAGGACCCCGAGGCGATGGCGCAGGAGCGCGGCAAGTTTGTCGCGGGGGCGAGGCGGCTGCACGGGATCGACGAGAAGACGTCCGACGCGATCTTCGACATCCTCAACAAGTTCGCCGGGTATGGGTTCAACAAGTCCCACTCCGCGGCCTACGCGCTCCTCAGCTACCAGACCGCCTTCCTCAAGGCCAACCACCCGGTGGAGTTCATGGCCGCCATGCTCAGCTCCGAGCTCGGCAACGCGGACAAGGTCGCGCATTTCGTGGCCGAGTGCGAGGCGATGGGCCTGTGCGTCATGGGCCCCGACGTCAACGAGTCGCGGGAGATGTTCACGCCGGTCGGCGCCAAGATCCGGTTCGGGCTCGCCGGCATCAAAGGCGTCGGCGAGCTGGCGGCGCAGCGGATCATCGCGGAGCGTGAGGCCAACGGGCCGTTCGCGGACTTTGACGACTTCGCGGCGCGCGTCGACGGGCGCGCGGTCAACAAGCGCGTCCTCGAGCACCTGGTCAAGACGGGCGCTTTCGACTTCAGCCGCGCGAGCCGGCGGCGGATCTTCGACGGGATCGACGCCGCGATCGCGGCGGGCGCGGCGAGGGCGCGCGACAAGGCGGCCGGGCAGGACACGTTCCTCGTGATGCTCGCGGGGCCCACCGCGCCGAGGAACAGCGCCGGGCACCGCGACGCGGATCCCTCGCCGGACTTCGGCGCGCAGGAGCGGCTGTCGTTCGAGAAGGAGCTCCTGGGGTTCTACGTCTCGGGGCACCCGATGAACACCTACGCGGGGCTCTGGGAGGCGGTCGACACGGCGCCCGCGGACGAGCTTTCCGGCCTGCCGGACCGGGGCGAGTTCCGGCTGTGCGGGATCGCGGGCAACATCGTCAAGAAATACTCGAGGAAGGACAACCGGCCCTGGGTGGCGTTCACGCTGGCGACCCGCAAGTCGACGATCGCGCTCAACATGTTCGCCGACGCCTTCGCGGCCCACGGGTCCGTCCTCGCGGAGAACGCCCCGGTCCTCGTCCAGGGAAACATCATCCGCGGGGCCGAGGGGCCGCGCGTCAACGTGAGGGAATGCTACCCCCTCGACACCGCCGTGGCGCGCATCGCGCGCAAGGTGACCTGGCTGCTGAGGCCGGGCCATCCCGAGACCGGGCACTTCCTGCGCAGCCTCCGCGACACGGTCGTGCGCGAGCCGGGTGACACGAGGATCGAGTTCGCGTTCCTCATGGAGGGCGGAAATGCGGCCGTCGCCGAGGCAAGCGCCGCGCTTTCCTGGCGCCTGACCGCGCCCGTGTTCCTGGACCTGCGCTCCCATCCCTGCGTCGCCGGGATCACGCTCGAGACACGGCCGCTCGAACTGAAGCCCGACACGCGATGGGCGAGACGCTAGAGAACCATGCGGCGCGGGTGCTGGCGTCGATAAGGCCCGGCGTCCCCGCCGACGAGGCGCTCCGCGAGTACCTGGCGGGCAACCGCAGCCTCGGCGCCGTGGGCAGGCGCTCGGTGAGCCGGGCCGTGTTCTCCTATTTCCGCTGGCTCCGCTGGCTTGGGCCCGGCGAGTCGGCGCAGAAGCGGGTCGTCGGCGCGCTCGGGCTGCAGGCGCGCTTCGAGCGCGACCCCTCGTGCGTCAAGGTCGAGGCGCTCGCCGCCAGGTCCGTGCCGGGGTGGCTCGGCGCGGAGATGGACCTCTCCCCGGCCTACCTGCGCCGGCTCCAGGCGGAGCCCCCGCTGTGGATCCGCACGAAGATCGGCGCCACGGGCGAGATCGAGCGGAGCCTCGGCTTCTGCGAGCGCGCAGTGCTGCGCGACCCGCTGGCGGTGCCCGGGGACCTCGCCGCGCTGCGCTACCGCGGGACGGCCGACCTTCACCGGGCGCCGGGATTCGAGTCGGGGATGCTCGAGATCCAGGATCTCTCGTCGCAGCTCGTGGGCCACGCGTGCGCGCCGCGGGCCGGCGAGACCTGGTGGGACGCGTGCGCCGGCGAGGGCGGAAAGACGCTTCACCTCTCGGACCTGATGCGGAACAAGGGCTTGATCCTGGCGTCGGACCGCTCGGCGCGCCGCTTGACGCTTCTCAAGCGGAGGGCGGCGCGGGCCGGCGTGNNGTGCGACGGCGTGCTGGTCGACGCCCCGTGCAGCGGCGTCGGCACCTGGCAGCGCAACCCGCATGCCCGCTGGACGACCTCGATCGAGGATGTCCGCGAGCTGGCCGGGGTGCAGGCCGACCTCCTCGCGCGCGCCGCGGCATCGGTGAAGCCCGGCGGCAGGCTGGTGTACGCCGTCTGCACGCTCACCCGGAGCGAGACATCGGCCGTCGCCGACGGGTTCGAGGGGGCCCACCCCGATTTTGAGCCTGCCCCCCTGACGATCGCGGCCGCCCCGGCCGTGTCACGCGTCACGCTCCTTCCGCAGGACGTGGACGCAAACGGGATGTTCATCGCGGCATGGACGCGCCTCCGCTAGGAGGCTGGCCAGCAGGCCCTTAGCATCCCAAAGGGGGGATCTGCCTTGCGGCGGGGATTTTTTGAGGGGATCCTCTGTTTCCGAATAAAATGAGATCCCTGCTTCTCCGCGCATCCCTGGGACTGGCCGCATTCGCGGCGCTTGCAGCGGGCCCGCTGCGGGCCGATCCCGAGTATCCCAAGATGGGCCCCGACATCTACGACGTCCATGCGGACGGCTCGGCGCAGGTCGCCGCGGCGGTCAGCCAGGCGGCCGCGGAGCACAAGCGCGTGATCGTGGACTTCGGGGCGAACTGGTGCATCTGGTGCAGGAGGCTCCATTCCACGTTCGAGAACGATCCCTCGGTGTCCCGGGCATTGGGGAAGGATTTTGTCGTTGTGCTGGTCGACGTGAACACCCGAAGCGGAGTGAATCGCAACGCGGACCTGAACGCGAAGTACGGCAACCCGATCGAGCACGGAATCCCCATGCTCGTCGTCCTGGATTCCAGCGGCAGGCAGCTGACGACGAAGGACTCCGGCGATCTCGAGGAGGGCGACAGCCACAGCCCCGCCAAGATCACGGCGTTCCTCGCCTCGTGGGCCCCTCCCGCCCGCTAGCGGGCTTGCCGGGACTCCAAATCCCGGGCACCGTCCCCCCTCCCATGTTCGCAGACCTGACCGACCGCCAATGGCTCTGGGGCGCCGCGGGATTCTACCTTGTCGGCCTCCTCCTGGGCACGGCCTCGCTCCTGCGCGGCGGGCGGACCTCGGGCGCCGCCATCTACGGGGCCATCCTCGCGGGCTACCTCCTCCAGTTCATCGGGCTCGGCCTGCGCGGCCACGCCGCAGGCGGCTGCCCGCTGGGAAACCGGTTTGAGATCTTCCAGTTCACCGCGTGGTCGGCGATCACGCTCTACCTGGTCGTGGGCGTGACGTTCCGCTCGAGCGTCCTCGGGTATTTCACGTCATGCCTCGGCGCGGTCCTCACCGTCCTGTCGCTCTCGATCCCCTCGTGGGACGCCGTCCGCCGGACGCACATATTCGGCGGCAACCGCTGGATCGAGCTCCATGCCGCACTCGCGATGTTCAGCTATGGCGTCTTCGGGCTGCTCGCGCTCGCCTCCGCGCTCTTTCTCCTGCGCCATTTCTCCCTCAAGTCCAAGCGCGTGGGCGGCTGGTTTTCCTTTCTCCCGTCGATCATGGACCTCGACCACATCGAGGTGCGCCTCCTCGGGGCCGGGGTGGCGATCCTCACGGCCGCCCTGGCCTTCGGCTCGGTGTACTGGTCGCGGGACACCGCCACGGTGGGCCATGTGAAGCTCGCGGCCACGGTCGCCGTGTGGGCGGCCTACTGCGCCGCATTCGGACTTCGGATCGCCGGGCGCCTGCTCGCCAGGAGGTTCGCCTGGACCTGCCTCGCCCTTTTCGCCGCCGCGCTCCTCTCGCTGCAGGCCGTTGACGAAAGCCGCCATCCCGGGGCCGCGCAGGCGTCCGAGCGAGGTTTGCCATGACCGAGCGCTGCCTCTTCGTCATAGGCGCGTCCCATCACAGGGCGCCGCTCGAGGTCCGCGAAAGACTCGCCCTTGTCTCCGAGGAGGGGCTCCGGGCCGACCTCGCCGCGGTGCCCGGCCTCAGGGAGTTTGCGATCCTCAACACCTGCAACCGCGTTGAGTTCTACGGCGTGGGCGCCGACGCGGAGGCCGCGGCCTCGGTGCAGGCGGCGTACTGCGCGAGGCAGAGGTTCAGCGCCGACGAGTTCGAGCGGGTCCGGTTCCGGATGACGGGCCGCGACGCCGCGCTTCACCTTTTCGAGGTCGCCAGCGGGCTCGACTCGCAGCTGCTCGGCGAAAACGAGATATTCGGCCAGGTCAAGGAGGCCTACGCCGCCGCGCAGTCCTTCGGCTCGGCCGGCGCTGTGCTCAACCGCGTTTTCCAGAAGGCCTTCCAGGCCGCGAAGCACGTCCGCACCCACACCGGCATATCGTCCGGACGGGTGAGCGTGGCAAACGTGGCCGTCGAGCTCGCTTGCAACATCTTCGGCAGCCTCGCCGGCGCCAGGGTCCTCGTCCTCGGCACGGGGGAGATCGGCGAGGGGACGGCGCGGGCGTTCAGGAGCCGGGGGGCCGCCGACCTCGCGGTCGCGGGGCGCCGGATCGAGCGGGCCGCCAGGGTCGCCTCGGGGCTCGGCGCGGAGACGCTGCCCTT
>PLKS01000073.1 GCA_003140665.1 Opitutaceae bacterium
CACATCGCCCCGGCGAGCCAGATGGGGGCCATCAGCCGCCCGAAGCTCACCCCGGCCGCGCGCATGGCGGTCAGCTCGTTGGCCTTGTGAAGCTTGCCGAGGACAAAGAGCGTCGAGAGAAGCAGCACGATGGGCAGCGTCACGGCCAGGAAGCCGGGGATCGCGACGGCGATATAGCGGGCCAGGTCGAATCCCCGGGCACCCGCCTCGCGCAGGTCCCTGAAATCGTCGAACATCACCTGCACGAGAAGCAGCCCGCACATGAGCAGCAGCACGAGCCCGAGGATGGAAAGCCATTCGCGCAGGAGGTGCCGGTCGAATGTGTTCAATGGAGGGATCGGAGCACGGCGGACCCTATTAATCAAATAGTAAGGCAATTCGGTTGAAACCGGACCGCCGCTCCCATTGGCTGGCCCCACGCAAATTCAAATGTTTCGCCTTCCCCGAACCTTAGCGGTTGCGGTCGTGGCTGCCGCAGCCCTGACCGCATGCCGCCTTTCCGAGCAGACCGTCAAGATTGGCGAATACGCCTCGCTCACCGGAAAGGAGGCGGCATTCGGACAATCCTCGCACAAGGGCACCCTGCTCGCCATCGAGGAGATCAATGCGGCGGGAGGCGTGCTTGGGAAAAAGGTCGAGCTCATCACGGAGGACGACCAGTCCAAGCAGGGCGAATCCGCGACGATCGTCAAAAAGCTGATCTCCCGCGACAAGGTCGTCGGGATCCTCGGCGAGGTGGCGTCGATGCGCTCGCTCGAGGCCGCGCCGATCTGCCAGGCCTACAGGATCCCCATGATATCGCCGTCCTCGACCAACCCCAAGGTGACCGAGATCGGGCCCTACATCTTCCGGGTATGCTTCATCGACCCCTTCCAGGGCACCGTGATGGCGAAGTTCGCGAAGGACACGCTGAAGCTGCACAGGGTCGCGCTCCTTACCTCCGTCTCATCCGCCTACAGCGTCGGCCTCGCGAAGTACTTCAAGGAGCGCTTCGTCGCCGACGGCGGGGAAATCGTCATCGACCAGAAATTCACCGAGGGCGACAAGGACTTCAACGCGCAGCTGACAGCCATCAAGGCGGCCGGCGTCGAGGGAATCTTCGTCCCCGGCTACTACACGGAGGCCGCCCTCATCTGCAGGCAGGCCCGCGAGCTCGACATGTCCATGCCCATCTTCGGGGGCGACGGCTGGGAGGCCCCCGAACTCATCAAGATCGGGGGCGCGGCGGTCGAGGGGTGCTATTACTCGACGCACTATTCGCCCCAGGTGGACACCCCCGCGGTGCAGGCCTTCGTGGCCAAGTTCAAGGCCCGCTTTGACGGCGAGGTCCCGGACGCGATGGCCGCGCTCGGGTACGACTCGGCCGAGGTGATGGTCGACGCGATCCGCCGGGCCGGATCGACGGAGGAGCCCGCCGTTCGCGACGCGCTCGCCGCGACGAAGGATTTCGAGGGCGTCACCGGGTCGACCACCATGGACAAGGACCGCAACGCCACCAAGTCCGCGGTCGTGATCATGGTGAAGGACGGCCACTTCAAGTTCGTCCAGACCGTCGCGCCGTAGGCGCAATGGGCTCCCCGGCATGACGGAGTTCCTCCAACAACTCCTCAACGGCCTTTCGCTCGGCGCCATCTACGCCCTCATCGCGCTCGGATACACGATGGTCTACGGCGTCCTGCGCTTCATCAATTTCGCGCACTCGGACGTGTTCATGGTGGGGGCCTTCATCGGCTACTTCGTGGGCAGCCACCTGCCCCAGGGCACCGTATGGGGCGGGTTGACCGCCCTTGCGGCCGCGATGGCGGGCTGCGCCATCCTTGGGATCGTCATCGAGCGGCTCGTGTACCGGCCGCTCCGGGGCGGCCCGACCCTCAATGTCCTCATCACCGCGATAGGAATGTCGCTGTTTCTCGAATACACGGGGCAGCTCGTGTTCGGCGCGACCCCGCGGGCGTTTCCCTCGATATTCCCCGCGAAGGTGATCGCGGTCCACGGCCTGATCATCTCCTTGAACCAGGTCATCGTGATCGTGGTCTCCGCGGTTCTCATGATCGCCCTGCAGCTCGCGGTGTTCCGGACCAAGCTCGGCACGGCGATGAGGGCCGTCGCGCTCAACCCCAAGGCGGCGCAGCTGGTCGGCGTCAACATCGACGTGGTGATCTCGTTCACGTTCGGGCTCGGCTCGGCCCTCGCCGCGGCCGGCGGCGTCCTCTACGCCCTGAACTACCCGTCGATCGATCCCCTCATGGGGGTCGTGCCGGGCCTGAAGGCCTTCGTGGCGGCGGTGCTGGGAGGCGTAGGCAACATACCCGGCGCGGCCCTGGGCGCGCTCATCCTCGGGATGGTCGAGACCTTCGTGGACGGCTCCCGGTGGTCCACCTACAAGGACGCGATCGCGTTCGCCATCCTGATCGGGATCCTGCTTTTCCGACCGGCCGGCCTGCTCGGCCGGTTCACCGCCGAGAAGGTCTGATGCCAAGGCCGCTCCTAGCCCTCCTCGCGGCGATACTGGTGGCTTTCGGCGTCTCGTATTTCTCGGACCGGATCGATCCCTACTACCTCGACGTGATGACGGGCGTCGGGATCAACATCATCCTCGCCGTCTCCCTCAACCTCGTGAACGGCTACACCGGACAGTTCTCCCTGGGGCACGCCGGGTTCATGTCGGTGGGGGCCTACCTCTCCGCGGCGATCACGCTCCTGCTGGGACCGCGGCTGCTCGGAGGCGCGGGCGGGAGCGCCCTGCAGCAGGGCCTGCTGTTCCTGGGCGCGCTCATCGTCGGCGGACTCGGCGCGGCCCTGGCCGGCCTCGCGGTCGGCATCCCGTCGCTGCGGCTCAAGGGGGACTACCTCGCGCTCGTCACCCTTGGATTCGGGGAGATCATCCGCGTGATATTCCAGAACGTCGAGGCGCTCGGGGGGGCGCTCGGGCTGAATGGGATTCCAAACTACACGACGGTCTTCTGGGTCTATTCCTTCGCGGCGCTGACCGTGTACACGGTCGTATGCCTCGTCCGCTCGACCTATGGGCGCGGGTTCATCGCGACCCACGACGACGAGATCGCATCGGAGGCGGTCGGTCTCAACACGACGCGGTACAAGATCGTCGCCTTTGTGGTGGGCGCCTTCTTCGCGGGGGTCGCCGGCGGCCTTTACGGGCACTTCAAGCTGACGATCACCCCGACTGGCTTTGATTTCACGAAGAGCATCGAGATCGTGGTCATGGTGATCCTCGGCGGCATGGGCAACACGATCGGGGTCATCCTCGCCGCGATCCTGCTCACGATCCTTCCCGAGGTCCTGCGCTCGGTCGAGCAGTACCGGATGATCATGTATGCGCTGCTGCTGATCGTCCTCATGCTTGTCCGGCCCAAGGGCCTCTTCAACTTTGACTACCTGGGGATCGCCGCGCGGCTGCGCCGGAAATTCCGGCCCGCACGGGAGTAGGGACGCACCGCGCAGATGCCCGGACCGATCCTCCAGCTCGACAAGGCTACCATCCGTTTCGGCGGCCTTACGGCCGTGAACGGCCTGGACCTGCTGATGAACGACGGCGACCTGGTCGGCCTGATCGGCCCCAACGGCGCGGGAAAGACAACCGTGTTCAACCTCGTGACCAGCGTCTACCAGCCCACGAGCGGAAGCGTGCGGTCCCACGGCGTCGACCTGGCGCCATTGAAGGTCAACGAGGTGGTGGAGACGGGGATCGCCCGGACCTTCCAGAACATCAGGCTCTTCAAGAGCCTGTCGGTCTTCGACAACGTGCGGGTCGCATGCAACCTCCACAGGACCTGCTCGCCGGCGCAGGCCCTGGTGCGCATGCGCGCGTTCCGGGAGGACGAGGCGGCCGTCGCTCACCGGGCGGAGGAACTGCTTGATCTTTTCAACCTGCGCCGCTTTCGCGACGCGGCGGCCATGAGCCTGCCCTACGGCGAGCAGCGGCGCCTTGAGATCGTGCGCTGCCTTGCGACACGGCCAAAGCTCCTCCTGCTGGACGAGCCGGCCGCCGGCATGAATCCCACGGAAAAGGTTGAGCTGATGGCCCTTATCCAACGGATCCAGAAGGATTTCAACCTTTCGATCCTCCTCGTGGAGCATTCGATGAAGGTCGTCATGGGTGTCTGCCAGCGGATCGCGGTCCTCGACTACGGCGTGAAGATCGCCGAGGGCACGCCGTCCGAGATCCAGAGCGATCCCAAGGTGATCGAGGCATACCTTGGCGAATCCAACGGCGTAGGCCTCGCGCACCACTGACGAACATGCTCGAGGTCTCCGAGCTTTGCGTCTCGTACGGAGCGATCGCCGCCCTCAGGGGAATCTCGCTGAAGGTGGAGCACGGCTCCATCGTGACCCTGATAGGCGGCAACGGGGCCGGGAAGACAACCACGCTCCGGACGATTTCCGGCCTGCTCAGGCCCAAGAGCGGCAAGGTCACGTTCCTGGGGGAGAACATCACCAGGCTTCCCGCGCACAAGATCGTGGCCCGGGGCATCGGGCACGTGCCCGAGGGGCGCATGATCTTCTCAAACCTGACCGTGGCGGAGAATCTCGCGATGGGCGCCTACCTGCGCACAGACAAGGCAGCCATCGCGAGGAACCGCGAATATGTCTTCGGGATCTTCCCCCGGCTCAAGGAGCGCCTGCGGCAGACGGCGGGCACGCTGTCAGGGGGCGAGCAGCAGATGCTGGCGATCGGGCGCGCGCTCATGGGCGAGCCAAAGTTCCTGATGCTCGACGAGCCCTCCCTCGGGATAGCGCCAAGGCTCATCAGCACCATATTCGAGAAGATCGTCGAGATCAACCGGGACAGGAAAATCGCGGTACTTCTGGTGGAGCAGAACGCCAACCTCGCGCTTGAAATCAGCGGCTATGCCTACGTTCTGGAGACCGGGCAGCTCAGCATGGACGGGGCGAGCGCGGACCTGAGGAAGAATCCCCAGCTTAAGGCGGCATACCTCGGCGGCTAGCGGCACTTCAGGCCGGCTTGGGCTCGGCGAGCAGCGCGTCGAGATCGAGCCGGCGGGTGAACATTGCAAGGCCGCCCTGGCGGTCGCGGGGCCACTGGTCGCGCGGGCGATCCCAATAGAGCTCGACGCCGATCCCGTCCGGATCGCGCAAGTACAGGGCCTCGCTCACCCCGTGGTCGGAGGCCCCGTCCAGGGGGATCCGGGCGGCGACGAGCCGGCGGAGCGCGTCGGCCAGCTCGGCCCGGCTCGGGTATACGATCGCCAGGTGAAAGATCCCCGTCGACCCGGGGGGCGGCGGCGATCCTCCCAGGCTTTCCCAGGTGTTAAGGCCGATGTGGTGATGGTAGCCGCCGGCGGAAACGAAGGCCGCGCTCGAGTCGAACCGCTGCATCAGCTCGAACCCCAGAACCCCGCAATAAAAGCCAAGCGCGCGGTCAAGGTCGGCGACCTTGAGATGCACATGGCCAATCCTGGTCTCTGGATGAATGGGTCGCTTGGCGGAAGCTGGGCTCATCGGGCTTCCCGGCAGTATGCAGACTTATCGTCCGTCTTCAACCTGCGCGAGGTTGCCGGCTCCCGTCGGCCGTGGATTTCGTCCTCGTCCGGCGGCGGCCGCCGTGTTTCGCTCGAAAGGACCCATGCAGCCGATCCCCGCTGGCCTTCGCCCCACCCTGTTTCTCATCGCGCTCGCGCTCCTCGGCGCGCCCGGCCTGCGGGCCGCCGACCTCTCGCTCACGGTGGTCTACGAAGGCAAGGCGACCGTGTTCTCCGAAGCGGATCTCTCGGCGCTCGCGCATCAGGACGTGACCGCCTTCGACTTCCATGAGAAGAAGAGCCACGTTTACACGGGGGTTCCGGTGCGGGACGTCTTGGCCAAGGTGGGGATCGAGTTTGGCGAAAAGCTGCGGGGCAGGAACCTCCGGCTAGCTGTCCTGGCCCATTGCCGGGATCATTACGATATCGTGTTCGCCCTGGCCGAGTTCGAGGATGCGTTCAACAGTCGTACCATCCTCCTTGTCGATCGCCAGGACGGACATACCCTTCCCGATGCCCAGGGACCCCTTCGGCTGGTCGTGCCGGGCGACAAGCGGCCCGCCCGCTGGGCGCGAATGGTCACGTCGCTCGAGGTGGTCCCCGTGGGAGACAGCCTGGCGCGATGACGGTCCGCCGCCTTCCGTCAGATTGAGGGGGTCAGGCGCAGCGCGAGATCCCGGATCGACCGCAAGAGGCGGGCCTGGCGGTGGCGGCGGCTCTTGCCGAGCTTGCACTTCGCACACGCCATGCGGAAATTTGTCGGTCCCTCGGCAGCGGCCTTTCCTCCCATCGGGATGACGTTGTCGATCTGCCAGCCCTGTTCACCGCGCTCGCTCGGGCCCCAGTGCTTCCCGCAGAGGTGGCAGCACCCCTTGCTCGCCTTCCAAACGGCCCGGACGTCGGCGCTGCTGAACCTCCTCTTTTGCGGATACACGGCTATGAAGCCGCTGAAGCCCTCGTCATCCGACGTCTGGGTCTCGGTCCCGTGGGCGCCCTTCGATGACGGAAAGTCGCCGACGTCATAGGATTCGAGAGGGTAGCCCAGCGTGTAACGGTCGTAGGCCAGATCCAGGCCACCAGAATCCGGCGCAATCCGCAGATAGTGCACGGCCTCGCAATCCTGCGCCAGGCACCACACGTTTTCCCGGCGCGCGGCCCCGGTCAGCAGCGACACGCCCACCGAGTCCCTCCCGCACCGGAGGCAGGGCAGGAAGTGCATGAAGGAGATCCGGCTCACATCCCGATTGTCGCGCCCTTTGCCCAATGTTCAAACCATTCGTTTGCCGGACGTCTCGCGCGGGGCCGCCGTTGGCGAAAAGGGGCGCGACCCGGCCGCCCCTGGGACCGGCCGCCCTACACCCGATATCCGCCGACGTTGATTTTCCGCCGAATCAGGGTACGCTCACCCCTCCGCTCCCAACACACAAATGCCCACCGCCGCACCCCAGACCTTCGAGTTCCAGGCCGAAATCAAGCAGCTGCTCGATATCGTCATCCATTCCCTTTACACGGAGAAGGAGATCTTCGTCCGCGAGCTGGTTTCCAACGCATCCGACGCGCTTGAGAAGCAGCGCCACCTCCAGCTGACGGAAAAGGCCGTCTACGACGACAAGCTGACCCTGGAGATCAACATAACCACCGATGACAAGGCAAAGACCTTCACGATCCAGGACTTCGGGATCGGGATGACCCAGGCCGAATTGGTGGAGAATCTCGGGACGATCGCGCACTCCGGCTCCAAGGCATTCCTNNCTCCTTTGGACCAGCGACGGGGCCGGCAGCTATGCGATCGACGAGAGCGCGGGCGAGCGCAGGGGCTGCAAGGTGGTCGTCGAGCTGAAGGACGAGTGCTCCGAATTCAGCCAGGAATGGAGGGTCCGGGAGATCCTGGAGCGGTACAGCGCGTTTGTCTCGTTTCCAATCAACCTGAATGGAAAGCGGATCAACACGGTCCAGGCGCTCTGGCTTCGGAGCAAAGGCGAGATCAAGGACGAGGAGTACGACGAGTTCTACAAGTTCCAGGCCCACGACTCGGAGACGCCCCGGCTCCGGCTCCATTTCAGCGCGGATGCGCCGATCTCGATCAACGCCCTGCTCTTCGTTCCCAAGGGCAACACGGAGAAGATGGGCCTTTCCCGGCTTGAGCCGGCCGTGGCGCTCTACTGCCGGAAGGTCCTGATCGACGCCCGGCCAAAGGACCTGCTGCCGGAGTGGCTCCGCTTCCTGAAGGGGGTCGTCGACAGCGAGGACCTCCCGCTCAACATCTCCCGCGAGACGATGCAGGACCGGTCGCTCGTCGAGAAGCTGAACCGGGTCATCACCAAGCGTTTTCTCAAGTTCCTCGACGAGGAGGCGAAGAACCGGCCCGAGCCGTACGCCGAGTTCTACAAGGAGTTCGGCGTGTTCCTGAAGGAGGGCGCGGCNNCCGACCAGAAGGAGATCTATTACCTGATGGGCCCGAATCGGGATTCGATCGAGGCCGGCCCGTATCTGGAGGGATTCCGGGCGCGAAGCCTCGAGGTCCTTTTCTGCTATGAGACGGTCGACGAATACGTGATGAACAACGTCCGCGAGTTCGACGGAAAGAAGATCACCGCCGCCGACCACGCCGATGTGAGGCTCTCGGAGCAGCCCAAGGCGGAGGGCGCCCTCGGCGAGGAGGAGACCAAGTCGCTCGTTGGATGGCTGAAGGACAGCCTGGGCGAGCGCGTGGCCGACGTGCGGGCAAGCGACCGCCTGGTCGACTCCCCCGCCCTCGCGCTCAACGCGGACAAGTTCGCGTCGCCCCACATGCGCAGGCTCATGAAGGCGATGAACAAGGACGGCGCGCAAAGCCCGCTGCGCGTGAACCTGGAGATCAATCCGCGCCACGCCGTCATCAAGCGCCTGTCGGAGCTCCAGTCCTCGGCGCCCGAGAAGGCCAAGCTCGTGGCCGAACAGATCCTCGACAACGCGCTGATCTCAGCGGGCCTCCTGGACGACGCGTCCGGCATGGTCAAACGCCTCTACAAGCTGCTCGAATCGGTCTGAGGGGCCCGCCGCCGCCGTGGCCCGGACCGAGCCGGCGGCGCGCGGGGGTTTCCCCCATTCTGCCCATGTCCATCTCGACGGCAAACCCCGCCACGGGACTGAGGATCCGCTCGTACCGGGAAGACACCGGGCGCGAGGTCGACTCCGCGCTGGATCGCGCTGGGAAGGCGTTCGCCGCATGGCGGGCGCTGTCGTTCGAGGACCGCTCGCGCGGGCTAAGGTCCGCCGCCGCGGTCCTGCGCAGGCGCGCGGAAAAGCTCGCCCGGCTCGCGACGGATGAGATGGGCAAGCCCCTCTCGGAGGCCCGCGCCGAGGTTCAGAAGTGCCGGCTCGTTTGCGAATACTACGCGAGGCACGCCCGCGGGTTCCTGAGGGATGAGCGCCCGCCAGGATCGCCTCGATGGGCGCGAGTCGTCTTTGAGCCCATGGGCCCCATCCTTGCCGTGATGCCCTGGAACTTCCNNGCGGCGCCCGCGCTCATGGCGGGAAACACGATGCTCCTCAAGCACGCGGCAAACGTCACGGGATGCGCAAGGGCGATCGGGGACGTCTTCACCGAGGCGGGCCTCCCTAAAGGCGTGTTCCAGGCGCTTGTGATGTCCACGGGGCGGGTCGCCGCGCTCGTGGCCGACCCGCGGGGGAAGGCGGTCACCCTGACGGGGAGCTGCCAGGCCGGAAAG